>CAYGSW010000077.1:14445-22293 GCA_964352535.1 uncultured Granulosicoccaceae bacterium | reverse complement strand
GTCACGTGAAGTAGAGACTAACCGGTCTATCTACGACACGTTCTTCAACCGTATCACCGAAGCCAAATCAGCGGACGGACTTGAAGCAGCCAACGCGCGAATAAGCGACTATGCACTGCCACCGGTATCACCGTTCAAACCCAAAAAGCAGTTGATCATCGCGCTGGCAGCGCTGGGTTCGTTGGTACTGTCTATCCTCATGGCATTCCTGTACGAGCAAATGGACGAGACAGTCAAAGGAACCAATGACGTCGAAGGGCGTCTGGGGCTGAAAATGCTTGGGATTTTGCCACTGATAAAGGGCGGATTTTTTAACAAGGGGCAAAACTTGCCGTTAAATCCGCTGGATATTCCCGATAAAAACCGGACATTCGCAGAGGCGGTGAACACGGCTCGTACGGCTATTTGTCTGGACGATGGTAAAAATCCACGCAAGATAATCACTATCACCTCGTCGATACCTGGCGAAGGTAAATCAACAGCTGCCATCAATCTGGCGTACTCGCTATCCCAACTTGAGCGAGTGCTGCTGATTGACTGTGACATGCGCCGACCAACTATTGCCAAAGCAGCAGGACGTGATCGTAACATGGCGGGTTTGAGTAACTTGATCACGCAAACGGTACCTGCGCATCAGTGCATCGTGCGAGGCGCGTTCGAAGGCTCTTTTGATATCCTGCCTTCTGGCCCCACGCCTGCGCAGCCGTTGGAATTGTTGTCATCCAAGCGCTTTGAGAAAATTCTTGAAAAGCTGGGTGAGCACTATGACCGGATAGTCATTGATAGCGCGCCTGCGCAGGCCGTATCCGATGCACTGGTACTGGCCAAGTTGAGTGATGCGGTTGTCTACATCGTGAAATCACATGACACCTCAATGGAGCTTGTGAAACGCGGGACCGAACGATTGCGTCAAGTTAATGCACCGTTAATCGGTGTACTCATGACGCAAGTGGATATCGAGAAAATCACTGCTTATGGGGGCGATTACTACTACCAGGGCTATTACGACTACTACGGTTATCATGACAAGGGTGAGGGTGGTAATGGTAGGCATGGCGGTGGCAAATTACGTCTCACTCAACAAGAATTGATGGACATCAGAAGCGATGACAGCGATGTAGAGCTGGATCTGGATTACGGCATCGGGTACCGCAACGGAAACGGCAGACCAACCAGGGCAGATGACCTGAGTGTGGATGACTTTGATCACACCACTCAGCTGGATCTGGAAGCGGTGCGCCCATCAGCCCCGCAGCAAAGGCGTCGAGCCGGTAGAGAGGATCTGGACATACTGTAGTGTTAAGTGCGGTGGTGGATCGCTGAATCCACGCTCTACTAACTGGCGACTTAGTGCTTCAATGGCTAAGTCGCCTTTTTTATGAACTTAAGATAACTGGCGTTTTCTTGGGTACAGTTTATTGCGTACAACTCGTGCTCCGCAATTCTTGCTAAATCAACAAGCCGTACAGATCAAACCAGTGATCGGCAGAAGTTAGACGCCATGTTGTCAATGCTGTAACGCTCGGCACTTTGCCGACACCCGGTGCGCAATGATGCTTGCAATTGTTCATCATTGAGGTAGCGCATTATCAAGGTAGCAAAACTCTGTGCATCAACAGACCCCTTATCCACCAGACAGTTTTTTTCGTGCTCCAGATAGGCAATCTCCGGGCTGTGTTCACCGGCCTCTGAGGTCAATATGGGTCTGGCAAACTGAAACGAATCAATAGCAATTAAACCCACAAGGCCGGGCATGAGAATAGCGTTTGATCGCGCCAACACAGTATCGCGTTCCAGCCCGTACAGCGCACCATGTACGATTAACCAGGGTCTGGTATTTGCAGCTTCCAGCAAGAATGCCTTGTCAGGGCCATCGCCTACCATTTCAAGTCTGAAATCCGGGCGCTGTCGTGCCACGATGGTGGCTGCGTCAATGAGCAATGGCAGCAGTTTTAACGAGTACATGCCGCCGATATAGACGAACGTACATCGGTCACCGGGTGTATCTCCCAGGTGCGCATTGGCAGCTGGAGCTAAGGTATTGTTAACCACTGTGATGATGGATTCGAGAACACCCTGACGACGCAGGCTGAGGCGTGAAACTTCAGTATAGGCATACCAATGATCAACGCGACGAAGCATGAGCCTCTTGATGATGGCGGATACTTTGTATTCCGTTGTGGCCTGAAAATTCTCACCGTGCCCGAAGTAACCCATTTTCAGATAGCCCAGTTGTCGTGCTGCAAAAATAAAATAGTTATCAATGAGTTTTGCAGCATGCTCTACGACAACAAGATCGTCACGCTTGAGGTATTTGAAAACGCTGGCCCAGTACAGATACCGGTGGAATACTGAGAAGTGTCGTGTCCTGGCGCGTATTCCCCACTCGGGGTACACCATTTTTACCTTTGAGTCCTCGTAGGGGTCGGGCTCGCAGTATACGAGCACGAATTCCACCCCGGCATCTGCCAGACGCGTTTTTACACGCTCAAAAAATGGCAGTCGGTAGTGTGGAACAAATTTTTGTACAAAGACCACGCGCATGATGGTTAAAGGGCTGCGTTCAATAGGGAAACGGGCTGCAGTCTAGCGTGAACGACTCAGTAATGTGCTCGATAATGTACTTTACCTTTCAAAATGTACCTCAACTTCAGCGGTTAAGACGGGAAGATGTACCGGTTGGTGAAGAGATAAGTCAGGGTTTTTGTGCTGTGTCAGAGATTTTCCACCAATGTGTAAGCTAAAATAACCGCGCCTTCGGGTGTAACGCTGATTGCATCCTGAGGCACTGGATTTTTCCTACATTTACCCTTGTGAAACGGCAATGAAAAAGTTATTGGTAACGGGCGCGGCTGGCCTGATCGGCAGCGAAGTTGTCGCCTGGTTCTCTCGACGCGACTGGGAGATCGTAGGTGTCGATAACAATATGCGTGCTGATTTTTTCGGTCCCAAGGGTGACACCACGTGGAACACGCGGCGCATGGAGCAGGATATGCCCGGTTACCGGTGTGTCGATGTTGACATCCGTAACCGCGATGCATTGATCAAGTTGGTCCGCGAAGTAGGTCCCGATGCTGTAGTACATACCGCTGCTCAGCCCAGTCACGATCTGGCGGCATCTCGGCCCTTTGATGATTTTGACGTAAACGCGGTAGGCACGCTGAATCTGTTGGAAGCGGTGCGTCAATACTCCACGGATATTCCGTTTGTTCATCTGTCCACCAACAAAGTGTACGGCGATGCACCCAACGAACTAAACCTTGCGGAGCTGGAAACTCGTTGGGATTTTGCTGATGCGGCATACTACGATGGTATCGAAGAGTCATTTACCATCGATCAAAGCAAGCACTCGGTGTTCGGTGCCAGTAAAGTTGCGGCTGATGTGATGGTTCAGGAGTATGGCCGGTATTTCGGTATGCCCACCTGCTGTTTGCGTGGTGGATGTCTAACAGGGCCCAACCACTCGGGGGTCGAGCTGCACGGCTTCATCAGTTACTTGATACAGTGTAACCTTGAAGAACGCAAGTACACCGTGTTCGGCTACAAGGGCAAGCAGGTTCGCGACAACATTCATTCGCACGATGTGGCTGCGTTTATCTTCGGCTTTGTTGATAAACCCCGTGTCGCCGAGGTCTATAACATTGGTGGTGGCAGGGATAATTCCATTTCGATTCTGGAAGCCTTCGATCTCATCGCTTCCATTTCTGGTAAAGCCATGCGCTATGAGTACGATGAAACCAATCGAAGTGGCGATCATATGTGCTACATCTCTAATCTGGCCAAAATGAAAGCGCATTATCCGGACTGGACAATCACTAAAGACCTGCCCACCACCTTTAGAGAGATCCACGATTCCTGGCAAGCGCGGTCCCGGGAAGACTAGGGAGCACATTGTGGCTAGCTCAGGGCATCGCAGTCGCCGCTCAAGATCTGCCTATGGCATCGAGTTGAGCGACAAAAGCTCCGATCGGCGTGGCAAAAAAGGTAAGAAAAAGAATTGGGAAAACCGGATCAGAAAACTCGGAGGTGGTTTCCTGATTTATTTGTTCCGGCGCACGGTAGCTGCAACGCACGCTTTTCTCAGCTCCGCGTGGATACTATCCATGCCGTTTATGTTGTTGCTAATGGTGACATCAACCGATTTTCTGGTGCTCACTACCGTCGATGTATCGTCGGATAGTCTGTTTTTCGATGCATTGGGCATTAACGAAACCACCGCGCAGCGCGATGAAGCAGAGCTACAAAAAGCGCAATTGCTGCAGTATGTTTATCTGTTTGTATTTTTACTGAGTCTGGTGCATTGGCGACAGGTCATTGCCTATCTCAAGCAGTGGTCTCATCTACTGCTACTGGGTGCATGCTTACTGTTTACAGCTTTGTATAGCATTGAGCCGATAAAAGTCCTCACCAATACAACGCTGATTTTTGTCGGTCTGTTGTCTGCCATACTCTTTGCCGCTGCACACGCGGAAGAAAAACGCTATCAGGCAGTTTACGCGGCGGTGTTTGTGCCGATGCTGATACTGCACTTGGTCAGTTTGTTGATATTCTTCGCTCAAGACACGGATCTGATCGAATTTGTTTTTTCGTCAAGGCGCTACGGTGGTTTGGCGGGCAATCCTAACTCGCTGGGCGCCACTGCCGTACTGGGGTATTGGGCTGCCAGCTGTTTTCTGGTGTCACAATCTGTGCGGTTTGCAGTTCGGCTCATTGCCGCAGCTGCAATAGTGCTTTTTTTGCTTCATGTGGCAATGTCGGGCAGTGGTACCGCAACATCAGCCATTGTGCTTGTCACCTTGCTGGTTTTCTGGTTGCGTATATTGGCAGCGTTCAAGCCAGTGGTAAGGCACGCGCTGAATGCTGGGGCTGTAGTCTTTCTGGTGCTCATGTTAATTGCCGTTGTCATTTCCAGTACACCTGCTGACATTTATCTTTCCGTTACTGAAAGTCTGGGCAAGGATTCATCCCTGACAGGGCGTACCGAATTATGGTCAGTGGCACGTGATGCCATAAGCACGCGGCCATTCCTGGGCTGGGGCTTTGATTCGCACATAACCGTCATGGCAGAAGTTGCTTACGATATAGAATTCAACCATTATCACAATGGTTTCCTCGATACGCTGGTTGCCGGTGGCGCTTTACTGTTGCTCATCGTTATCTATAATCTTGGCCGTTTTGCGCGTGCATTTTTTGTGGCGTTCCGCAAGGATCCCAACGTTTTCCCATTGATCGTGCCGTTGTTGATGCTGTTGTTTCTTAATGTCAGTGAGTATTCTTTACTTCGGCCTAACAGCCCGATCTGGTCCATATATGTGGTTGCGTTCGTGATGCTGACCTATCAACAGAGTGATAGGCTGATCAGCCGGTTCACATCCAGCCTCGGCGGACCACGGTCCAAGTCGCGTAGCCGAAAGCGTCAATTGCGCTGGGCGTGACTGTCAAGCACTATTCAAGTTGTTCGACAGTTTGCGTATCGCATGTAAGCTATTCGCAACAAGACCGTCCAGGTACACCCCAGTGCTAAGGCCTGCCTGGGTTGATAAAGTAATACTGAGTAAGAAGACTATCAAGCCGCAATACTTCGGTATTGTCGAGCAGATCCTGCTCAGTGCAACCAATATGCTGGCGTCCCTCGTCGTCGTGGGTGCAGCCGGTATGCGCTGGTTCGGTATCTACAGTTTTATCTTTGTCCTCACAACGCTTGCGGGTGCCTTTTTGTCAACTCTGTTGCACCGGCAGATGATTCTACAGATTGCCAGCAGTGCTGTAGATGACAGACGGCGCATTTTTCTGGCTACGATTGTCATTCAAGGTATCGTTATGGCGAGCGCAGGATTTGTATTTACAGTGTCTCTACTACTGTTTCCTGATGCATGGCTTGTTGATACCTATGGAACAGAACTAATCGCCGCTGTGGTCTTCGTCGGTGTATACAGCTTTTATGATTTGTGTCGCCAGTACCTGTACGTTCTGGATGAGCACGCATATTCATTCCGCTGCACGGCCATCTATGTCATTGTGTTGCTTGGGGGTCTTGCGTGGATATTTCTGTCAGTCAACCCTATCTCTGTTGTCAGTGCTACGTATTCTTTTTTCAGTGCCGCTCTTTTTATCAGTCTGCTGAGCAATAGTCGGTGCCTGCAGGAGTGCCGTTCTGCTGAGTGGATTAGCTGGCAGCATACCGGTACCGTGCTGGTAGGGTTTTTCGATCAGGGAAGATTTCGTATCGTGGGTATGCTGATTACGTGGCTGCAAAACCAGAGTATGAATCCGTTTCTGATGTTGGTAAGCGGCCCGCTGGTTGCGGGGTTTTTCAGTATGGCTCGTCTGTTGGTGATGCCCATGGCGGTCATCAATCAAGGCTTGACCAATAGCACGACACCTCAGCTTCGGCGTGTGTTTCAGGCTGAGGGCAGCCCCCGGTTGAAAGCAGCAATAGCACGATACAACCGCTTGAACCTGGGATTATCTACTGCCTACTTGCTGGTGCTGGGTAGTGCACATGCCAGCGGACTTCTGGAACGCTATGTGCCCTCGTATGATGAGGTGCAATGGTTTCTTCTCATCTGGATTGTGACACTGTTGGTGACCATGTATCGTTACTGGTTAGGCCAGTTGTTTGTGGTTCGTCTGCAATTCCGGTTTCTCATGCAGGTGAGTATCGCAGCGCTTGTGGTCTCCATGACGGGTATGGTTGGTGTTGGCTATTTTCTCGGTAACATCTACCTGGCGCTAGGCTTTATTGTTCTGGGTGAGTTGTTTACCATAGCCTTGTTTTTCATCTACGCTGAACGCCTGCCTCAACCTGAGGCACCCTCTGAGCGTAAACCCCTGTGAATCTTCCTGACTACATACAAGGTGCAAAACGTCCGTCAGACACGTGTCTGAACACTGATCAGTCGTCTGCACATACTGCAACCTACCCACCGCTTAGCATAGGGGTTGTCACTCACCAGAGAGCGAACGCTTTTGCCAAATTGCTCGACGCATTGATTCCTGCGATAGCGCATTACCCAGCTCCGTGTGAGCTGATCGTTGTCAACAACAGTGGCCCTGAAGCTAATACCGCAGTGGAGGCGATTGTCCAGAGATCGGGCATTGAGAACACATGCGATTGGCGCGTCGTGGACTCACCACAGAATAGTATCTCAGTGGGTCGAAATCTTGTGCTTGAGAGCTCGATGCATAAACACCTGGTGTTTGTTGATGACGACGAATATCCGGTTGAGCACTGGTTAACGGCGCTTGTGGATACCATGAACGGTTATCAGGCGGCGCTGGTTGCTGGCCCCATTGTGCCTGTTTTTCCGGACACTACAACAGCGTGGGTGCGTGGTGTTGATTTACACAATGCACGCGGGCTGCGCACGGGGCAGAGGATTGACTATGCGGCAACGGGTAATTTTCTGTTCCATCGTTCAGGCAGCGTCAGGTTGCATCGTTTTGATGAAGCGTATGGTCAGACAGGTGGTGAGGACACAGAGTTTTTCCTGCGTCTGAAAGATCTGGGTTTAACGATGGTGTGGAGCGAAGAGGCTGTAGTATTTGAAGATATACCACCGCATAAGGCCAGCGCCTTGTTTATTATTCGTCGATTCATGAGTCAGGGGCGTACGTATCGCACTATCCTGGAAAGTCGAGGAGAGCGCGGTGCATTGTTGCCGTTTGCTGCACGTGCGGCCCTACTCAGTTTCATCGCATTGGCCGTTGGCATGATATTACTGGTCGTGCGCCCTCGTACTGCAGGCAATTGGCTCAAGCGTGGGTTTGCCAATCTTGGAAAAATCGTCCCGCAAGGCAGCGATCTTTATCGCTAATCCCGGGTAGTCAGATTCGTTGTCTGAGTAG
>CAYGSW010000077.1:0-14435 GCA_964352535.1 uncultured Granulosicoccaceae bacterium | reverse complement strand
GCAACGATCCATGCGAGCACCACACCACTTAGATCAACACCCAGATCAAGAAGACGCGTACTGCGACTGAATAAATGCAGCTGTAGACCCTCTGTGGCCACTGCGAATACGGCCATGAAGGCAAGTATCATGAGGACTGACAGGCGCAGCGACCGTTTGTTGAGTAGCAGGCAAAGGGCGACTAGAAAGAAAAAGACAAAATGCCCGAATTTGTACACGATCCCCAAAGGCTCAGCGTGCTCAAGTGATAGAAGGCTTGCCAGTTTTTGATATATCGGCAATACGTAATTGTAGGTTACCGACTCAGGGAGCAAGATGCCAATAAGGGTAAGCACCAGCAGTATGCCAATGGCGGCACCGGTTTTCAAAGAACCGCGACGGGTCACCCAGAGGGTGGCAAGGCCTAGCAAGAGTATCCATAGGGCAATCAGGATGGGGCCGATGATCCTGTACGCTGCAGAGGTGCTGACAACTTGAACATCAGCGTAGGTCAGCTCAAAGCTACCACTACTATCGCGGTTAATGAGAGCCGTGACGAAATATCGAGCATCCACTGGCACACTGACAATCCGTTCAGCCCTGTAAGTTGGGAAGTCACCAGTAAGCGCCTGTACCGTAATATATTGGATGGGCTCGCGTTCTTCGTCCTGAAACCAGATCATGAAGGCGGCGACACGTTCACGCTCTATAGGGGCAGCCCTGCTCAGTGTGGTGAGCAACCCCCTCACGCGTAAATTGCGTCCCTGCAGTTGTGCCGGATCAGGCAGGGCAAAGCTACGCAGCGCATAGCTACGTTCTGCTGTATTTCTCTCGATACGGATACCTTGCTCTGAAATGACGATGTTGGCAGGATCACCCGCCGGATCCCACTCGCTGGTGTCACCAGGGAAGCCCTCTGCAAAACCGATAGTGGACTCCGTGGTGTACTGAATGTCCAGAAGTCCAACTGCCCATGTGACGGCAGTCAGCACAATCATGGCTGCCAGAAACACTTTGGGCTTGGCGCTGGTTTTTCTCATCACTGCTCCGTATCCTGTTGACGCAAATGGCGCCACGCCATGCGCTAAAGTCTACCGCATCGAAGATGAATTGAAAGCGACGTTTGATACTGCGGCTGTGCCCTTGAATCGGGTTGTGCCTGATTGTGACGGGTGCTGGCTGAACGCGATACCATACCGTATGTTACAAAGTCTCATCAACTATCTGTTTTCCGCAAGCAAGTGGAACAAACTGCGCTTGCTCGTCAAGGAAAAGCTGTTATCCCTGTCATATCTTGGCGGCAGGTTGGCTGGGATTGGAGCGCGTGATGTTGCAGGCTGTATGGATGATGTGCGTGAACTTGACAGCGGTATCAACAAGCGCCGTGCGTTTGCTGATAAGGGTAATAACACAAGCGCAGGTGCTGACAAGGCCACTGTTGAGCTGTCGCACGCTTTGGCTGAACATGATCAACTGCCTCTGTCTACCAGAACGTTCGCCTGGCAGTTCGAGGCTACGGTACCTTTGGATCCAGAGGTATTCGCCCGTAAGTCGGTTCAGTACTCACAGGATGCGTTTCTGGATACAGGGCACTTGCAAACCCACTTTGACTATCAGCTGGCTGATGTGCCAATGGCAAGCTTGTGCAGCAATGGGGTAACACATGTGTCTGTGTTTGATGCGCAGGATCGTTACCTGCCTCAATACTCCTACGTCAAATACCAACGAGGAGGCAATAGCGCAAGCATCAAAACCAGACACCTGGCAATCAGTGAAGTGTACAGCGGTGTAACTTTGAATCTGTTTGGCACTGTGGAAAACGTTGCAGGCAACTATGCGCACTGGATAGTCGATGGGGTAGGGCTGCTCTACCTTGCATTGCAGCATTACACACTGCAGCAGATTGACTATTTTCTTGTTCCGACGCTTAAATATGATTTTCAACGCGACGTCTTGTTGGCTATCGGTGTTCCCCGGCAGAAAATTATCGAGATACCACCCCTGGCGTGTTGGCGATTTGAACGATTGTTGTGTGCTACGGCTCCGCGCGGTGTCAGTTCTGGCAATACGCCCGGCTGGTTGATCGATGGATATCGTGCTTCATTGTTACCGGGTAGTGCATCACCAGGTGGTCGCCGACTTTACATTTCACGACGTGATGCCGGAAGTCGGAAATTTATCAATGAGGAGCAGATTATCTCCATGCTGGCGCGCTACGACTTTGAATCTGTCGAGATGTCGCAGTATGACTTTGCGCAGAAAATAGCGTTGTTTGCACAGGCTGATGTCATTGTCGGGCTTACCGGTGCCGGGTTAACAAACATGATGTTTTGCAAACCCTCTGCGCAGATTATCGAGTTGTTTCCTGCAAGTTACGTTACCTATATTTATGCGTCCATGGCAGGGCATCTAGGGCTTGATCACAGAGCTTTGATTTTTGAGAATGATTCAGTGCTAAGCGATATGAACAAGTACTACGGTAATCTTTCTCTGGACGTGTCGTTGTTGGAACGTCATGTGGCTGCGCTGGATGAGCCGCCTCGCGCCTATTGAAAAAGAGTGCAAGGCCTTTGCTTCAAGGCACCTCAAATCAAGAGTGCACGGTCAAATCACGCACGGTCACATCAATTGAGTCGAACAGCATAGAGGGTAA
This sequence comes from uncultured Granulosicoccaceae bacterium, assembly GCA_964352535.1. Taxonomy (GTDB): domain Bacteria; phylum Pseudomonadota; class Gammaproteobacteria; order Granulosicoccales; family Granulosicoccaceae; genus Granulosicoccus. The sequence goes on along the minus strand of CAYGSW010000077.1, from coordinate 11,803 downwards.
TCGACTTCTGATCGCAGGCATGTGTGTGAATAAACGCTGTGTCCCCAGTCTCGTTTACTGACACTTTCGGAAAGCAGGCGTTGTTGCTGCTGTCAAAATAGACAGTGTCCCAACTGGAAGACCCGTTTAGACGGACCATCACACGGACACCTTTTGCTACCGCCCACAGGTTATCATCGCCGTCGAAGAATATTTCGGTGGCGTTGTTGGGTGATTGTTCACGCTCCCAGAGATTGCGCTGTGCATTGTAGCTGACGATCTGGCGAGCCCTGCCTATCGGGCTGAGCACAATATGCGGTTTGCCGTTTGAATCCATCGCAGAGTTGCCTATGCTGTAAAAGCTCTGGTTACTGTCATAGCCGATGTTCCCACAGTCCCCAGAGGCCATTGGCAGTGACACACGATTTCCAGGTGCATTAGTGAACTTGTAGGTGTCCATCGATTTTATGTAGCAGGGTCGGCTGAGTTCAGCGCCCGCAATGCCCTCGCGGAAGAACCAGTTAACGTGAAGTTCATTGGCCGGACCGAACATCAGCCGTGGGTGATATACCGTCCAGCCGGTTTCTGATGCCAACGCTACAGGGAATGCAGGTGCATTCTGGTGAGCGGTAAAATCTCTGTCTTCCTCTACCGGCACCTGTGCGCCGATAGCTCGCCAACTTTGTAATTGCGTATCGTAGGCTGCAATACCACCACTCATGGTGCGATCAGGGAAGCTGCGTTTCGGTTTTGCTGCAAATCGGTACGTGGCGTAGATATCGTTGTTACGATCTTTGAAAAAGGCAGGATAGGTGATCTGGTTACCTGGAATGGCAGCCTGACCGAGCGTAGGAAAGGTGGTTTTGTTCTCGTATTTACTGCGATCAATCTCGGCCTTTGAAATGGCCTGACCCAGAAAATCAAAGCTGCTGATATCATGGGGTTGGGTTGAACGTTTGTATTGCCAGGGGAAGTTATGCATGTTGTAAGCAACATGCACATAGCCAGCGTTGTCAGCAACGACTGACGGTGCAGTATGCCACCGGTTGTGAACGGTTCTGTTTTCCACAAGCGCCTGAGTCCACTGCCAGCTGCCATCATCTTGTTGTTGTCCCTGTCTAACCACGGTGCGTAGATTCGTATCGTTGGTATCGCCATCAGGTCCGTGTTCGATATTGGCAGTATAGACATAGCCGTGCTGCGTATCGACTGGCGTTTGCTGCACCATGAGTTGGGATGTGGATACGCTAAGTCTATCCAGTATTTTTACAACATCTCCTGCGCGCTCTCCGATGGTAAAGGAACGCGTTTGCAGATCCATGCCCTGATCGGAATTGGATGTCGAGGCTTGCGTTGTTTCTGTGCCGATATCGGACCTTGGCTCTTGTGCGTCGGGTGCGACTTCAGATGTGGCTTCAGATGTGGCTTCGGGCGCGACTTCAGGCACGATTTCAGGTACTGATTCCGACTCCGAAGAGTTGGTCTGAGGGGCAGACTCCAGTGCATTTTCGATAAGAGGCTCAGAGGTCCGATCCGATTCGGATATTGCCTCGTTAAAAGGCGCTGTGGTTTCTGGCTCTGTCGCAGTCGCTTCTGTGTCGGTAGTGTCGATACCCGAATCGGGCGCGCGCCCGTCAACGACTTTTGATCCCTCAGGCTCGGTGTTTTCAGTAGATCTCTCACTGTCTGTTGCAGGCTTAGGTCGATCTATGGCCAACGCTTCTGAGGCAGTGACGGGCTCAGTCTGCTTGTCAGGCTCGTTGTCGGGCCTATCAACGTTTATGGGCGACCTGTCGGGTGCACTAGCGAGTGAAGGTATCTCCTCAGAAGCATTGTTGGTATTTGTACCGTCGATGTCACTACTCTCCGTTGGCAACGCAGCCCCCAGTGGTTGTTCAACAGGAGCCGATCCGGGAGGAGGGATGGGCGGAACCAAGACGGCTAATGAGGGCTGCTCAGTGCTTGCAGTAGGGATCGCTGCCAGCGTATTGGAGATTTCGTTTTGAGGATCAATAGACGATCCTGCTCCACAACCGTAAAGGAATGACGAGATAAGCGACACACCCATGGTTTTTCTCCAGACGCTGGCCGTAATCTGCTTCAAAGCTGTACCCCAATAGTAATCAATTGCCGGAGGGGCTACTGAGTAGCCACGGCAGACGTGATTTCTATCGGCGTGATCATACGTTTTCGTTAACAATGCGTTTAGCTGATTCATTGAACTGTGACTGTTGAGACTAAGTTGCACTCAAGCGAGGTATAATTGCTGCGTAAACAGATAAGTAAGAGTATCTAGTTTTGAGACGATGTGCACAGTATGTAATATTCTGCTGCACACTCTGCGCGCACGATTTTCCACATACTCCAAACCATCGCTAACGAGTGTTTTGTGTCTAGTTCAGATTTTCCCCGCTACCGCGTTTTTCTTCCTGAATATTGCGCACTAAGTTGTAAAGCCGCAGCGTCTGTCATTGTTGCTCACGCTGTCAAGCGTCGCAGTTACGGTGCGACTGCCTTGGCTGTGCACGGTTTGATGGAGTCATTCAACACGCCAAAGCTTGGGCAAAAAATCAATCGTATCCAGATGATTGTCCCGGACGGTCAACCTGTCATCTGGGCGATGAATGCGCTATATGGGTTGGGACTAAAATTCAAGATCCCCGGACCTACACTTACTTCCGAGGTGCTCGAACAAGCCAACCAATTGAATCTGTGTGTCTATTTGTACGGCAGCACTGCAGACACCCTGCGGCGGTTCGAGGAGCATATTGCAAAAAGGTATCCCAAGCTGCGTCTTGTCGGTGTGCACGAGGACCGTTTTCGTGACCCTACGCCGGAGGAGGACGGTGCAGACATTCAGAAAATCAATACCAGTGGCGCACATATCGTTCTGGTGGGGCGGGGTTGCCCTCGTCAGGAACACTGGGTAGCCGATCATGTCGGTAAGGTTGATGCGGCGATGCTAGCGGTAGGTGCAGCTTTTGACTATCACGCCGGTAAACTGAGTCGAGCACCGATGTGGGTCCAGCGGGCGGGTCTGGAGTGGGTGTTCCGGTTAATCCAGGAACCACGACGTTTGTGGCGCAGGTATTTGTTCACCAATACGCAATTTGTGATTCAGCTTTTAAAAGACTATTGGGCTACGCGCAAGGCATGAGTCTTGCCAGCTGGATGTTCAAACAGCGTCTGACTTCCAGCACACGCTCGGTCAGCGGCACTGACTTGCTCATTATTCTTGCAAGTTTTGTATCAGTGCATTGGATTTACCTGGACGGGCTGAATTTCACCCCCGAACGCTCGATTGTCTTGTTTGCTGCCTTGGGTTTCTCTTATATCGTTTTTGCAGGATTTGGCCTGTATCGCTCTTCGACTAGCCAGTTTCTTCACCAATTACTTGTTCGACTGACCATTGCATGGTTCATAGTAGGACTATTGCTGTCACTGCTTGCGTTCTTGTCGAAGATTGCAGTAGACGTGTCACGCGTCTGGTTTACCGTATCGATGGTGCTTTCCTATGTTCTGTTGGTAGGCGTCAGGCTAGTATCTGGCGCACTACTGGCGATTTCTCGAATGGGCGGTGAGAAAATCCAGCATGTGCTGCTCGTTGGCGAAGGCGAGCCAGTACAGCAGGCCATTACTCGACTGGAAGACAACCCGTGGACGGGCTACCGGATTGCCAAGGTGTTTCTTTTTGATACAGAGCAGACTGAGCAACATCGTACATTCGATGAGTCTCTTGACGGGGTACACGCATTCATAGAGGAAAGACGTCAGAGTGGACAACCCATCGCTGAAGTCTGGATCAGCCTTCCACTGGCGGATCAATACCGTATTAGCCAGATCATGCACCGGTTACAGGATGCCTCGGTGGATGTCTGCCTGTTGCCTGATGCGTTTGGGATGCAATTTTTTTCAGGTACGGCTACTAATGTCGCTGAGCTACCGGTGGTGAATATTTCAGACATTCGCTTGCCAGACTCTGCTGAATTGTTCAAGCGGGTTTTTGATCGCTTTCTGTCAGCGCTGGCCATTGTGTTGTTGACGCCCGTTATGCTGATCATTGCCATTGCGATTAGGCTGGATAGTCAAGGACCAATACTATTCCGGCAGCTTCGCTACGGTATGGACGGTCGAGAGATTGAAGTGTGGAAGTTTCGGAGCATGTGTGTCCAGGAAAATGGTGTTGATGTTCGTCAGGCTACGCGTAATGATGCGCGGGTAACGCGTATTGGTGCATTTTTGAGACGTCATTCGCTCGATGAATTGCCGCAGTTCTTTAACGTGCTGCAAGGACGGATGTCTATTGTGGGTCCACGCCCGCATGCCGTGCTTCACAACGAAGAGTATCGTGGGCAAATCAATGGGTACATGCTCCGGCATAAGATCAAGCCGGGAATTACAGGCTGGGCTCAGGTTAATGGTTGGCGCGGTGAAACCGACACACTGGACAAAATGGAAGAGCGGGTGAGGCTCGATCTGGAATATATTCAGAACTGGTCAGCGTGGCTGGACGTCAAGATTGTCATTCTTACGGTGGTGCAAGGGTTCAGCAACAAAGACGTGTATTAGTAAAATTTATTCACGCGCATAGATATCTTCGTATCTCACAATGTCGTCTTCGCCCAGGTACGTACCAGTCTGTACCTCTATCAGTACCATGGGAAGTTTTCCCGGGTTTTCCATACGATGAACAGCACCCAGAGGAATGTAAACAGACTGGTTTTCGGTGATTAGTCTGACGACATCGTCTACTGTGACTTTGGCAGTGCCGGCAACGACAATCCAGTGCTCAGAGCGATGAAAATGGCTTTGCAGTGACAGGCAGCCACCCGGTTTGACCACAATACGTTTGACTTGAAACCGATCGGATAGAGCTAACGTTTCATACCAACCCCAGGGGCGGTTATCGCGCGAAAAGTCCTCTGATTGCTTTATGCCCTTTTCCTTGAGGATGGCGACAGCTTGTTTAACATTCTGCGCTTGGGTAGTGTCGGCGACTAGCACTGCATCGGGCATGGCGACAACCAGAATGTCTTTCAGGCCGATACCAACAACTTGCTGGGATTCGGACTCAGCCCGTAGCATGGAGTTGTTGCAGTCGATGGACGTTGCCGGGCCCGTGACTACCATGCCGTTATCATCAGAGGGCAATTCACGATGAATCGCTTGCCAATCTCCCAAGTCTGACCAGGCGTCTGCATAGTGGACCACTGACAGATTGTTGGCTTTTTCCATGATGGCATAGTCAATAGAGATGGACTGTATCTTCTCCCACTCTTCGGCATCAAGTCGTGTGAAATCCAGATCGTTGCGCGCCTTATCAAGGGCAAGCTGTGTCCCTTGAAGAATGTCTGGTGCCTGCTGTTCGAAGGCTTTGATCAGTGCTTTGCCCGAAAACATGAAAATACCGGCATTCCACAGATACCCCCCCTTATCGAGCATCTTTCTGGCATCGGCTTCAGAGGGTTTTTCAACAAACGCTGTGAGCGCGTTAATACCCTCACCGGTGGGGGTGCCCACCTGCAAATATCCGTAACCTGTTTCTGGTCTATCGGGCTGGATGCCAAAGGTGACAAGATCGCCTGCTAACGCTGTGGGTATTGCGGACCGAATTGTGTCCTGAAACCTCAGGGTGTCAGGTATCAGGTGATCGGTGGGCGCTACAAGTAAAATGGCGTCAGGATCATCCTGCAGAATGCGCAAGGCGGCCGCGAGTATGGCGGGCGCGGTGTTTTTGCTACTGGGCTCAACAAGTAGTGTTTCGCTTGGAAGACTGATTTCACGCAGTTGTTCCGAGGCAACGAACCGGTATTCTTCAGCAGTAACAATAGTGGGTGGTCTGAATCCGGGCCCAAACATACGCAACGCGCTTTGTTGATACAGTGAGTGTTCTCCCCACCTGACTGAAAACTGTTTTGGATAGCGTTTACGCGATAGTGGCCAGAGGCGAGTTCCTGAGCCACCACATAAAAGAACGGGATAGACTTCTTTCACTGGTTCGGCTTCTCTTGATTCGTGGTTGGCTGACAAGGATGTCACTCGATCTGTTTCAAAGTATAGCTTGCAGACGGGCGCAAGATTGTTGCCAGCGCAAGTTCATTGCCGGCTCCCGTGTAACGTGACAGCATGCTTTTCTCATTCCGGGTTTTGACCAGCAGTGCCAGTCATATCCAGTATTTCAGGCTCAATCTGCAATTCAACAGCATAGGCGTTTCTTACAGCCACTTTAATCTCACTGGCCAGTTTCAGAATTTTAGTGCCAGTTCCCGTTCCGGTGTTAATCAACACAAGAGCCTGCGCATGGTGCACAGCTACGCCGTCTCGCTGTATGCCTTTGAATCCTAGGTTATCAATCAGCCAGGCAGCTGCAAGTTTATAGCTGCCATCTGCTTGCGGGTAGCCAGGCAGGTCCGGGTATTGCGCCAGTAACGCTGCATAGTGCTCAGCACTCACTCTGGGGTTGTGAAAAAAGCTTCCAGCGTTACCGATCTTGGCAGGATCTGGAAGACGTGATTGGCGTATTGCGATCACCGATTCGCTTATTTCGAGAGGGCTGGGGTCTTGTAGATTTCTAGTCTGAAGATGTTGGTGTAGTGAGGCGTAGCTTGTCCTGAGCTCATGCTTGTCACCTAATTCGAATTGAACATTGCTGATAATGTAATCACGTGGGCAGTCTTTGAAAAGGCTATGTCGATAGCTGAACTGACAGTCGTCACAATGCAGGGTGATCCATCGCATACTGGGGATATGAAAGGCACGAACCTGACTAATGCGCTCGGCAACTTCAACTCCATAGGCACCGATGTTCTGTACGGGTGCGGCTCCTACGCTACCTGGTATCAGACTCAGGTTTTCCAATCCGGCAATCCCTTGAGACAGTGTGTTGCGCACCAATGAGTGCCAGTTAACACCAGCCTTAGCGCTGACAAGTACGGTACGCTTATCCAGCTTTTCAATGTGAACAGCCTTATCACACAGTTGAATGACCAGTCCCTGAATGTCGTTGACGATCACCAGATTGCTGCCACCACCTAATACAAACAAATCAAGCTCATGCTGCCTGGCATAATTTACGGCTTCTTCAATCTCGCTCTCTGTGCCTACTTTTGCATAGAGCTTTGCGCAATGGTCAAACCCGAACGTGTTGAGCGCTTTGAGCGTTTTGTTTTTCTCGAAAGAAATAGTCATGCGCACGTAGTGTCAGATTGAATGGCAAATTAAGACTGGCATACTCACCGCGTGTTCAGCTGCACTGGGGATGTATTTTTGGACTCTGTGGCAGCTAATACGCGATGCCAGGACATCCTCAACGTTAGCGAACGAGAAATTAACAATACAAAATACGCCACCCAGATTCCGGTATTGCCCAGAGCCGGAACCGCTATTGCCGCTGCGCCAAGAAACAGTGCCAATGATATCAACATACCGTTGCGCATACTCGCAGTCTGGGTTGCACCGATGAAAATACCGTCAAGCAAAAAACTCCAGATTCCGACCAAAGGCGCTGCGATGACCCATGGCAACCAGAGCGCAGCAGCGTCCCGGGTCGCCTGATCGGTTGTTAATAGAGCAATGATCGAAGGTCCTCCCAGCGCGAACACGGCTGCGAACACAACTGCAGCAACAGCCCCCAAAACCACCGCTGCACGTATGGCTCGTTGTAACAGGGCTTTGCTGCGGCGACCCACGGCAAAGCCTGTCAGTGCTTCGCAGGCATCAGAAAATCCATCCATACAATAGGAAGCGAAATGCACCATGTGCAGCAGCACCGTATTGGCTGCCAGAATGACAACCCCTTGCCGGCTACTCAAGACGGTCATCCAGTAAAAAGCAAACGTCAGGCAGAGCGTACGGATAAAAAGGTCACGGCTAATCTTGAAATATCGAAGAAGATCTTCACGGTTCAAGAGCCATTGCCTGATCGCGTCTTCTGTTAACGCGGCAACTATCAGATGTCTGAGCAGATACAGTCCGGTAAACAAGGTGATGTATTCGCTAATCACTGTTGCCAATGCGACACCGCTGATGTCCATGGAGGTATACCGGAAGAACGCCAGATTAAGCACCACATTCAGTAGATTGAGCAATAGCTGCAAGCCCAGTACTACCCGCATCTTCTGCAGCCCGATGAGCGTGCCAAGAATGGCGTAGTTCAGAAGAGTTGCAGGTGCTGAAAAAATCCGCACGTGAAAATAGCGTGCAGTAAGTTCTTGCCACTGAGCGTTGTCTTGCATGGCGGCGAGCCCGATAGACAACAAGGGCACTTGCAACAGTAAAAGCGCCAGACTGAATAGACAGCCTAGCAGCAATGCACGCACACAAATCCTGCCAATGGTGACGTGACTATCTGCCCCATAAGCCTGCGCAACAAGACCTCCGGTGGCCATCCGTAAAAAACCGAACACCCAGTAGATACTGCTGAAAATTACCGCCCCGACTGCGGTTGCAGCGACCCATTCTGGCGAACCCATACGGCCCATCACGGCAGTGTCCACAATACCGACCAGAGGTACGGTGCTGTTGGAGATCATGACAGGCACGGCCAGTGCCAGTACATGGCGGCGCCACAGTTTGGGGGATGCATTTTCGTCCAGCACGAAGCGGATGATACGGATATTTCAGTGCCGCATGTTGCGCTATGTTGCCCTCAGGCGCTGTAATGCCCTCGGAATAAGAGGGCATGCACAGTGTCCTGTTTATCTATCCTCGCACATCTGACAACAACCTCAGATAATCAACCACCAGCATCCGCGCATGGAGCCGCTTATGGGCAACGCACGCTCTTGACTGCAAGCGCTGATGACCCCGAGAACGGAGAATTACGAGCACAGAGAATTACGAGAACTGATGCCTATGAGACTAGTGGTCCGGCCAGAGCATGACCGCCCAATCAAATCTTACGCAGACTGCACAGCCTTTAACTCAACTGCCTGAGACTGCTCGGGGCGTCCGATGCACTCATAGGTAAACCCGTTTTCGCGCATCATATCCGGCTCGTAGAGATTGCGTCCATCGATCACCAGGTGATTCTTCAAACCTTTTTTCAACACGTCTATATTCGGACTGCGGAATTCGCGCCACTCAGTGTTAATCAGAAGTGCATCGCAACCATCAACCGTGTCGTTAGCCGTTCCGACAAGTTCAAGACGTTTCTCGTTAGGATAAAAATGACGCATTTCGTTCATGGCAACAGGGTCGTAAGCGCGCACTGTACCGCCGTGCTCAAAGATGGATTCGATCAGTACACGACTGGGCGCTTCACGAAGATCATCGGTGTTGGGTTTGAACGAAAGACCCCAGACAGCAAACTTCTTGCCTTCGATGTTGTTGTCAAAGTGCTTCATCAGTTTTTCGAATAGCACATGCTTTTGTCGATCATTGACCGCGTCCACTGACTGCAGCAGCTGGGCTTCGTAATTGTTCTCGCGAGCCGTAGCAATCAGCGCTTTTACATCTTTAGGGAAGCATGACCCGCCATAGCCGCAGCCAGGGTAGATGAAGTGATAACCGATGCGAGGATCAGAGCCGATACCAACACGTACATCTTCGATATCAGCGCCCAGACGGTCGGCAATGTTCGACAGCTCGTTCATGAAGCTGATTTTGGTGGCGAGCAGTGAGTTCGCAGCATATTTTGTCAGCTCAGACGACTTGCGGCTCATGAACACCAGGCGGTCGCGACGGTTTCTGCAAAATGGCGAATACAGCTCGCGCATGACATCAGCAGCATATTCATCGTCAGTACCGATAACAATGCGATCAGGCTTCATGAAGTCTTCAATCGCCGCACCTTCTTTGAGGAATTCGGGGTTTGACACGACAGCGTAGGGGATGCTCAAACTACGAGTCTTGAGTCCTGTGGCGATAACGTTCTCGACCATGTCGCCGGTGCCCACCGGAACCGTTGATTTATTGACCACGATTTTTCGCTCTGTCATGCGATCGGCGATCGTTTTAGCAACAGCGGCAACATACTGCATATCAGCTGAGCCGTCCTCACCCGGCGGTGTGCCAACTGCAATAAATTGCACTTCGCTATGCGCTACGGCTTCGTCCATGTCAGTGGTGAAATCCAGACGCTGTGCTTCCACGTTGCGCTTGATAACGTCATCCAGACCTGGCTCGAAAATGGGGATGATACCTTTCTTGAGGTTTGCAACCTTGGTTTCATCAACATCCACGCACAATACGTCATTGCCTACATCAGCGATAAGTGCGCCTGTTACCAGGCCAACATAGCCTGACCCATAAATGGTTATTTTCATCTTTTGTCCTGTTTTAAATTGTGCCAGCCGCGAGCTGACGCGATGTAGCGCGCTGAAAAATCCAGATGGATTCCACTAGGAGGCTGTCCGTGAATAACGATCGAAGCCGAAGGTGGCCCCGCGAGAGTGTGAGATTTTGAGTCAGATTTTCGTGTTAATTGAGGTGAATAGTTGTTCTATTCGCCATTGTTACGCGGAAAGCTGGCCAAAATATCGCGCTCTCGCTCGATTAGCTTATTCTCGGACAGCCTCCTGGTGACGTTTAGCGCTGAGAGTCAAGTTGCGTGCATTATACAGAGCCAATAATCGTTGGTTCTGTGATGTTCTCGATTTACTGAGCGTGAATCGTGCCACAGAACCGCCTCCGTGTTTTCGATCTTGCACCCGCTTGGTAATAAGGGCGCTCTGCAGGTTTCTCGCCGGTGCGAAAGTATAGGCGTTGAAACGCAAACGGGTGGTGAACTAATGGCAAACCGGTGGCGAGAGGGGGGCAAACGCACAATGTTGCCTTGATTTGTGTGTTGATTAACACGGTCTTAGTTAACGCGGTGTTGATTAATACGGTCTTAAATCAACGCGGCGCTAGTTAATACGGTCTCAGCGTTTTCGCATCGTTGGAAGCGCTGTGGATTTGAAGTGATCTGGAAAAAATTGACTTTGTGGCCGGTTGACCGTCATCTCAGAAAAACGCTCCCGCGGGAGCTTTTTATGTCGTGTCGGTTGGTTCACTGTTAGCACTCGCTGCGATTGAATCATTGCGACGACTTGCCGCTAGCATGAAATATCATTATTATAGCTAGACTAGCTAGACTAGCTAGACTAGCTAGACTAGCTAGATTAAATACAGGTGTTGATGATGAACTGGCAATTAGCCGATGCTAAAAATAGACTGAGCGAAGTCGTTAATCGTGCGCTTAACGAAGGTCCTCAGCGTATTACTCGTCGTGGTGATGCGGTGGTGCTGATCTCAGAGGAGCAGTATCTGAAAGCGATCGGGGAGAAACAAAGCTTCACTGAATACCTCGTTTCGGGACCAACGATGGACGGTCTGGACCTCGAGCGTGATCAATCCCTCATGCGGGCTATAGATTTGTGAGGGTTTTACTCGACACATGCGTGTTGTCAGAACTTAACAGACAAGATGGAGGGTTGAAGGAAGTTAGAGATGCGGTGTCACAAATCTCAGATGATGCCGTGTTCATTAGCGTAGTTACTCTTGGTGAAATCACCAAAGGTGTTGAGTTGCTAGAAACGGGCAAGCGCAAAAATAAACTGATTTCCTGGCTCAACGGGTTAGAAACACAGTTTTCAGACAGGCTGCTCCCGGTTGATTCAGAAACCGCTCGCATCTGGGGTGAGCTCACTGCACGCGCACAACGTGCAGGAAAGACTGTCCATGCCGCTGATGGTTTGATTGCGGCGACTGGGTTGCGTCACGGTCTACATGTAATGACACGCAATGTCGGTGATTTTGAGCCAACTGGGGCAATGTTGTTGAATCCCTGGACCTAGTAGTCCGTCAACCCGAAATATTAGGATTCAGCGGGCCTGTCTGTGTT
>CAYGSW010000076.1:20417-22389 GCA_964352535.1 uncultured Granulosicoccaceae bacterium | reverse complement strand
AGCAAGGCCAGCAAGGCCAGCAAGGCCAGCAAGGCCAGCAAGGCCAGCAAGGCCAAGGCGATCAGGAAGGCCAACAACAGCAGGGCCAGGGTCAGCAACCTGCCGGCGGACAGGCTCAACCTGGCAGTAGTCAAGGGACCGGCATTGCATGGGGTTCGTTGCAAGAGGGTGGCAGGCAAGATGGTCAGACCTTTCAGAGGTCACCTGAGCAAGCCGCTGAAACGGCCGATGCACTGGACAATCTGATTCCTCAGCTTGATGCAGCAGGCGTCAGCGCAGATGAACTGGATGCGCTTCGCAACAGTGCGCAGTTACTTCGTTCTGACGGTGGAGGCGATATCAATGCCGCCAGAGTTGAGGCCGAATACAACAATATCCTGAGGCAAATCGAACAGTTAGAAGTCCAGATTGCCAATAATGCAAGTTCTGACACTAATGGCATTGACACTTTGGTGCGTCAGGGCGAAGTGTCTGATACTGCGGCTGATTACTACCGCCGGCTTAGTGAGCAGCCACTACGGCTGCAGCGTTAGGGGTTACTACTGCGGCGATTGGACGGGGCACACGCTTTGCTTTAGACTTAGCACTCTAATCGAATTATGGGTAATGCCTTTCGTGAGCGTTTATCTGGTTTATCTCAACACTGCACAGAAGGTTGAAACCGTGGAATTCGGTACTGTGCGAGGGCTTGCCGTTGCCAACCCAGCCACCTGCGAGACGCGGGCACTTGCCAAGGACTACCTTGCCATCGAGGCGGGCGACGAAATAATTGGCTGCAACGGTGATGGCATTCGCTGGCAGGCAACCATCGATGAAGTCGTCAATGCCACGGCGCAAGACGATGATGGCGAAATGGGTGATCCTGTGCGCATCCTTAAGGGTTCACTGACAGCGCGTGGTGGTCGTTCAGTCGCTGCTGCCTGTAAACGCATGAAAGACAGCGATATTCAGCTACCAGAGATTATCAATTCACGTGGCAGTGGCTTCAAACAGGGAGCTCTTGCCAACCTGTTGACGGATATTCAGGCTGAAGCCTTGTCGTCTGGTCTCAAGTAACACCTGCACGCGGGTGCCAGCGCCTTAGAATAGCGCGTCTTCCTGCGGCTTTTGCCAATCAGCAAAAGTCGTTATGTTGAGTATTTTTACTGTTCAAAGCGCTCGTGTCACCGTCAGGGAAGCGCATTTGATATTCGGGTGTTCGACTGTATTATCTGTATTGCTTCGGCGGCGCACATAGCCATCTGCCCATCACAGAGCTAGCCTTGCCACAATAACACTATTTTACATTTACTTTAGAGAACCAAAATGAGTTTCGATACGCTTAACGTCGGTAGTGATGTGCCTGAGGAAGTCAACGTCATTATCGAAATTCCGGCCAACAGCGACCCCGTCAAATACGAAATCGACAAAGACAGCGGTACGTTGATGGTTGACCGATTCATGGCATCACCCATGTTTTATCCGTGCAACTACGGCTATATCCCGCACACACTCTCTGAAGACGGTGACCCGATCGATGTGCTGGTCCACACACCGTATCCCTTGGTTCACGGTAGTGTTATTGCCTGCCGCCCCGTGGGTGTGCTCAACATGAAGGATGAAGCTGGCCCTGACGCCAAGCTCGTAGCATTACCCAAGAAAAAACTGACAACACTCTACGATCACATAAACGATGTGGACGATTTGCCTGAGCTCCTGAAAAAGCAGATCGAGCACTTTTTCACTCGATACAAAGAGCTGGAAAAAGGTAAATGGGTAGAAATTGAAGGATGGGCTAATGCCGCCGAGGCTAAACGCCAGATTGTCGAGAGCATTGAACGCGCGAAGAGTTAAAGGCTGAGTTCGACCGGATCACATCAATGATTTTGAGTGGCTGCCTGGCAGGTGCTGCACACTTGTCGGGAAGCCTCTCCACGAGCAGCCCCTTCGGGTGACAGGACAATAAGCGTCCAGCCCTTCTTCAGATCCTTGC
>CAYGSW010000076.1:0-20317 GCA_964352535.1 uncultured Granulosicoccaceae bacterium | reverse complement strand
GCAGCCCCTTCGGGTGACAGGACAATAAGCGTCCAGCCCTTCTTCAGATCCTTGCTGTTTAAAGCAAACAGTTTCAAATCATGCTCACTGAGCGGCTTATCGTAGAGTTCTGTAGCGGAGTGTTCTCTGAGCGCATCGTTACTCTCATGGGGTGTATTGGCTTTAAAGTCGCCGTCATCACCTGCGTCTCCACCGGGTGTTGAAAGTGTGTACCAATATGCAGTTTCCTGAGGCGAATATCGCTGAATTTGAAAAAACTGTGTTTTTTGTGGCCGGAATTGCAGGTTAATCAATGTGTTTGACCTGTCACGGTCACCCGTGTCAGACGGGGATAGAGGATAATGCACAGTTGCCAGCCACGCCAGTGAACACGGATCCACATTGACGATGAACGCCCGAGAACACCGATCCAGCGCTCGGCTGGGAATTATTATCTCGATGTTTCCTGAGCTCCATGAGACGTTTATTCTGCGGGAGTTGGTAGCGCTCGAACGCAGAGGCGTGCGCTTTGACATATTTTCGTTACAGTATCCGCGGGACCCGATTACTCTGGACGACGCTATCCGCTTGTCGAGCGAGCGCACCCGCTACTCAGGTCTTTTCACCGCAAATACGCTGATGGCGTTTGCTAGAGTGACGGTACGCAAGCCGAGAGCATTGTTTCGAGCCATAGTCGACGTGGTGTGGCAGGGTAGGGACAGGCCCATGGACATCATCAAGAATCTGGCAGTATTGCCGCTCAGCCTGTCTATCGCTGAGCATGGGCAAAAACGCGGAATCACTCACTGGCATGGCCACTGGGCCAACGTGCCGACAACGGCCTGCTGGTATATCTCGCGAATTTTTGGCCAGTCATGGTCAGCAGCAATACACGGTGAAGATATTTTTTCGCCTAACCGTTTTTTGCAACATAAATTAAATGAATCACGGTTCTGTGTGGTCTGCAGCGGCTTTTTCTGCGAGCACTTGAAACAGCATATGGGTCTGGATCAGCCTGAGCAAGTGCACCTTAACTATCACGGCCTGGATCCGCGTGTCATGCTGCGAGCCAATGAACGCGGTGCCATGCAGGCGTCTCAACGCAAGGTGCTGTCGGTGGTGAGTATTGGCCGTCTTGTTCCGACCAAGGGACACGATGTGCTGATCAAGGCCTGTGCGCTGCTTTGCTCGAAAGGTATCCCTGTACAGATAAAGATCATTGGTTCCGGCCCTCTCGAGCGTGAACTCGAAGAGCTCGTTCGTGCGCTGGGCCTGACAGACAAGGTCAGCTTTCTCGGTGCTCTTGCGTTTGAGCAGGTGCTGCAAACTCTTGAGCACGCAAACGTGTTTGCTTTGGCACCCAGACTCATACCCGGGCATCCACCCGATGGAATACCGAACGTCATCGCTGAGGCTATGGCGCTTGGTGTGCCTGTGGTAACAACGCGTGTCAGTGCCATCCCGGAACTGGTCAGCAACTTACAAACCGGACTACTAGTCGATGTGGACGATGTGGAAGGGTTTGCACAAGCTATCGCGTTGCTGTACGAAGAGCCTCAGCGTGCGCTGGACTACAGTAGAGCCGCTCGCGATCGCGTCGCACAGTTGTTTGATCAGGATGCCAATATTGATGAGCTTCTGGGGCACTTCAAGCACTACGTGGCCGACGAATTCATATCAGCAGCGCTGCCTGATACATGAAAGTGGATAAAACGCCGCACACGGTGATTACACACATGGCAAGCAGGAAGTCGGTCATTGCATTCTCCATTGAAGAGCTAAGCGTCGGCGGTGCCGAGCATATGCTGATGGTTATGGCGAATGAATTCGTTACGCGTGGCTGGGAAGTCCACATGATCTGTTTGACAGCGGCAGGTGAACTTGCCAGCCGACTTGATGAATCCGTGCAGCTGCATGTACTCAACAAGAAACGTGGTATCGACCCCCACTTGCCGTGGCGCTTGCGTGGTTGTGTGGATGAAATTCAACCCGATGTGATAAACAGCCATCTGTGGGTGGCTAATGCGTGGACACGCTTGTCGTTGATCACTGGCGATACGCCCATCGTAGTAACAGAACACTCGCGTGATACCTGGAAGCCGCCGCACTATCGCTGGATCGACAAACGTCTGGCGAGACGTTCCTATCGCATGGTAACCGTGTCCAGAGACACCGCTAATTTCTATGAAGACGTGGTGGGTATTGATCGATCAACGATTACGGTAATCAACAACGGCGTGGATACCGCCCGCTACGCCGAAGGCTGCGGCAAGGACTTGCGAAAAGGCTGGCTTTCACTGCATCAGGACGACACGCCGAAAGAGCGTACACCGTTTCTGGTGGGTTCTGTCGGGCGTCTGGTTACCGCAAAGAATCATACACGTCTTGTCGATGCTTTCGCGTTGCTAATCAACGACAAAGCATTATCCACGCGTTTTGACCTGCACCTGAAGATCGTTGGCGAAGGACCGGAGCGTTCGAGGATTCAGCACTACATTGATGATCTGGGACTTGGCCAGAAAGCAACGCTTGCCGGTGCCCGGCACGATATTCCGGACGTCCTGGCAGCGTTTGATATATTCGTGCTTTCATCGGATCGTGAGGGACACCCTTTGACTGCGCTGGAAGCACAGGCAGCGGGCACGCCTGTCGTATTGACCGATGCTGGCGGCTCAGCAGAGGCGATTGCCGTCAATGACGAACACTGTGGTGGTGTTCTTGTCGGGCGCAATGCTGAGGAGTTGTCACAGGCTATTCGCGACATGATCGTCGATTCGGAATTACTCAAGGCCCGGTCAACGTTCGCAAAGCACTATGCGCTTACCAATTTTGACAAGAAACAGATGATTGATAGTTACGAAGCCATTTTCCGTCAGGCTTTAGCCTGAGGGGACGACAATAATCCGGATGAGTCGCGTTGCTCTTCAATGACATCATCCCTGGCTATTGACACGGACAGGTGATTCGTTAGACGCTTGTCCCGCTAAAAGCGCGAGACGGCGTATCAGCAAGTGATCACTAACAGGAGAACTACGTGAAAAAAATCAGTATTCTGGCAACATTGGCGTTAAGTGCAGGCCTTGCAGGGCAGAGTTTTGCTCAGGAAGAGGTTGGCGCCTGCCTTATCACCAAGACAGATATCAACCCGTTTTTTGTGAAAATGAAAGAAGGGGCAACCGCTAAAGCCGAAGAGCTGGGCATCACTCTGTCCACTTTTGCAGGCAAAGTGGATGGAGATCACGAAACGCAAGTGCAGGCTATCGAGACCTGCATTGCCTCGGGTGCCAAGGGAATTCTCATTACGGCGTCTGATACCAAGGCGATTGTTCCGGTTGTCCAGCAGGCACGCGATGCTGGTCTACTCGTTATCGCTCTGGATACGCCGCTCGAACCCATTGACTCGGCCGATGCAACCTTTGCTACCGATAATTTCAAGGCAGGTGAGCTCATCGGTGCCTGGGCAGCCGCTCAGCTGGGTGATGAGGCCGCCAACGCCAAAATAGCCATGCTCGATCTGGCCGACAGTCAGCCATCGGTTGGCGTCTTGCGTGACCAGGGATTTCTTCAGGGTTTCGGAATTGAGCTGGGTGATCCCAATCGCTGGGGTGACGAAGACGATCCACGCATCATTGGTAATGAGGTCACCGCTGGAAATGAGGAAGGTGGGCGCACCGCGATGGAATCCTTAATGATCAAGGATCCGGGTATCAATGTGGTGTACACCATCAACGAGCCTGCAGCAGCAGGTGCCTACGAAGCACTCAAGGCATTCGGCCGTGAAGATAAGGTCATGATCGTATCCGTTGACGGTGGTTGCCCGGGTGTGCAAAACGTTGCTGATGGCGTTATCGGTGCCACCTCGCAGCAGTATCCCTTGTTAATGGCCTCGCTGGGTGTCGAAGCGATTGCAGCCTGGGCAGCAGATGGTACCAAGCCCGAGCCTACTGAAGGCCTCGACTTCTTTGACACGGGTGTATCGCTTGTGACTGACCAGCCCGTGGATGGTGTCGAGTCTATTGATACAGCAGAAGGCATGGACCGCTGCTGGGGCTAAGCCATGATGCCTGTTGTTGATTGATGGCATGTACCGGCGGTACTGACAAACCATCAATTTGTTGTTAACCGCAAGGGCGACTCCGGTCGCCTTTGCTGCTTGTACTGGTTGCAGATTCCGGGACATAGCATTGAGACCATGAGACGATTCAATGACAAAAGATCTTGAAAAAGGCTCACCTGCCACTGCCGCAAAGGTGCTTCAGAGCTTTGGCGAACTGCTGAGCGAAATTTATTCGGCGTATGGCAGACTGCCAGATGACAAGCGACTCATTGTGGGGATTGCAGGTGCTCCAGCCAGTGGTAAAAGCACGTTGTCATTGAAGCTTTGTCAACAGTTGAATGCCGAGCTTGCGTCAAGCAGCGATGCGGCAGTTGTGGTTCCCATGGATGGATATCATCTTGACAACAGTATTCTGGAACAGCGCGACCTCAGGCATGTCAAGGGCGCCCCGCACACCTTTGACGCATCAGGTTTTCTGCATCTGTTGCAACGTTTGTCAGCGCCACTGAAGGCGCTCAGTTCCGGCGCTGATGATGATACTGCTGATGTCATCTACATACCGGTGTTCGACCGTGCCATGGATCTGGCGCGCTGTGCTGCCACAGCGGTAGAGCGGCATCATCGCATTGTGTTGGTGGAAGGCAATTATCTACTGCTCGACAGGCCCGTATGGCGCGATCTTGCGTCGTACCTGGATCTGTCGGTGTCTCTCAATGTGCCATTGACTACTCTGGAAAAGCGACTCGTCAAACGCTGGCTGGATCACGGCCACAGCAGTGAAGCTGCAAGCGCAAGGGCCCTGGAAAACGACATTCCGAATGCGCGTGTTGTTACAGAGCAATCTACACAAGCGAACTTTGTCCTGGATGAGCATGAGATAATGCGGAGTCAAAACCAGAAGCGTTCATTATGAGTCGTTCAGATCCGGATTCCGGGCAAGTTCTACAACCCGACAACGCCGATACGGACGTTGGCGACCTGACCATCGGCTGGCGAGAATGGGTTGCATTACCAGATATTGGTGTGCCCGCCATCAAGGCAAAGATTGATACCGGGGCGCGCACATCGGCTATCCATGCGTTTGATATCGAGCGGTTCACGCAAGACAATGGAGAGGACTGGGTAGCATTCACTGTACTGCCCATTCAGCGAGATATCACGATCAAACGTCGTTGCCAGGCACAATTGGTGGATATTCGCCGCGTTACCGATTCAGGTGGCCATGCAGAGGAGCGCTTCTTTGTCACCACACGACTGATCGTTGGCAGGATTGAGAGAACAGTCGAGGTTACTCTGGCCCAGCGCCCGGATATGTTGTTCAGAATGCTCCTTGGACGCACGGCATTGGTACCTGACATCATTGTTAATCCCTATCGCTCTTACACGCTGGGACGCGTCAAGGCACGCGCCTTGTACGCCAATCAATAATCCGGATATATCAGGTGAAAATAGCGATTCTGTCCAGAAACCGTCGCCTGTATTCTACGCGTCGCCTTATCGAGGCTGCCGAGCAGCGTGGTCACGAGGTACGGGTCATTGATGTGTTGCGGTGCTACATGAACATCGTATCGCGCAAACCCGAGGTACATTTTGAAGGTAGCAAGCTTGAGCACTTTGACGCGGTCATTCCGCGCGTGGGCGCATCAGTCACCGCTTACGGCACCTCGGTGCTCAGACAGTTTGAAATGATGGGAACCTACACACTCATCGAGAGTGTTGCCTTGTCGCGTTCACGCGACAAACTGCGCTCATTGCAATTGCTGTCCCGTAAGGGTATCGGTTTGCCGGTTACAGGTTTTGCCAACAAACCTGGCGACAGCAAAGACATCATCAAGATGGTAGGCGGTGCGCCTGTCGTCATCAAACTACTCGAAGGCACGCAGGGCATTGGTGTTGTACTGGCTGAAACCAACAAGGCTGCCGAGTCTGTCATCGAAGCCTTCATGGGTTTGCAGGCCAACATTCTGGTGCAGGAATTCATCAAGGAGGCTGGCGGTGCCGATATCCGCTGTCTCGTGGTGGGCGGTAAGGTGGTAGCAGCCATGAAACGCCAGGCCGCCGACGGTGAATTTCGATCCAATCTGCACCGCGGTGGCTCGGCCAGTCTGGTCAAGATTACCCCCGAAGAACGCGCCACTGCGGTCAGCGCTGCCAAGGTGCTGGGTTTGTCAGTGGCCGGGGTGGACTTGTTGCGATCAGAGCGCGGCCCATTAGTGATGGAGGTTAATTCATCTCCAGGGCTGGAAGGCATTGAATCGGCCAGCGGTAAAGATGTGGCAGGCATCATCATCGGCGAGCTTGAAAAAAACGCACGACCAAACAATACCAAAACGCGTGGTGCCAAGGGTTGACATCGGAGTGTGGAAAAACAATGAAAAGACGACATCTTGGTACGCACGGTATGCAAGCTTCCGTGGTTGCCTTTGGCGCCTGGGCCATTGGTGGTTGGAAGTGGGGCGGGACCGACGCCAGCGCATCGATCAAGGCCGTACAGGCATCACTTGATGCTGGTGTAGACTTGATTGATACCGCCGCAGTCTATGGGTTCGGCCTGTCTGAAGAACTTGTTGGCGACGCTATCAAGGATCGCAAACGCGAAAACATTGTGCTGGCCACTAAATGCGGTTTGCGCTGGGACATTGAAACGCCCACATTACATAACAAGGGCCCGGAACATTCCATTTACAGAATTCTGACTGACGAATCCATACGATGGGAAGTGCAGCAGAGCCTGAAGCGACTTGGCACGGACTATATCGATCTCTACCAGACGCACTGGCCAGATCCTGAAACTGATATCGAAGCGGTCGTGTCTACACTGGAATCATTAAAGAAAGAAGGTGTGATCCGGGCGTGGGGTTTGTGCAACGAAAGCCCGGAACGTCTCGAAGCTGCTGCCACTGTCGGCCAGATGGCGACAGATCAGGAACGTTACAGTTTACTGGACAGAGAACAAGACAGCGCCAATCTGCCCTTATGTCAAAAATACGAGTTAGGTTTTCTGTGTTACTCACCCATTGCACAAGGACTTCTAACGGGAAAGATTGATGCAAGACGGGAATTCAGCAATGATGATCTGCGCATTGCCAACCCACGCTTTGCGCCGCCTGTTCTGGAAGCCATACAGGCTGTATTGGCACCGGTTAAGTCACTGGCGCGTGATAAGGACGTCAGCACCGAACAACTGGTGCTGGCATGGACACTAAGCCAACCTGGTGTCAGTCATGTTCTGGTGGGTGCACGTGATGAATCACAGGCAACATCGAACGCCGTTGCAGGTTCACTTGAGCTCAATGCTGAAGAATTGAGTGTTATTCAACAGGCTGCTGATGCATGGCCGGGGTTTGATAAGTTCAGCTAAGAGGCTGTCCGAATCCTGCAGTGGTGGTGCGTCAATTCCATAAGCGTTTTAGTTTTTAAAAAATAAGCTTACGGTAGCCTTTGTTGCATTTTACAGAAGTGTTTACTGGTGAAGTGACTGTTGGCAGACTTTGCATGAAGCTTGCTGTGCGTAACACAGGTCCGATTGAGTTGTTCTGCGCAGGCATGATTGCTCAAGGCAATATTCCGATAAAGTGATTGAAGCGGACGCGCGTGCCATGTACTAACACTTTATGCATCCCGAGACAGACTAACTATGCACAGGCAAGGAACTGAAAACAGCATCAGCTGGCGACATGTAACTATCTTGCAGTTTCAAATCAGGCATCAGCATGTCTGAAGATTCAAGCTCTGATGATTCAGTTCTCGAAGGCTGGGCTCTGGCTCCATTTCTGGAGAAGGTCACGGGTATCGCTCCCAACATTATCTACATTTACAACCAGCAGACGCAATCCAACGAGTACGCCAACCGGTCACTTGCTGAGTCTTTAGGTTATACATCAAAAGAAATTCAGGAAATGGGTGATGCGTTTTTCCTGAATATTTGTCATCCAGATGATTTGGCCAGCATCGCACCACATTTTGCTACGTTGTCTCAATTGGGTGACGGTGAAGTGGCTCAACTCGAATACCGTATGCGGCACAAGAATGGAAACTGGGTGTGGTTGTTGAGCTACGACACCGTTTTTGAGCGAAATGAGTCTGGCGAGGTCGTCCGACATCTGGGCATCGCTACAGATATAACCCGGCAAAAGGTTGCACAGGAATTTGCCGAAGCTGAGCGACGTGCAGCTGATGCTGCCAACGAGGAGTTGCGATCTTTCGCTTACTCTATATCGCATGACATGAAAGCGCCTTCAAACACGCTGCGTATGTTGCTCAATGAGTTAAAAGAGGGTCACGGCGAGTCATTTGATACTGATGCGCAGGAATTGTTAGCGTTAAGCCTGAAAACTGTAGGAAGAATGCAGATTCTTATTGCAGACGTCCTCAATTACACACAGATTGTTGGTCAGGAAATCGAGTTTGTCGATGTAGACTTGAACGAGCTTTTTGCTGAAATTTTTGAGGATATGCTGGGTAACACGATTCAAAAGAACGCTGAGTTGACGATGGATCATCTGCCAATTGTCAAGGGAAGTCGTACGCAACTTCGAATACTGTTTCAAAACCTCGTCGATAACGCCCTTAAATACCAGTCCTATGGTTCTCGTCCGGTCGTTTCTGTCAGCAGTACGTCACAAGAGCAAGGTGAAAGCACATATGTGCACGTTAAAGATAATGGTATTGGTATAGCACCAGAGTACCAATACAGGGTGTTTGAAATGTTCAGACGACTTCACGTGAACAGTGAATATCCCGGTACGGGTCTTGGTCTGGCCATCTGCAAGAGAATTGCACTGCGACATGGGGGTGATGTTTTTGTGGAATCAGCAGTTGATAAAGGTGCCACTTTTACGGTTGTGTTCAAGCACTGATTACTGTTCAGGAAAATACACGTTTTCTTTTCCATCTGAAAACTTCAGCAGCGGTGTTGATTAAGTTGATAATCTGCAAATTGTATCGCGCAGACGCCTGTCTCGGATTAATGAAAATTACGTGAACGCGTACTGAGTTCGCCAAGCATCCACGTCAGATCTTCTATCTTGCTTGCCACCAAGTGCTCAACACCTTGTTCACGTTGTGTCTTGCCGTAAACCGATACCATCCTGGCTCCCAGCACCTCTTTGCGAAAAGCATCGACCACTTTACTCCAGACGATGACATTCACAGGGCCAATCTCGTCTTCAATGGTTAGAAACACCACACCTTTAGCGGTCCCCGGACGCTGACGTACTTTCACAATGCCGGCAAGGCGAGCCATTCTGCCATCAGGTACCGCAGCCCAGCTTTTCGAGTCGATGATACGCTGTTTTTTCAGACGCTCCCGCAGGAGTGACAAGGGATGGTGTTGCAGTGTCAGTCCCATACTCATGTAATCGGCCACCGTATTCTCGCCATCGGTGGGGGCGGGCAGATCAAGCACGGGTTCGCTTGCTGACGCATCCTGTAGCAGCTTCGGCAAAGACTCTACACCCAACAGATCCCACTGTGCCTGATGGCGATCACCACTGATACTCTCCAGAGCCCCGGCAATGGCCAGAGCCTGCTGGTCTGTCTGGTTGATGCCCGTGCGTCGCACCAGATCAGCGGCGCTGGTAAACAGGCCTTTTTCGCGTGCCTTAAGCAGGCGGTTTGCACCTGAGACCGATAGCTTTGATACCAGTCTCAGTCCTAATCTAACCGCGCCCTGAGGTAGTGGGTTGGTGGTGTTCTGAATGGTGGGGGGTTGCTGAAAGTTACTGCTTCTATTGCTTCTACTACATTTATGCTTGTTACTGAATTCGTTTACGCTGTCATGGCTGTTCTTTGTGCTAGAGATATCGTTACTCGTCACGGTACTGACCGGCGTCGATTGATCAATGAGCTCAGGGCTAACCAGCGAATGATCCCACTCGCTTTCATTAACATCCACAGGCAGCACTGTAACGCCATGACGTCTTGCATCCTGTGTTAAATCGGATGGATCATAAAACCCTAGTGGTTGACTGTTGAGCATGGCACATAGAAATGCCGCAGGCTCATGACACTTCAACCAGCATGACACATACACCAGCAAGGCAAAGCTAGCCGCATGGGATTCAGGAAAACCGTATTCGCCAAAGCCTTCTATCTGCTTGAAAATGGACTCGGCAAAGTCCTCTTCATATCCCTTGTTCAACATGCCGCCCACCACACGATCATGAAATTTTGTAATCTGACCGCTGCGTCGCCAGGCTGCCATGGAGCGGCGAAGCTCATCGGCTTGTCCGGCGGTGAATCCTGCTGCGACCATCGCAATCTCCATTACTTGTTCCTGGAACACTGGTACACCCAGAGTGCGTTCAAGTACTCGTTCCAGTTCCTTATTGGGGTAGGTGACAGGCTCAATACCTTGACGACGCTTCAGGTAGGGATTAACCATGCCTCCCTGAATGGGGCCAGGGCGGACGATAGAGACTTCTATAACCAGATCGTAGTAGTTGCGTGGCCTTAGCCGTGGGAGCATGGACATCTGTGCCCGAGATTCTATCTGGAACACGCCGATGGTATCGGCGCGGCATATCATGTCGTAGGTGGGGGTGTCGTCACCGGGGATGCTGGCCATGGTATGGCGTACGCCACGATAACCGTCTATCAGCTTGAAGCATTTTGCAATAGCTGTAAGCATACCCAGTGCCAGTACATCCACTTTGAGCAAGCCCAGTTCTTCCAGGTCGTCCTTATCCCACTGGATAATTGTGCGATCCGCCATGGCAGCGTTCTCCACTGGCACCAGTGTGGACAGGTCTCTATCAGAAATCACAAAGCCCCCAACATGCTGTGACAGATGACGGGGAAAGCCCAGCAGCTGCTTGAGAAGCCAGGTGAAGCGTTTGATCAGTGGGCTCTCGGGATCAAAGCCCATTTCTGCAAGCTTTTCATCGACCATATGTGCACCGTCCCACCAGGCCAGTGACTTGGACAAGGCTTCAATCTGATCCTCGCTAAAGCCTATGGCCTTGCCCAGGTCACGAATGGCGCTGCGTTTTCTGTAGGTGATAACCGTAGCCGCCAGTGCAGCGCGATGTCGTCCGTATTTGGCATAGATATACTGGATGACCTCCTCGCGGCGCTCATGCTCGAAGTCCACATCAATATCAGGTGGCTCGTCACGTTCTTTTGAGATGAAACGCTCGAACAGCATGCGTGTGCGTGAAGGATCTACCTCGGTTATCGCCAGGCAGTAGCACACCGCTGAGTTAGCTGCTGAGCCACGCCCCTGACACAGAATACCTTCGCTTCGAGCAAAGCGGACGATGTCATGCACGGTGAGAAAATAGGATTCGTATTGCATATCGCTGATTAGTGAGAGCTCATGTTCCAGCTGTTGCTGTATGGACTCATCATGGCCCTCCGGCCAGCGCCAGCGTGCCCCTTCCATCGTCAGATGATGCAAGTATTCTGACGGGCTCATGTCCTCGGGCACCACTTCATGCGGGTATTGGTAGTCAAGCTCTGCCAGATCAAATGTACACAGGGCAGCTACATCAGCGGCATTCTGTAAAGCTTGCGCAGGGTAGATGGAGCACAGTGCGCGTACATCGCGAAGGTAGCGCTCGCCATTCTGAAACAACAGGCGACCTGCGTTTTCCAGCGTGCAATTATGTTTTATACAGGTAACGATATCGTGCAACGCACGTCGTTTACGCTCATGCATGTGTACGTCACCGGCAGCAACTATAGCCATCTGATGGCGCTCGGTGGCAGCTATCAACCACTGCATGTGCTTTTGATCGTAGTTGCCATAATGGAGTTCAAGCGCGACAAATGTGTGAGGCCCCAATGAATTGAACCAGCCAAACCAGTGGTCCGTGTCAGCGCGTGGTGCGGGCAGATACGGAGGGATCAGCAACAGACAGCAGCCCTCCAGACCCGCATGATCAATCATTTTCCGGTTGATGGAGTAGCTGCCTTTTTCGGCCTTGCGGCGGGCATCTGTAATCAGCTGACAAAGGCGTGAATATGAGGCGAGATCGCGTACCAACGCCACCATGCGAAAACCGTCGTCCAGGGCGAATTCACTGCCAACGATCAGCCGGAAGCCCTGTTGTGTCATGACATGCTCGTCCGTCTTGCCGGGAGCGACTTCAGCGGCGTGCAGAGGCATCTCAAGTTGCTGTGTCTGGTGGGTGAGGGGTGTCAGGTTGTGCTGGGCAGGTGCCTGAGGCTCGCTTGCCTGCTGGTTCGCTTGATGGGATGCTTCGGCAGCCAGCTCTTTCATGCGCCCATAAGCGCGTACAACGCCTGCCATTGAGCATTCGTCGGTGATGGCTAATGCCGAATAGCCTAGCGCTACCGCCTTGTCTACCAGCTCCTCAGGGCGCGAGGCGCCACGTAGAAAGCTGAAATTGGAGACGCAGTGCAGCTCGGCGTAGGCCAGAGATTCGTTGATGTCAGACTGTAATTTCATATACTGGTATAAAATACAGCTATTATGCCAAAGGTCAATGCTCTGTTCAGAATGCCCGGTTAGTTGTGAGGCGTGAATACCAGCATGAGTGTGTTTTTTTCCGCTTATGCCTACCTGTCCGAGATGTGGGGGCGAGGCAACCGGACTACTATTGGCCATTTTATTGACATTTACATTAGTGCGGATCGGTATGAGCACGACAAAACTGTAGCCACTCGAGCTTCACGTATGGCTTGAAAACACCTGAATCAGGATTTTTCTCGCCTCTGGTATGGATCAAGTGCACGATACGCGTATCATTCGTGGCCTCCCACACTACTTCGAAAAGGCGATTGAATAGCATGCTCAGTAATCTGATACTGGATATCGGTAACGTCATTTGCAACTGGAACCCTGATGGATTGGTTGCGCGGACATTCGATAACCCGGCTGATCAACAGGAAGCGCTACGTGTCACTGTTAATACCCCGGACTGGCTTGCGCTGGATCGTGGCGACATGAGCCTTGATGAAGCGATATGGCGAGCCCAGGCCAGAACGGATCTTGCCGCTGCCGATATTGCCAGTGTCTACGACAATCTGAGCGCCTCTCTGACCGCCTTGCCATCCACCATGGAGGCGATGGCCCGTGCACGGGATCAGGATGTGCCCATGTATGTGTTATCCAACATGCAAGCCCACGCCTGGGAACACCTTGAGAAAACCTATGAATGTTTTGGCTGGTGCTCAGGTTTTGTGATTTCTTGCGAGGCTCGCTTGATCAAGCCTGATCCTGCCATTTATCAGCATGTCTGTGACAAGTTTTCGGTAGAGCCTGCAAGCTGCGTTTTTGTCGATGACATGAAAGAGAACATTGATGCTGCGATTGCCTTTGGTATGGAAGGTGTGCAACTGACTGACAAGTTCAATGGTGGAAAGGTGATTGATGCACTGGTGGAGCGAATTGTTGGATTAAGGCGTTAGCAGTACATACCACTTCAGCTGGTATGTTCGCGCAATTCGTCGTTGCCAGCATGCTTCAATGCCTCACGCGTCTGGCTGGCAAGGGCGAACAGCGCCATGTCATAATCCATATGCCTCTGTGGCTCTGTGGCTCTGTGGCTCTTTGGTTCTGTGGTTCTGTGGTTCTGTGGCACTGTGGCACTGTGGCACTGTGGCACTGTGGCTCAGTGAGCTTGAATACTCCAAAAATCGAGCAGTGGTTTTCAACACATCACAGCCGTTACCAGAACAGGAAATAAGACTTTGCGCAAAAATGGCCTTGCGTTATCACCTAGATAAGAACAATAGAATGCCATGAAGGGGTCAACATGAACGTTGTTCCGTTATCCGCCGTGCCGTCAGCTGCCGGTATTATCGCGCGCTGGTATTACTCTGAGTGGGGCTATATGCACCCGGGTGAAACAGCCGAGAACATTGAACACGATCTGCTCTCACAAATAAACAACGCTAGTATGCCACAGCAGTTTGTCGCTATTGATGAGCAGGATGCGGTTGTCGGTGCTGCCGAATTAAAATTCAGAGAAGTACCCAGTCTGCCTGATTTTGAGCACTGGTTGGGTGGCGTGTACGTTGTGGAATCATGCCGTGGAGAAGGTGTAGGTAGCTTGTTGGTCAAACATGTGCAAGCTGTTGCAAGTGATACTTACGGTGTTAGAGATTTGTATTTGCAAACAGAGCAAGAAGACGGCGGGCTTTACGCAAGATTGGGCTGGCAGGAAATACAAAGAATCTACTATGAGACCCGATTGAGAGTGGTCATGCACAAGCAGCTGGACAGGCAGCTGGATTGGCCAGCCTGATGCTTTTTATCTATCGGCAATGAACTGTTTGATTTTCACACAAGCGCCATCGAGCTCATCGCCATCAACACACAATCCAATACGCACAAGGTAACGTCCGCCGGGACCAAAGCCATCACAGGGCAACACGGATACGCTTTGTGAATCCAGTAGTGAGACTGCGAATTCAAATGCGGTTACACCCAGTGGTTCCACATCCAGCAATAGGAACATACCCTGTTCCGGATCTATCAAGCGAGCCGGTGAGGGATCGCCTAATTGTCGGAGCGCAATCTGTCGTCGCTCATTCATAACACTGCGCACCGTGACAGGTGTGTTTGTCGATTGTTCTATTGCGGTAGTCGCGGCATCCTGAATAAAGGGTGGTAGTCCATAGTGCATGCATACAGACAGATTTTGCAGATGCTCCGACACCTCAACGGAACACACAGCCCAACCGATACGCCATCCTGTCATGCGGTGTGATTTGGACAAACTACCGACGGTGATCAATACCTCGGTGGCTCCAGGCAGTGCATGAGGAAGATCGATGGATTCCGGCGCTACGATGTCCAGATATACGGCATCCAGAATAAGCCAGATACCTTTCTTCACGCATTCGGCGACAACGCTGGCCAGCTGCTCAAGACGGTAACGACTGCCTAGCGGATTGTTAGGAGCGTTAAGCACCACGACACGAGTCTGTTCAGTGATAGCGTCCAGTAATTTCTGTTCATCGAGTTGATAACCAGCAGCACTATCCACCTGTACGGTTTTTACGCAGGCTCCTGATGCGCCGAATGTTGCCTGATACGTTGTGTAGTACGGCGCAACCAGCAGCACGTCGTCGCCAGGCTCCAGAAGCACTTGTGCCAGTGAAAACAAGGCGTTCTGTGCACCTGCGAACACAGTAACCATGGAAGCTGTCGCTGCCTGACCGGTTAGCGTTTGATGATAGTGGGCAATGGCTGTGCGTAGATTTTTCTCACCACGAACATCGGCATAGTGATGCCGGCCGGATCTGAGGCTGTTGATGGCCTGATCGACGATGAGCTCTGGGGTCACCTCATTCACTTCCTGACCAATACTGAGTAGGGTGATGTTCTGGCCCTCAGCGACCCGCTGCGTGGCCATGGTGTGTACAGCCCAGGGGTCAATGCTTTCGAAGCCTGTCGCCTGACTCTTTTCTTGTATACGATCTGTGAGTGATGAAAATTTCATGGCATCAGTATACCAACCGTTGGCTGCTTCTATATTAAACGTCAATACGCTTTGCGCGAACAACCATCCGTAAAGGCCCACCTGTTTGCAGGGCATTGAATGGGTAGCATGTTATGAGCACAAGGCCTGGTGTATTGGTCGCTACTTGCAGTTGGTGTCTGCTTGAATCCACGACATCAGATCCATCGAATCGATACTGGTGCGTCTGGCCGTTGCTAGTCTGAAGTTCAAATACGGTGGAGGTGTCTGCAAATTCCAGAAATGCCAGATGCGTATCGCGATGTCCGCCCAGTACAATGGTGTTACGGTGGGCATTGTGTAATTCACCGGCCACCAGGCCTGGACCAAAGGCCATTGCTTCGCCCGAGGCGTTGTCAAGCACAATCAGCTTTTCAAGCGTGCGCCCATCGTGCAACGTATAGGTCAATTGCGCCGCTGTCGTGGTATCCGCCCAGCTCCAGGGCTTGACAGGTCGTTGTTCAATCAATGCGCTGGCCCATGCTTTTTCCAATAGAAACTGCGCAGCATTAGCCTTTACATACAGGTAGGCAGCACGAGAGCCTGAGGCTGCCGATAACACGAGTGTAAAGGCACTTGCTATCAGCAGCGGTGTGATATATCCCTTGAACACACTCATCATGCTGTCTGTCGTGTCTGTCCTGCAACACGCGTCACCGTGAGCTTCCAGAGGACCATCAGCACAGTTCCCAGCAAGCCAAGCAGTGCACTCAGCCATCCAAGCGTATCGATTCCGGCAGCACCTTGTGGCATGGCGAGCGTCATCATGGTATTGCCGTGCGGCACAAGGCTGGCCACCTCGGATGCGTGCAAACTCTCATCGCTGGCTCTTGTAATCTGTTGCTCCACTGCGACAAAACTTGTATAGGGTGTTACCAGCTGGGCGTTGAGTGCAAGCTGGATTATCTGTTGTTTGTTGACGAGTGGATCGGCTGAGTAGCGTTGTTCATCCAGCAGGCTTGCCACTTTCAAACGTGTCCAAAGAAGTTTTGCTGAAGGTACAGCGCTTGAAGTTGAAACAACGGCAGCCGTCTGAATGTCAAGACGTTGTTGCCAGCGCACGGATTCATCGTTCATGGCCTGCTGGCCAGTGATGATGAGCATGGTGACTTCAGGGTTTAACTTGCCTACCATCATTTGTGGTTTGTCAGCATAGAGGTCTGCTATTGGATTCGGGTGTATCTCACCTCGGCCGCCGATGAATTGTACGTCAATGTCGGTGATGACCGGTCGGATCAGGTTAGTCAGCAGCTGTTGTATGGCATCGGCTGCTTCATGACTGTCGGGAATGGTGAGAAACACGCCGCGGCCAACCAGGGCCGCCTTTTCCAGAAACCACTGGTTGGGTGCGCTCCCGATGCCTACAGTGAACAACCTGCTGTCGCCCAGTGTGCGTTCAATGTCCATTAGCAGGGCTTCTTCGTAGCCAACACTGCCATCGGTCAGAAAGACCACCTGGCGCAAGCGAGTATCGTCTGGATCAGTGTTGGCGCGCAGGGCAAACTGCAGCGACTCGCGCATCTCTGTTCCACCTTCAGCATCCAGTTGTTTGATGAACCTTTGGGCTTTGTTCAGGTTTGTATCGTTTGCCGATACAGATCGATCAAACAAGGGATAACTTTTGTCATCAAACGCAACGATGTTGAAGGAATCCTCAGGCGTCATGCTATCCAGAGCAAATTGCAATGCCTTGCGTGCAGCCGTTATTGATTCCCCCGCCATTGAACCTGACTTGTCAATCACCAGGATCAACTCCCGGGAAACGGTATCGTGTATCGCGGTTCTGGCGGGTGGGTTCAGCACTATCTGGGCGTAGCGTTCGTTGTCATGTTCACTGATAAAGAGTTGACTTGCGGCTGTGTCGCTGTAATCCGCGGGCCACTGGATAACAAGATCTCTATCCATCGGAATGCTATCGAGTACAACACGTGTTTTATCGCCGCTCAAGAGGTGTGTATCGCTCGTTACCAGCGTGTGATCTGCCAGACCATCAATCATTGCGCTCATCGTCAAGCGTGGCCCATGTTGTTGTGCTTTTGTGGTGAATGCACCGCTTACGCGCGCAGGGTCTGGCGTTTTTTCATTGGTGTAGCGCGGCGTATGCGTGGTGGGTAGTGTCAGTGAGCGATGGTGCCTGTCCACGTGTACGGGCAGCATGATGGTCAGTTCAACACTCAGTTCACTCCCGGGTGCCACAGTGGCCACATCCATTGTGAAAAGATTGGGACGCTGTTGTTCAACCAGGCCGGTAATCTGGCCATTGTCGCGCGCTGTTTCAAAGGTTTCACGGGCCTCATTGCGTTGCATGATTTTCCCATGAATGGTACGCCCATCGGTCTTGATCAACAGATTTTGCACGGCTGCCAGTTCGGGTAGCGGAAACAGGTATCGTGCTTGCATCCATTGCTTACCGGGATTCTGAAAGGTCTGTGTTAACGTCATTTGTGCAAGCAATCCGCTGATGGACACTGTCATGTGTGCATCCAGCTGTACAGCATCAATACGGGTGGCTGAGTCTGTCAGAATCAAGGTGCCCATCTGGGCGGGCGCGTCGTGGTTTGAGGAACGCTCGCTGGCACTGGCATCCTGGATAATGATCAGTGTCACAAGCGTCAGACTTGCGAGCGTCAGAATGAGAAAGGTACAGCTTTGGTGCCATCGACTCCCGGTTGAATGCTGCGGGCAGCTGACGGGATAGGTATCATGCATGACGTCGGTCTCGTTGGAAGGATGTGTTAACGGACAGTAGACGCCTTTAAAGGGCTATTTCTGTGGCTAAGTATGGTTGTAGTACTGATGAAAAATGATGAATCATGACTGAGCGACCTGCGATGTCCAAAGGCGGCGGTGCCCCCAGGCGCATCGTGCTAGTGGAAGATGAGCTTGCCCTGCGTGACAACTACACACTGGCACTGAGCAAGGCCGGGTTTGACGTTGCTGGCTTCTCTGATGCGCAATCGGCGTTGGTTGAGGTGAGTCAGCGCGAACCCGATGTAGCTATTATCGATATCGGTCTGGGGCGCGACAGCGAAGCAGGATTTGAGTTGTGCAGAGCATTGCGTGAAATGTCGACACGTCTGCCTATTATTTTTCTCAGCGCACGCGATAGTGAACTGGATGTCATTTCAGGTTTGCGTCTTGGCGCTGATGATTACCTGACCAAGGACATCAGTCTTGCACAACTTATCGTGCGCGTTAATTCCCTGTTGCGACGTGTGGATGCGCTGAGTGCAGGTGATTCGGAATCTGCCGTCAAGACGGTGGGTCATCTGCAACTGTTCCCGGATCGTCTGGCTGCGCGTTGGCGCGCACAGTCCGTTGAGTTGACGGTCACCGAATTCTGGCTGATTGATTGCCTTGCACGCAATCCCGGACAAGTGCGTAGTCGTCAACAACTCATGAATGCCGCCAACCTGGTTCTTGATGATCAGACGATAACTGCCCACATCAAGCGCATACGAGCAAAATTTGTGTTGATTGACGAGGGTTTCACCAGCATTCAGACAGTCTATTCACTGGGCTACCGCTGGATGGACGAGCTTCTCTACTAGTGGTCCGTCCAGTAGCCTGTCAGGTGATCTATCAAGTGGTCTATCAAGTGGTCTATCAAGTGGCCTGTCAAATCAGATGAAGCTGCGCTCGCAAATGTTGCTGGCAGGAGCACTGACATTGTTTATCCCTGTGGTCGGCTGGCACAGTGTCAAGCAGTTGTATGCCGCCTTGCAGCAAACGCGTATCGATGAGCAGACGCTCAAAGTGGCCAACATGCGCCTGGCGTTATCTGAATCCGAGCTTGTCAGGAGTTGGCTACAGCCTGCATTACAGCCAGCGTCCCAACATGACTGGTATGCCGAACACTCGCCCTATCCGTTGTTTCTGGATGGGTACGATGATGACTGGAAAACGCTGGTTAACCCCTGGTATGTTTACTCGTCGGGGCTTTCATCGTCGGACAATCAGGTGCAGCGACTTGCTGTTAGTGATACGGCAGCGATTGATTCGGTGCAGGCAACATCCGATGAAATATCCACGACCACGGATAATCAAGTCAGTGTGCGCGTAGCCAGAACAGATCAGGACTTGCATGTGTTCGTGCGCGTGCTGGATAGTCAGGTGGTGTATCATCGGCCACCGTTGTTAAGGCCAGATGCAGGCGAGGGTGAGTTGCCGGATCGTTGGCAACAGCTGGTTAACGGTGATTCTGTTGAGTTGTTCATTCACAAGGCCGGTGATGCAGCCGTACATGGGCTTTTCAGAGCCCTGGCCCCCGGCGAGTTAACCGCGGTAACAGGGTCTGATCGTGCCGGCACACGCGCCGGGCAGCCACTCTCTTCGTGGCAGGGTTTTTGGGTGGGCACGGAAGGCGGCTATCAGCTGGAAATAACCGTCCCGCTACCGGCGAACGGGGCAAAGGTGGGTTTCGCAGTTGTTGATGTTGACAAGCCCATGGGGTCACGTGCTAGGTGGCTGGGCAGCGTAAGCCCGAGTGCGATGGCCACTAGTCTGAGCGACAGCTCTAATGATGCTGCTCAAGCGCGCGTGTTTCACGCTAGCGATAAAGTGCGTGCCCGTCTCGAGGGGTGGGTGACTGAGGGAGTTCGTGCTCGTCTATTTAATGCGCATGGCTGGTTAGTAGCCGACGTCAACAAGCTGTACACAACCGTCGAAGACGATCTTGCCGATGAGCAGGCCGGCTCGTTCAACGGGGTTCTTGATGCATTGTTGTTTCGTGTGTTTTCACTGCTGGTGGCAGATGATCTGCCGCTACTGCCCGAACGGCGACAGACAACGGTGGCACTGAATCTGGACGAGGCTCGTCGGACTAGCGTCGCCCATCATGCCCCCGTGA
>CAYGSW010000075.1:20693-22532 GCA_964352535.1 uncultured Granulosicoccaceae bacterium | reverse complement strand
GGTCATGTGGATGGCCGCAGGCTTTGCGATGCTGGAAGCTGGCATGGTCAGAGCCAAGAACACTGCTGAGATACTGACCAAGAACATCGTACTGTATGCAGTTGCCTGCATTATGTTCATGCTCGTGGGCTACAACCTCATGTACCCCGGGGCGCCAATCAGCGCCTACATTCCAGGCTTCGACTTTTTGCTGGGTGCGGAAAACGACGCGGCAGTCTTTCAGGCAGGTGGCGAGGATGCTCCCTACTACGCTGCCCGCTCAGACTTCTTCTTTCAGGTGGTTTTTGTGGCAGCGGGTATGTCAATTGTCTCCGGCGCTGTCGCTGAGCGCATGAAGCTCTGGGCCTTTCTGGCGTTTGCGGTTGTGTTTACCGCGTTTATCTACCCTGTACAAGGTTACTGGAAATGGGGCGGCGGCTGGCTGGATGCTGCCGGATTCAACGATTTCGCAGGTTCAGGCATCGTCCATATGTGCGGCGCAAGTGCAGCGCTTGCCGGCGTTTTGCTCTTGGGCTCACGAAAAGGCAAGTACGGCCCCAACGGCGAGGTCATGCCTATCCCCGGTGCCAACATGCCTTTGGCAACACTCGGCACATTCATCCTGTGGATGGGTTGGTTCGGCTTCAACGGCGGATCTCAGCTGAAAGTAGCCGACTTTGAAAACGCCAATGCCGTTGCGGCAATATTTGTTAATACCAACATGGCAGCAGCCGGTGGCGTTGTTGCAGCATTGCTTACTGTCCGACTGATTTGGGGAAAGGCAGATCTCACAATGGCGCTCAACGGCGCTCTTGCAGGTCTTGTAGCGATCACAGCCGAACCACTGGCACCGACTCCGTTGTCTGCCACGCTGATTGGTGCTGTGGGCGGTGTTCTGGTTGTCCTATCCATTACCACTCTGGACAAACTCCGAATCGATGATCCTGTCGGCGCAATCTCAGTGCACGGTACGGTCGGGATGTTTGGACTCATGGTGGTGCCACTAACCAACGAGGCAGCTACTTTTGGCGCTCAGGCACTGGGGCTGGTTGCGATCTTCGCGTGGACATTCGTTGTCAGTCTTATTGTCTGGGGCATCGTCAAGATGATTGTTGGCTTGCGCGTCACCGAGGAAGAAGAGTACGAAGGGGTAGATATATCAGAGTGCGGCCTTGAAGCGTATCCTGAGTTCTCGTCCCGCAACTAAGTGACACCTGCAGTCAGGCATTCGTGCTTGGCAACAAGGAAAAGCGCCCTGAACCGGGCGCTTTTTTTTGGCCAAATTTCAGGTAATTGATGCACTCAACGAGATGACTGGCGCTGCGCCAGCAAGAAGGGGGTCAATGCAACCAATAGATCCGCGCCGCCTTGCCAGAGAGGCCCTTTTATATCCGTGTTGATGCTATATCCGTGTTGATGCGTTGTTTTATGAATGAATATGACGACTGTCTCACCAATGAAACACAACAAATAACCCTTCAATGCTCATGGATACGGACTTCTTGGCCGATATCTCCCCTATGAGCCTGTTCGCCCTCCTAGGTTGTATCGTCATTTACGGCGAGCTGTCCTACCAGCTACGCCAGGTAAGGTTGCGCCGCCGCCTCCGATCTCAGGAACACAGGCTGCCCTTCTGATGAATCCTGTTCGCTGAAACGATATCCCAGCGCGTCAAACTTCAGCACGTCTTCAGCTGAGCTGGCGCGCTGCTTGATAAGTTGTCTTGCCATCGCACCGCGCGCCTTTTTGGCGAAAAAACTGATGATCTTGTAGTTGCCGTTTTTCTCATCCTTGAACACGGGCGAAATCAACGGGCCGTTCAATTTTGACTTGCGAACCGATTTGAAATACTCATTGGAA
>CAYGSW010000075.1:0-20683 GCA_964352535.1 uncultured Granulosicoccaceae bacterium | reverse complement strand
CCATTGCCTTAGGTGAAGCACCAAGTGGGTTCTCATTGGAAGCAAGGTTCACCACCAGCGGTTGCTTGTGCTCCTGCAATTCACCATTCAGGTGCTCAGTGATTACATCTCCCCAGAAGTCGTACAGCGACTTGCCGCGGCGGGTTTTCAATGCGGTGCCCATCTCCAGGCGGTAGGCCTGCATCAGGTCCAGCGGCTTCAAGACACCATAAAGGCCGGACAATATTCGTAAATGCTTCTGCGCATAGCTCAAATCACGCTTACCCAGCGTGTCAGCGTCCAGTCCTACATAGACATCCCCACGAAACGCCTGAATAGCTGGACGTGAATTTGCCTCGTCGAATTCTGACGTCCATTGTCTGAAACGATCCGCATTCAGCTCGGCCAGTGTTTCACTGATATGCATCAGCTCACCCAGCTTCTTTTTCGGATACCGCCTGAGTGTTTTAACCAGCTTCTCAGACTCATCCATGAACTCGGGAAGGGTTGGCTCAGCTACTCTGGATGGCGTCTGCATGTCCAGAGTCTTGGCAGGGGATAATAAAATTAACATGTTGTAGTACGAGTATTGGATCAGCGGCGAAAGTAGGGAGGATGCTCACCACTATGCTACGTAATAGGCAACCAACGTGTTCAGGGCATCAGTGCAAGGCTTGCAAACTGATCGATTAAGCCTATCAGAATCAGTTACGCTGGAACTCTGCGTGGATTTCAATGAAGATCTCATCAGCCACCAACGCTGCAAACGAATCAACACCGAAATCAGAGCGCAAAATCGATCCACTTGCCTCGAAACCCAGCGTATAACGCCCTGTCAGCAGATTATCAGCGCCCCCCTTGAACGTCGCTGTCAGAGCCACGGGCTGGGTGATGCCACGCAACGTAAAGTTACCATTCAGGATAAACGAATTATCGCTGCCTGGTTCGACTGACTCTGACGTGAACGTTGCCTGCGGAAAATTCTCAGTATCCAGCCAGCCCGAACCGCGCAGTCGTTGCTCCAGATCTGCATTGTTCATGTCGATGCTGCTAGTGTCGATGATGCCCTCAAGATTCAGTTCAGTCATTGTTTCAGGATCAAAATCCAGTGACGCTTCCACCGTGTTGAAGCGGCCCACCACGGTGGATAATCCGAGATGCTCGATCCGAAAAATGAGATACGCATGGTCAGGATCGAGGGTATAGGCACCTGCACGCAGCTCGGCCAGCGACTGGGTGTAATTCGGCCGGACTATGGATGCGCAGCCTGAAACCAGAATCAACATCATCAATGGCAGGCTGATGCTCATTAGCCATGTAAAGATCTTGCGCTCAGTGTTCATGTCTTTTCGCTTTTGTATGCAGGTCAGCATCCATCATTTCAGTATCCCTCAACGCCTTGTGCAAGCTTTGCTGGCAGCGCGCTGGCTGGGCCATTACGAATAACGCCCAAGCCGCCATGTGCCAGGAGCCTGCCCAGCGGATACATTACGTACCGAAGGCAGCCCCCCCTGCGAGCAACAGGAGGACATGCATTAAAGGTACACCAAGTAATTACGGAATCCAGAAATATTACACCGTCTGCCAGTAGAATCAGATGCAAATTGCCCAACTCATGTGACAGAACTCTGGCAGTTAGAGTGCTTTCAACGCTAGAATCGCAAAGCAGCGGCCAACCACCCCCGCGTGATGTCCTTGCACTAAAACACTCGCTCCAACGATGCTTCAATTTATGACCCGCCGGAATTCTATCGACCGTCGTTTTTTGCGTTCTTGGCCGCGCTGGTTTCAAACCGCCTTGCAGGCTTTGATGTGCCTCACTTGCAGCCATCAGCTGGTCGCAGCAGAAACGCTCCGGGACTTGAACCCGGCGGAACTGGAGTTGATTACTCACTTGTGCGCCGCCACACAATTCCAGAGTGGCACAGAGGCCTATCGCGTCTGTGTGCAAGAGCAACTCGTTAGAACACAGTCTTCTCAGGATGCTGCCTACAAAGCATTAGCGGCACTGTCCATGGACGAACAGTTTGCCGCACAAAGCGCTTGCAAAAGCTCCGACCAGAACGAATCGGACGAACACAGGCGTTGTATCAGTGAACAACTGGCTGCGTTAGAAAATCACCAATCACCAAGCCTTTCGCAATTGACCACGGATGAGCAGTACATCGTGTCCCAACAGTGCTTTGAGGCGCAAACATCTGCAGGTGCTTCTTCCTATCGAGCTTGCGTCAACAATGCTATTGACTCGCTGGCAGATTGGCCAGCAGCAGAGTTCGCGGATAAAACTTCGGTAGAACGCAACAATATTCAAGTGGAATGTTCACTTTACTCCGCTAATGTCACTGACTACAGACAATGTCTGTTGACAGCCCTTGGCATAGCCTTCAACGACAACTCCACGCGCACACCTGGCAACGATACAGCGGTGGTCGCGGACGATACATCAACGTCTACCTCCGACTTATCAACATTATCTGAAACCAGCATTCCAGAACCGGATGCACTTGCGACAGCGTCTGATGTTGCTCCGACCGCCACCCCTGATCAGGCGGCAGCATCGGCGCCTATCGATCAGGTTGCATCCAACGAGCTGCCGCAAACTCGGGAACCTACTAACTCATTATCCAATAACCGTGCATTGGACAACGTGATCAGCGGGGCGGCCGACTCGATGACTGCTGACGATAACTCCGTTTCCATAATGACATCGCGTGATAGCAGCAGTCAGACCGACACGCCGATACAAACTGAAACCGCGACAACATCGATCCCGGACAACACCTCCGACACCCCGTTCACGCCAACGTCTTTACAGCAACGATTGGAAAGTGTAAAAGCCCGATTCGAAACACTGTCGTCGACTCAGAAGGTCGCCCTGTTTACCTCCTTGGCAATCGCGCCATTGATCATGGGGCTTTATCTGGCAGGCAAACCAGCTCGACATGCATCGACCTCCAGAATGGGGAAGCGAGTGAAACGCAGCGCCTATCGAAGCCGTGAAGACATACACGCACCATCAACCCCGAATCTGTCTCCCATGGATAGCGACTCTGGAATACAACGCAGGAAAACCAGTCCAGTGGATCTGGATGCAATCACAGTCGATCTGGATGCACTGAATGAAACCGCTAAAAACGTGTCGTCATCACCCCGCTCAATATCGCAGCCCGAAATTCAACCAGGCCCGAACTCACAGGCGCTGCCGTTGGTCGAGATCGATAGCCGTGATCACCACAGACGGTTCCGCCTCTGGCTAAACGATTTTCCTGTGCACACGCAACTCGAATTTGCGATCGAGCTGTTGATCTACTGGATGGCCTACGCAGACAATCGCTTTGATCCTGAATCAAAGCGCCGGATACTACAAATGAAAGATCCTGATAATCGCAGCCTTATCAAACGCTGGGCTTTCATCAAGGATGCACATGCTCTGTCAGATGCAATAGGCTTTGTTCAGGAGAACACCAGTGCTGAACAGCGCGAACAGATCATTGACCTTTTGATGGCATTGCTTGTCAATGAGAATGCGCTGACGCCTATACAGAACAATCTGCTGCGTTTTCTCTGTGATGCTTTTGGTCTGGGTAGCGATGGATTGAACAGGCAGTACAAGCGGGCATATGGCAGCGACATACCTCCAATACCTCGCCCGGATAAAATCGTCTGGTGGGACAAGATAAGCGGTGAACAAAAACTTCGCTGGAATGCACGTGCCATTGCCATACAGCCTGATATCATCCGCCACCGAATTGCGCTCGGACAACCTCTACAAGGTGATTTGAACAAAGCTTCTGTTGTTGCCAGTTTCAACCTTGCTGCCAGGCGCTGCCATCACGCTCGTGTGGGCAAGCTTGGCGCACGTGAGCAGGAGCTAATGAAAACACATATGAAAAAATTTGAAACAGCGAGAGACGCCTTGCTGGAGTTGGTGACATGAGAAACTACTTCAGGAACTTGAGAATCCCGGCAGTGGCCACTCGGCGGGACATAACCGATGCGCTGGAGCTTGGCAGCCCGACGGCAAAAACCCTTAATCCAAAACATCGCAAAGACGCCTACCAGATTCTCCTGGAAGAAGATCAACGACAATTGTATGCAGATTCTGTAACGCTCTATGAGGCATTTTCCATAGCCTCCGAGCGTCTCGAAACTCAGGGAGGGATTGACACGCATCGATGGAAAGCGCGGCTGGCTGATTTCAATACTGCCGAAGATGAGATTTTCAAATTGTAGGGCAGGCAACACCAGACAGCTACATTATTTTGGCTGAAACTTGACAGGCTCGTGGAGTTGACAGTGAGCCTGTACTGAGCGTGATGCAAGCTTTGACCCCAGTAGAGAGAACACGATACTGTTAAACGGGCTACTGGAAGTCTCAGCAAGCGAACCACCTTCGGACGGTGTACTCGAACCCTGCGATGACCCGGAACCGATGTTGACGGTAACCCTTGGCGATTCATCCAACCGCTGCCAAAGCTTCTCCATCTGCTCGCTGGAAGCCAGGATTGAATACGTCAGGAAATCTTCGTCACTGTCTACAAAGCCTTCGAATGTGAGTACATCGCTGCCAAACGATACTTCCAGCACTGGGTCATTGATGACAGCCTCCTGCTTTGCACGCAATCGAATGCTGAAGATCGGCGCACAGTGGAAACGCGGGATAAAGGATAACGCCAGCATAGCGCCCTCAACCCGCCCAGAGAACGTACGTGACGTATACTCAAACAGCACGGATCCGTCAGACAGAACAGATTCTGACATCTCACCCGTCCAGTCCTGAAACGTGGATTCTGACAGCTGAGTATCAGCGTATGCCGGGGTTACACAGATGAGTAGCCATCCGACCAGTATCCACGGATATGCCCTACCGATGTTCATTCAACATCCCGTTACATCACCGCAGGGCTGCTAGTGTAAACCGATTAGACACACAAGGTGGTAAACACATGGGTTCACTGACTAATACAATCTGATTCCCGCCATCTCACTACTCCGGCGATTACTCCATCAGGGAACAATTGCGGACTTTAATCCTCGGATCAATCAACTCCGAGGCCAGACGTATTTCAATCCTTCTTTTTAATCCACAACAAGCTGAGTCACGCCCTATACCCTGATCCTCACTATTATATCGCAAGCACGCAATGCATTCTCTCTCTGATAGGGCATTGATTTTGCAACCTAGCTCTCATCAGTCAAAGCTTCGGCGGAACAAGCTCCATGATGTTTTCGATTCTTCCATACGGTTTGCCAGTGCTCCTCGGCTACACCTTGTTTGCTGGTATATCAGGACGACTCAACCCCTTCTCGTATCCTGCTCACCGCGAAGAACGGCCTTCCTGGTTGCTTGGAATCTGGACAGGCATTGGTCTATCCGTGGCTCTTAACGTCGGTATGTTCCAGGCTTATATGCCGCCAGTGGTGGACACTTTTGCAGCATTCAAAACCTCCACTGCCTTACTGGCAATATTAGTTGCTCCAGCATTAGGGTTATATGCCTATTTCCGATACAGAAACAGCGGGCTTGGGTCGATCCGCAAGCGAACAAATTTCAATTGGGCAATCACAGAAGAGGAGTTGCTAACCTCTACGCACCATAAAGTCGATGCGCAAGAGCAAGCCTCAATTGATACCAAGGGGGAGTCTGCGATAAACCCAACCGACACTGCCCTCGAGGAACATGAGCTGAAAATCAGTCCCGCCTATCTGGAGACCGCGCGGATAGACGAGATGGACAGTGGTTCACATGGTGAGGCTGTCAATGATCTATTGGCTATCAGCGAGCAAGGCACCGGCACCGAGTCTGCGCAACCTGCGCAAGAACAGACAAGCAAATTCCTGAGCCATTCAGCGCCGCCTGAGCAACACTCAACGGCAACAGACGAATCATCAACCGCGAGGGACCTGATTGAGAAGCTGGCCGCTGAGGTTGCTCTCAGGGAAGAAACAGAAAGCCATCTGCGCATCACACGCAAGGCGCTGTCCGTGCTTGAGGCAAACACGCGCCAACAATCGAACAGCGAAGCCGACACGATTATTGCTCTGGAAGAAAAACTCGCACAAAGCATCGAAAGGGCAGCAGACAGCGAAACAGAGGCAATGGAGCAACGAGCTCGACGAGAAGAGATTGAACAAGATGTTGCCGACCTCAAGCGGCGTATGGTCAAAGCCAAACAGGAAATCCGGCAAAGTGCTGCGGCGCGTGCCAAGGCATTAAGTACCGCCAATCAATCCATCGCTTTCGCCAGACAATCGGTGCAAATACGCACACGCCTTGAGAGCGATCTCAGTGAGGCAAGGACAACCATCAAAAATCGGCAGAAAACGATAAGCAGTCTGATAAGAGCCCTGGAAAAGGAGAAGCGCAAAACGCAATCAGAGGTTGGCTCTATGGCCAGACAAATGTTCTTGCAGGAGAAGCAGCTCAAGGCACGCCGGTCTCTGGAGGAGGTCGCGAGGAGCGTAGAGAACTCACTAACGTCAAGGCTAGTCAAAAAAGTAGCCAAAGCCAAGCCGCTGACGTCCGGGATGAATCAGGGCGAGGCTAACTGAGCGCTCTAAGGTTCAGGCACCATCAGCGAGCATGAGATGCACCTGTCGAACTGCAGACGAATGTACCTGCTCCACACAGTCAAAAGTTATTTGTTAATGCGGTGTTACGTCCTGCGCCCTGCCGAAATCCTTCGCCTGTGCGCGTCCTCGTTGAGAGTAAGTGTCCAAACCGCGCCTTCCTCTGAACTCACTGGATTCGAAGTTTTCTCGCGCTCTGCGCTGCATGCATAGCATGTTCCACACAGCAAACAGGTAAACCCCCAACAAAGCGAGCAGTATGTGGACGCCCTGCATGGTTAGCAGTGTCACTACACCCGCAAAAACTACCGTACACGATGCGATGATTCCCATGACTTGGTATGCATTCATGGCCTCATTCTCTGTTTACGTCCTGTTACCAATATACCGTTCGCCCTGATATGTGGCAATACCGTAATTGTCAGGTTTTATCGCAGATATAACTGCGTGTTACCTGTTGCTAGGTGCGTCTTTAAAGGCCCGTGACTACGCGTAACCCCGGCACATTGATGGACAGCTTGCCGTACAGGTAGTTGGCCAGCGGTTCATTGCCAAAAAAATCGTACAAAGCCAAATCGTCGGGACATCGGGCGCCCCAATATCGAACATCCAGAGTGTCTGGATAATCGATACGCTCAGACACA
The DNA here is from genome assembly GCA_964352535.1 of uncultured Granulosicoccaceae bacterium. Taxonomy (GTDB): domain Bacteria; phylum Pseudomonadota; class Gammaproteobacteria; order Granulosicoccales; family Granulosicoccaceae; genus Granulosicoccus. Next base: position 13,490 of record CAYGSW010000075.1, on the reverse strand, counting down.
TACTCCTGCCCGTGCGAATAAACAGAAAACTGGCGTCGCACGCTCTCATCATGATTCAACGCCAGAACTCGGGCAAGACATTCACCAGTGAAGCTGAATACCTCTTTACGGGATAGCTTTACCGTTATGAATAATACATTGCTCACTGGAAGGGGCCTCATCCGGGGTTTGAATCGATTGGGATGTACTCAGCGTTGAGCAGACATGATGCTCAGAAAAAAGCATCACCACGCAGCTAATTGATGAGTCTCGAGTAGGTCTCAACATCGATGTTGCTGCCGCAAGCAATCAACGCCACGCGCTTACCCGCAAATCGGCCAAGCAGGGGACCTTGTAGCGCGGCTAGCGATGCAGCACACGCGGGCTCTACAGCAAGCTTCATGTCAACGAACATCTGACGCATGGCTTTGCACATCTGCTCATCACTCACACTCACCATTTCATCCACAAAGCGCTTCACGAATGAGAATGATAACGGTGCGTGCATGGGCGCACCAAGACTATCCGCAATGGTATCCACCTCAACCCGCTCCATAGGGGCATGTTGAGCTAGAGATTGCTGCATGCCGCTGGCGCCCGTCGGTTCCACCCCGATAACCTGACAATCTGGTTGCATCTGCTTCACAGCGCAAGCCACGCCAGAGATCAGGCCTCCGCCACCCACCGGCACAATAACCACATCCAGATCTGGCAACTGATTGCACAATTCAAGACCAACCGTAGCTGCGCCTTCAATCGTGCGTATCCCTTCGAACGGATGCACAAGATGCCTTCCTTCTTCAGCCTGAATCTGTTTCACGATGCCAATCAGATCGCTGATGGTATCGCCCAGAACAAGTTTGGCCCCGTAAGCCATGCATCGATCTCGGCGAAACTGATTGGCAGTGCGTGGCATGACCACTTTAGCCGAGGTACCTAGCACCTTGGCCGCAAACGCCGTGGCAATGGCATGATTACCTGCAGAAAAAGCGGTTACCCCGGCAAACGCTGATGCAGACTGGCTTTGCTGCATGGCATCCGCAACGGCATTGATCGCACCTCGCGCCTTGAAGCTACCTGTTCGCTGGAAAAGCTCCAGCTTCACATACAGCTCAAAATCCGGGCCACCACCGATCGATGGGACCGGCCAGGCAGTCACCGGAGTTTTCAGCACATGGGGGCTTATGGCTTTGGCCACCGCGCGCAACCTGTCCAGATCCGGCGCTTGCTTCTCGTTATCATCGCCTTGTGGCGCAGTCTCGCTATGCATACTGCGTATCTTACCGCCAATGGCGTATCAGCCCACACGAACTACTCGAGGACATTGGGCGCAGTCGCACATGCCTTCAGACTCCTGGGTTCCCTGATTTTGCCGCCATGGCGCAGGCATCCACCTGAGCGCAGCGTCGTATCATCCAGCATGACACGTTGGATTCGCACCCTATTTCTGTATCTGATACCTGCCGCGTTAATCGGCGGATGTTTATCGATGGGTGGGACAAGATCGCTGGCAAGCCCTCAATCTGACGCTGATACCTACTCTCTGACTGAGCAGAGTGCGTCCTCTCAATTTGGTTGCCGGTTCGACTATCGGATCTATCAGCCAGACCAGCCTCGTACCGCGACCAGCGTGATTCTTGGTCATGGTTTTCTTCGCGATCAGGACAATATGGTAGAGCTGAGCCGCGCCGTGGCAAATGCAGGCATTCGAATCGTGACGCTTGATTTTTGCAACATGCGCGTGTGGAACGGCCACCATCAGCGCAATGCACAAGACATGCGCGATCTTGCTGAATCACTTGGAATCGCACACGACATTATATTCGCCGGGTTTTCTGCAGGAGCCCTGGCTGCCGTTCTGGCAGCCGACAACAACACCCGTGCGATCATGGCGCTGGATCTTGTGGATCAGGCAGAGCTTGGCACAACAGCCATTGCAAACCTGACCACGCCACTGGTCGGTTTGGCTGGTCCTGCATCCGGCTGTAATGCAAACAACAACGGCGACGCTATCTTCGAAAGCCGTAAACAGCCTACACTCTCTCAGCTGTTGAAAATCGACAACGCAAGCCACTGCGAGTTTGAATCCCCAAGCAACTGGTTGTGTGAGACTGCCTGCGGCGATAAGGATAGCGATCAGGCTGCTACCATACAGCGAGCGTCCATTATTCAGCGTGCAGTTGACATGCTGACACCTTATCTGTCACCACAGCCCAGCTAGATGTTTGCTGCTGGCGCTTGTAGGACAGGACGAGACTAGCTTGCAACGCCACACAGTGTGGGTCTAAAGTACCTGCGTTTCACGTAATACTTCTGTATGAGGGATATTTCCTCATCGCTGGTTCAATTCTTACTCCGACAGTGCACCAACCATGAAAAAAAGCATCGCATTATCCGTCCTGGGACTCGTCCTGATCATCGGCATTCTCGGAGGCATCAAGGGTTTTCAGATCAGGGATCTGATTGCTGCTGGCGCGTCTGCCGCACCACCACCCATCTCAGTGACCGCAATAGAGGTTCAGCGAGCGGAGTGGGAAACCACTTTCGGCTCAATAGGCACTCTGGAGGCATCTCAAGGTGTTGTCATAACGGCAGACCTGCCGGGCCGTGTCTCGCGGCTGTACTTTGACGGTGGTGAGCTGGTATCTGCCGGAGATCTCTTGCTTGAACAGGAAACCAGCACAGAAGACACTCAACTCAATGCCGCCGAATCAGATCTTTTGCTTGCACAGAGTAACCTTGACCGCGTTTCACGCCTCTGGCGCAGCAGGGTTGTCTCTCGTTCCGAATTCGATGCCGCCAGCTCACAAGCCGCCGCTGCGCAGGCACAGGTAGACAACATCACAGCTTCCCTGGCGAAAAAACGCATAACCGCACCGTTTGATGGTCGTATTGGTTTGCGACTGGTCGATATCGGGCAAGACCTTTCGCAGGGCGTACCTATAGTTTCGTTACAAGCCTTCGACCCCATGCGCGTCAACTTTTCACTGCCGCAAAGTGCTCTTGCCGAAATCACGGTGGGGCTCGATGTCCGAGTCACTTCCAATGCAGTGCGCGATAGGGTCTTCAGCGGAACAATAACTGCCATCAACACAGAAATCGATGCCAGCACACGCACGGTTCGAACCCAGGCGACGCTGAACGTGACGCCAGAGGCTGACGGGGAAGTGCCCAAATTACTGCCTGGCATGTTCGCAAGCGTCGAGGTCGTGCTCCCGGGTGTCAAGCCCGTGCTTATGGTACCGCTCACTTCCGTCAGTTTTGCAACCTTCGGTGACTCGGTGTTTGTCCTTGAAAACGACGAAAATGAGCAGCTGATCGCCAGACAGCAATTTGTTCAACTCGGCGAAAGACGCGGTGATTTTGTCGAAGTTCTCAAAGGGCTCAGCGAAGGCGACACGGTCGCCAACGATGGTGTGTTCAAGCTGCGCAACGGTGCGACAGTCCAGATAAATGAGGGTGGATCAGAGCCGAGCCTGGAACCACAACCCGACAACGCATAAGGTAACTGTCATGCGATTCACCGACATATTCGTAAAACGCCCTGTACTGGCGATAGTTGTCAGCCTGCTGATTCTGATCGCTGGAATACAGGCGATCAGCAGCCTCAGTGTGCGTCAGTACCCGCGTAATGAGAATTCAACTGTCACTATCAATACAGCCTACATCGGTGCCAGCGCTCAATTGGTCAGAGGCTTTATCACCACCCCACTTGAACGTGCCGTCTCTGGCGCGGACGGCGTGGCTTATGTATCGTCAACCAGCCAGCAGGGACTCTCGACCGTCAGCGTACGACTGGAACTCAACTACGACCCGATCAAGGCTCTGTCGGAGATAAGCTCCAAGGTCAACCAGGTGCGTGGCGATCTGCCTCCCGAGGCTGAAATTCCTGTCATTAATGTTGAATCTGCAGACAGTACGGTAGCGTCAGCTTATCTCAGTTTCACCTCCGATATCCTCGAACCCAATCAGGTCACCGACTTCATCACACGTGTGGTGCAACCCAGACTGGCTGCGCGCGACGGTGTGCAACGAGCTGAGGTATTGGGTGGTCGTAACTTTGCCATGCGAGTCTGGCTCGACAGTCAACTGCTTGCAGCCCACGGCATCACCCCCATGCAAGTCAGGGCAGCATTGGGAGCCAACAACTACCTTGCCGCAATAGGCAAGACCAAAGGCGCGCAGGTTGAAATCAATCTTGCAGCCAACACGGATATATCCACGGTTAAAGAGTTCGAAAATCTTGTGGTTCGTTCGCAGGATGGTGCAGTGATACGCATCAAGGATCTTGGCCAGGTGGAAATGGGGGCGGATTCGACCGATGTTGAGGTGCGTTATAACGGTGAGGATGCCATATTCATGGGCATCTGGCCGCTTCCGAACGCCAACACATTGGACGTGATAGCAGGCGTTCGCGAAGAGCTTGATGAAATCAAAAGCAACCTGCCTACCGGCATGACAGCTGATGTTGCCTATGACGCATCAGAGTATATAGCCAGCTCCATTCGTGAAGTCATAACCACGCTGGTGGAGACATTGATCATCGTCATGCTGGTCATCTTTCTGTTCATGGGTTCGCTACGCTCAGTCATTGTGCCGATCATGGCTATCCCGATATCGCTGATCGGCTCGGTCTTTCTCATGCAGATGTTCGGCTTCAGCGTCAACCTTCTTACTCTGTTGGCCATTGTTTTATCCGTAGGCCTGGTGGTGGACGATGCGATCGTTGTTGTTGAAAACGTGGAACGTCACATCAGCGAGGGCAAATCGCGCGTCGATGCGGCTCTGCTCGGTGCGCGTGAACTAGTGGGACCGGTGATAGCCATGACTGCAACGCTGGTTGCTGTATACCTGCCCATTGGCCTGCAAGGCGGACTCACGGGTTCCCTGTTTCGCGAATTTGCTTTTACTCTGGCAGGTGCCGTAACCATATCGGGTATTGTCGCGTTAACACTCTCGCCCATGATGTCGGCGTCACTGCTGCGCGAAGGTGATGGCGAACGCGGCTTTCAGAAAAAGGTCAACGACACATTCGATACCGTGCGCAACAAGTACACGCGCGCGCTCAATCGATCGCTGAATGTACGACCCGCTATCTACGTGTTGTGGATCGGCATATCAATTTTGTGCATCCCCATGTTCATCCAGTCAGCCAAGGAGCTTGCGCCCACCGAGGATCAGGGCATAATTTTTGGCATTGTTGATGGTTCGGGCAACGCCACGATTGAAACTGCATCAACTTATGCTGCACAGGCTGACGAAGCGTTCAGAAGCGTCGATGAAACTGCTTTCACCTTTCAGCTGACGTTCCCTTCATCAGGCTTTGGCGGCATGGTGCTGGACGATTGGTCTGATCGTGAACGCTCAGTGTTTGAAATCAAACCCGAAATAGCGGGCAAATTAAATAACATTGCGGGTATCAGCATGTTTCCGGTTACGCCACCAGCGCTGCCTGGCGGTGGCGACTTCCCTGTCGAATTCGTACTGGCCTCCACGGCAGAGCCGGAGGAGATTCTCGGCTTTGCCAATCAACTGCAATTTGCGGCCATGCAATCAGGCATGTTTGCCTTTCCACCCATCATCGATACCAAAATTGACAAAGCCCAGTCAGAGATTATCTTTGATCGTGATCGCGTGGCAGACATGGGACTGACCATGCAGCAGGTAGGTGCAGACATCGGCACGCTACTGGGTGGAGGTTTTGTCAACCGCTTCAACATTGATGGTCGAAGTTATAAGGTAATACCCCAGGCTTTGCGCTCAGAGCGCCTGAATCCGGATCAGCTCAATGAGCTTTACGTTAGTGGGCCTGATGGCGAGATGATTCAGCTAAGTAGCATTGCAAGTCTGGAGAACAGTACTGTTCCGCGCTCACTTAATCGCTTCCAGCAGTTGAATGCGGTAAAGCTCAGTGGCGTCTCGATTGTGCCACTGGACGATGCGCTTGCGTTTCTTGAAGGAAAAGCTGCAGAGATCCTACCCTCGGGATATTCACTGGACTACACAGGCGAATCGCGTCAGTTGCGACTCGAAGGCAATAAATTCCTGCCAGCTTTCGCGCTTGCCGTTGTGCTTATCTATTTGACACTGGCTGCACAGTTCAACAGTTTTCGCGATCCGTTTGTCATTCTTGCTGGCTCAGTACCATTGGCCATGTTCGGCGCGTTGATTTTCACGTTCCTGCGCATGCCTAATCCTGAGCTACCGCACTGGACAAACAGCTTCACCACCACGCTGAACATCTATTCTCAAGTGGGCCTTGTGACGCTGATCGGCCTGGTTGCCAAGAACGGCATTCTGGTGGTTGAGTTTGCCAAGCAAATGCAACAACGGGGATTGAAAAAACTGGCGGCCATAAAAGCAGCATCTGAAACACGATTCCGACCCATCCTCATGACAACTTTTGCAACCGTTGCCGGGCACTTTCCACTGGTTCTGGTAAGCGGTCCAGGTGCCGAAGCCAGAAATTCCATCGGTCTGGTATTGGTGGGTGGCATGGCCATCGGCACCTTGTTCACCTTGTTCGTCATCCCTTCTATTTACATGCTGATTGCACGTGATCTGGGCGGCAAGCTGGATGAATTACCCGCTAACGAGGATAGCGATCTGCATCAGGGCTTGAGCAAGCGCTATACGCGCGTCGATACAAAAAAAGGTGAAGACGAAGACATTCCCACACGCTCACGAGGTGGCAGCCAGAGTGATGACGGACTGGGCAGCCAGAATCGTCCAGCGGCGATGCGTCTGGAGCCGCGTTAGCCAGTAAACGCTTATTTTTTCAACGTGCGGTATCCGCCGTATACCCTGTTTGCTGCCGTAAGAACGCACAAGGCAGTAAACAGGGAGGCAATGATGACAAACTGCTCAGGCATCAGACACATCAGCACAAAACAGATGATAGTCTCAGTGCCCTCCGCAAGCCCATCCAGATAATAAAGACCTTTGTAGCCAAAGTCCGGACTCTTTATTTCATGCTTCTGGGCTTGAGAAGCAAAAGCGAGAAAGCTGGCTCCCGTGCCAACGAAGCTGGTCACAAGAAACGCGGCGGCCAATGCATTCTGTTCAGGATCGTATAGTGCAAAGCCCAGCGGGAAAGCGGCATAAAAAATAAAATCCAACGTGATGTCTAGAAAACTTCCGGCTTCCGAGGATTGCCCCAACCGCGCCAACTCTCCATCCAGCCCGTCAGCCAATCGATTGGCAATCAGGCAAAGCAACGCCAGTAGCGGATGACCACTGGCCATCGCAGGGATTGCAAGCATGCCGATGATGAAGCCTGCAACCGTAACCTGGTCAGCCTTGATTCCCTTTGCATGCAGGTGCTTTGCACCACGAGCCAGAATAGGCTTTATACGCGGAACGATGTATTTATCCAGCATCCTTTAACGCTCCGGCGCCTCGTGGATAGGGCTTGGGCAAATCTGGTTTGCTGATATCCAGAATCATCGCGCCTGCCGGGACGTCAGATACATCATGCGTAACTAACAGCACAGGTAGCTGCGCTGCAGATTCCCAGGTGAAACGCCGAATCTGTTCACGCATGGCGGTATCCAGACGTGAGAATGGCTCATCGAGCAACAACGCGCACGGATTCGACAACAGGGTTCTGGCAAGACTGACGCGCGCCCGTTGGCCACCCGAAAGTGTTGCCGGATCGCGTCCCTCCATACCTTCAAGTCCGGCATCGTGCAGGCTTTCGTGAACCTTGAGCAGGCGTTCCGAGCGCGAACCACCGCGCAGACCGAACAGCAGATTATCGCCTACGCTCATGTGAGGAAAGAGATAGTCCTGTTGCAACATGAGCCCCAGCTGGCGCTTTTCAGTGGGCAGCCCTGTTATGCAAGTGTTGCCGAGCCAGACGTCACCGCTGGCGCAAATGCGTGGATCGGCCGTACCGGTCAACCAGGCCAGAATACTCGACTTGCCACTACCACTCGGCCCCATCAGCACCAGAACCTCCCCCGGTTCGATACGAAACGACAGGTCGTTGACCAGATATTGTCCGCCAGGCAATTGCAGCGTCAGAGCGTCAACGTGAAGTGGTTGCATTTACGAATTGCCAGGGTTGGTTGATGACAGTACATTTTTGCGTGCTAGTCGTGCACTGCACCAGCGTGGATAGAGAAGCGCAAGAACAAATGCAATTAACGGCAACACACTTTGCAGAACCGCAAGCGCCGCGATGGTACGCCTGTCGACACCACCGAAGCTTGTCACCAACTCTATAGCGAGCGTCTGATGTCGTCCAGCACCGAGCAATAACGTGGGAAGATATTGCGCAACACTCACGGCAATCGCAACGGCCAGCGCCTGACACATCGGCTTGATCAGCAATGGCAATCGGATGACGAATAATACACGCCAGTACCCGGCTCCTAGCGCATGTGCCGCATGACTCCAGGCAGGATCCAGCTCACGCCATGCCACGGCAAGAATCAGAATGACGTAGGGCATGGTGTAGAGCCAATGTGTGTAGACCACAGTTAGCCAATGGCCATCCGCACCCACCCAGTACGCCATGGCCTGCCAACCAAACAATAAGCTCACCTGCGGCACTAGTAGCGGGACGAACCAAATACCGTCGATTTTTGGCGCATGCCCGCGCCGCTCCAGTTCCAGCCAGGCAATCGCTGCCAGCATCGCCAACAGGGCTGCTGCTGCTGCAATCGTCAGCGTGGAAACTGCAGGATCGACAAGATCGCGACCATCGGTAAACCACCGGTCCAACGCCCAGGCACTTGGATAGGCGTCGGGAAAGCGCCAACGACGCGTTACACTCCAGATCACAAGTACCAGCAGCGCGGCAATACTGGTAAACACCGTCACTATTGCGAGCAATTTGCCGAAAACCCTGAACAGGCTTGACCCTCTACCCCGGGCGCCACTTCGGGCGCGCAACCTGGCTACGGTTGACACCAGAAACTCCAGAACAAACACGCACATAAAACAGCCTGCTACCACCAGTGCCAGCACCACAGCACCCGCTGATGCCGCTGCGCGTGATCCGGGATCATTGACGAGGCTCATTAAAAACACGGATAAGGTAGGAGGATTGGACGGCCCGAGTAGGAGGGCCATATCTACCACGGTCAGATTAAACGCCAGGATAATCAATAGCGTAAGCCTGATGCGCGGGTACAAGCGCGGCAGAATTAGGCGACTCCAGCAGCGTGCAGGCGAATAGCCCAGAGTTCTGCCGATCTTGAGCGATGCATCCACGTTAAGCTGTGGCAGTTGTGCGGCAGCGGTCAGTACCAGAAAAGGCGTCTCTTTAACTATCAGCCCAAGAATCAGCGATAACCCGAACGCATCAGGAATCAGCCAGCTCTCCGGAGGCCGTGTCCAGCCGGTTATCTCGGGAGATATCAAACGAACCAGGGCTCCGCTGGGTGCGATAAGAAACACAAGACCCACAGCGATGGCAGCATGAGGAACCGCAAGCAGTGGTGGCAAAGCCGCACTTAACCAGACCCACAGCCGTGAGTTATGCAGCGATACCAGTGTAATGATCGATAACAGCAACACAAGCACAGTGGCACCAAGCCCGGTCTTCAAGCTCAGTAGAGTCGCTCCAGCAAAACGCGTATCATGCAAGACAATCCAGAAACCGTTACCGGGTGCCAGACTTGGCGTAAGGCCCAGAGCTGGCAGCAATGTACCCGTCAATCCCAACACGATCGGGCACACAAACAGGATCAGGAGCACACAGGCAGGTAGCCGGGGCAATAGACTGCTACCCCACGAGATAGATGGAATTTTCTCCGGGTCAGTTGGGTGAACACTATCGCGCATAACTTGGCGTTAAGTTGACACAGGTTTTTTCAAACCGGCTGCGACTGAATGCTGTTAACTAACGCATGATCTACGCTGCGTATGCTGTCGGTTGATAACTCCATCAAACGAACACTGTTGATCAATTTGTATTGCAAGCGGGGTGTTATTGCCCGTAACGCTCAATCCATGCCTTTTCAAGGGCATTCGCCCATGAGGCATGCGGTTCGGATAATACTTTGCTACCCGCAGCTATTGGTAATGCCCAAACCCCCAGATCAATAGACTCGAACAATGCACGCTCATCGCTATCCAGAGCTTGCATGTCCAGTACGGTAGGATCGCCCCAGTACGTCGGGTCAGCTTTGCGGGCCTGAGCCTCTGGTGACAGGAGAAAATCAGCCACCACCATGGCTCCGGCTTTTGCTGTGGCGTTCCACGGGATGGTCACGAAGTGAGTGTTGCCAATAGTGCCGTTGTCGAAAACGTAGGTGCGCACCGAGTCGGGCAACTGATCATTCCTGACGGCAGCTGATGCCTCATTGGGATTGAAGGATAGAGCAATATCCACCTCTCCATCATCGAGCAGCTGGCGTGTCATTTCTGCGCTGATGGGCCACGATTTGCCAGCGCCACGAAGTTCGGGGTGCAACTGGTCCAGGTAGTCCCACAATGGCGCGGTCAGGGTGCTGAAATCTGCTTGATCCACTGGCATGGCCAGAGCCGCAAGTGCAGCTTCATCGCCATCCAGCGCCTCGATGAGAAATTGCTTGACCAGGGTCGTGCCATGGAATGCTGGCGGCGCAGGGTAAGCAAACCTGCCGCCCGAGCTGACAAATTGCAGTAACTGGGCCGCTGATTTGGGAGGTGATGGAACGGTTGCAGTATCAAAGATGAAAACAAGCTGTGCGCCTCCCCACGCGGATTCCAGCCCTTCCACAGGCACGGAAAAATCAGACTTGATGGATGGTGAGTCTTTTACCAGAGACGCGTTGGGCAGATTATCTGCAAATGCACCCCAAAGCAGGTCCATTTTTTTGAGCGCTGCAAAATTTTCACCATTGACCCACATCAGATCGATGTTTCCGCCTTCATCGCGTCCGACAAGACTGGCGGCTTCCAACTGTCCGACGATATCGGCAATATCGCCTACCTTTACGTGCACAAGCTTTACCTGATAGCGGCTCTCCAACTGCTCAGCTGCCCAGCCAAGATAATCATTGATCCGCTCGCTGCCGCCCCATGCGTTGAAGTAGACCGTCTGCCCCTTTGCTTCTTCAACGATTGTTGCCCAAGGTGAGTCGGGTTCAACAGCAAAGGCTTGCGACGAGAGCACCAGGAGACAAACTGCAACTATCGATCTGAAATAATGCGACGCTAGGGTTGTGAGGCTAATCATGTGTTGGTAGTGAGATAATGAAGATTGCTGATGAAAAGGGCGCACACGATCAGTATAGCTGTCCCGCCGTCAACTAAGTCAGTGTCTCAACGATCGTAAAGGTTCCAAAGGCCTTTCACAGAATATCCATTAAACGTTGCTGACGAACCACTCGTACAATACACAGGGCTATTCCAAGGTGCTGTCGAGTGCTCAGACACTGCTAGACTGCCCTGTCAGGCAACACGCTATCGAGGTTACTAACAACTATGATACCGATTACAACGCCAGCGACTATTATTCGGCAGCTATGGGGTCAGCAACAACCGAGGCTGCGGCAACTGGCTAGTGCCAATAGAGCGATACGCTCCGCCGGACTGTGGATTAGCCTTCTGCTGATCGTATGTGGCGGGTCCATCGCCTCCCACGCTACCGCCGCCGAGGACACAACGCGCTCGTGGAGCATGGCCGAATTCGGTACGCCTCTCTACGACGAGAGCATGCCACACTGGCCTTACGTCAATCCTGATGCCCCCAAGGGCGGCAGCGTTGTTCTTGGCGCCTTTGGCACGTTCGATAGCCTGAACACCTACATTCTCAAGGGCACCTGGCCACGTATGATTGGCCTCACTGGTGACTCACTCATGGTTTCTTCGGCTGACGAACTCTCTGCAGCCTACGGACTATTGGCAGAGAGCGTGGAATACCCGGCAGACAAAAGCTGGATCACTTTCACCTTGCGGCCCGAAGCTCGCTTCGACAATGGCACACCCATTACGGCGGCTGACATCGAGTTTTCATTCAATACCATCCGCGAGCACGGCCGGCCTTTTCTGAAATCTTTCTACAACGAGGTAGAGAGTGTGGAGCTGCTCGGCGAACATCAGATAAAGTTCATGTTCAACACCACAGACACCATGAAACCACTCATGAAGGTTGCAGGTCTGTCACCACTGTCCGTGGAATACTGGAAAGACAAGGACATCTCCAAAACATTCCTGACACCACAACCTGCCAGCGGCGCCTACTCCATCAGCGATGTGGACGCTGGCCGTTCCCTGACTTTCACACGTAACGACAACTACTGGGGCAAGGACCTGCCCATCAACAAGGGTCTGAGCAATATCGACACCATTCGCTACGACTACTATCGCGACCTTGAGGTCATGATGGAAGCGTTCAAGGCGGGCGACATCGATTTTCGCGCTGAAAACAGCTCCAAGCGCTGGTCAACCGGATACAACATCGAGGAAGTGGACAGAGGTGAGGTTATTCTTGACGAGCCACCCGATGCCACACCCGGCGCAATCCAGGCCTATTTTTTCAACCTGCGCCGCCCACCCTTTGATGATCAGCGAGTTCGTAAAGGGCTAAGTCTGCTGTATGACTTCGAAACGATAAAACGCACCATCCTCTACAACCAGTATGAACGCATTAACAGTTACTTCCCTAATTCGGAGTACGGTGTTAGCGGCCCTCCCACAGCAGAAGAAATTGCTGTATTGGAACCGTTCAGAGATCAACTGCCTGACGAGGTATTCACTCAGGAATTCAAGGCTCCAGTCACTGACGGCAGTGGACGTAACCGCCAACAATTGCGTGAGGCACTTGCCTTGTTTAATGAAGCAGGCTGGACATTATCCGATGGTAAGCTGATGAAAGACGGTCAGCAGATGTCACTGGAATTGCTGCTTAGCCAGCCCGATGGACAGCGCGTGGCAGCGCCTTTTTTGCAAAATCTGAACAGGGCTGGAGTAGACACTTCAGTACGTGTTGTTGATGCCGCACAGTATCAGGTAAGAACCGATGATTTTGATTTTGATGTCATATCGGCGCGATTATCGTTTTTTCCACCCCCCGGGCCTGAGCTTCGTTCCTACTATGGAACGCTGGCTGCCGATGAACGAGGGTCTGCCAACTACGGGGGCGTGAAGAATCCAGTGGTAGATCAGCTGATCGAGCAGGTTGTTGCCGCTGAATCTCTGGAAAAGCTGCAGGTAACCACCCGCGCACTGGACCGAGTATTGCTGTGGAACTACTACCTCATCCCACAGTTTTATGTGGACAAGCATCGCATCGCCTACTGGAACCGTTTTGGTCAGCCTGAAACACAACCCAAGTACATTAGTTACACAGGCACCGGCTTTCCGACAGGCTGGTGGGTGGATCAGGAGCTTGACAGTAAACTGGATCTATCGCGCTAACGTCATTATTGACAAGCGATACCTGATGCATCTCCGACACAAGGCGAGTAGCTAGTGGTCCGTCAACCTGATAATGTCGATAGCAGAGTCTCACAGAGCTTTGCCGACCAGGCGCATCGACGAAGGCGTGCTGGAGCACGTCGAGGAGATGCAACGCA
>CAYGSW010000074.1:3158-22644 GCA_964352535.1 uncultured Granulosicoccaceae bacterium | reverse complement strand
TGACTCAAAATCTCACACCCTCGCCTCGATCGTTATTCTCGGACAGCCTCCTAGTGCCGAGCGGCCAGTTTGCAGGGCTTGATCAGGCCTGTGTCGATACGCTTCTTGACATCGACCCTAACGCTGCACCCAATCTCGTTCAACTCACTTGCCGGCCCGAGAATATCGACGATGATGATTTGGTTCCGGATGACATTCCGATTGCTGGAAATCCGGTTGAGCCACTGCCTGTCGACACACCTCCGATTGTTTCGCAACCAATAGAAACTCCAATAGGAACACCACCGGGGCTGAATATTGCACCGGCGGATGTAGCGGGTGGTAATTACTATCAAAACAGTCGAGTATCGGCGCTGCTTTCCGGGCCCTCGTTTGGAACAGGTACTCGTCCAAACACGGAATTGGTCAAGCCATTAACAGTAAGAATCGATTCTGTAGAGCCAGGATTGAGTCTTATAGAAATGCGTGCCTCTCGGGATACGAACGGCGGTAACGAAGCTGACTTTATGGCTGTAGTGCAAAACACAAGCAACGATTTTCACTGTTCGGTCACACTCAGTGATTTCACTGAATTCTCAGTATCAGGGCAGGAAATCGTCACGGATTCGCTAGACTTTGCAATACTGGACGGAGAGATCGGCGCCAGACCGGGAGACGACTTCTACTCCCCGTCTTGCCTCCAGCCAGGTAATCTTGGCTATATATTGTCATTTCGTGATGCAAGCTTCGATGATGTGGCTGAAGTTAGATCGCCGTTATTGAGATCGAGCACAAATCGTGAACAGGTTGCAGGCGCAGTATTGCCGGTCTCCTACGGCGTTAACAACGAAGGCTCAGTGTCCATCACCATTGTCAATAATCACAGTGAAGCGCTGGATGTATTCAAAGTGACGGCCATTGCGATTGATGATCAGGGGCACGCATTCTCATGGGAATTTGAAGTGCCGTTGAGAGTGCTTGCACCGGGTGAAGAGCTGATTGTGGATAATTTTTTCAATCGCTTTCAAGGTAGAGCCAGCTCGATCCGTGCAATTGTTGATTTCGATTTACCACAGTAACGGTAAATCTTGCTGAGACAGGGTCCAATCCGCACCACGTTGTTGTGGTGCATGATTGGACCGACGATAGGATAGTACTTGTTGAGGAAAGCATTCATCATCAAATGACATATTGTGTGAACGAGGCGTTGTGTTGTTGCCGGGGTGAAGTATGGCCAGCACCGTGACTGTTGCTCCGGTTAATCACGGCGCGAGCTTTGAGCAGTGTTCATGAAACGCGGAAGGCGGCCTTTGCTAAAAAACGCGTGGTATCAGCGCGCTTGTCCTATCCATGTAGCTGGAATAGTCTGGATAGGTTGTCTTCAATAGCGATTCTTCGCGCTTAAGCTTAATGCATAACACGATGATCAGAAGCAACAAATACACAGCTTTCACAATGCCGCCGTGCGCTATGAAAGCGCCAAAGCCGCACACAATAACGGCGGTGTACATCGGGTGTCGTATGTATTGATAAGGCCCTCGTTGTATCAACGTACCTTTGCTGACAGGTTCTGGCATAACGGACAAATTTTTCCAACTCAAGTTTATTGCAGCCCAGGCCACGATGAGCAATCCGACAACAAGCAGTAAAAATCCTGCTGTTGTCGTAAGGTTATGCGGCATTAGTGCATTCAATGGGGTCGCCAGTAACCCTATCAGAATCATCTGCGATGCCACTAGAAGCATTGACGGTATTTTCATCTAAATCTTTTTTCCCAATATGGATGAGCGTTTCAGCCGAGCACGTGACTTGACCGCCTCAATTTGACATTGAAAGCGATGCTTAATAGGTTGCACCAGTTTCCTGAGTCTTGCTTGAATGCGCAGGTGCACCCTGAAAGTGGTGTCAATCACCAGGGCTAATGTTACATGGGTAAGATCCCGGTTGATACCGTGGACAGTAATGCCCAGATACATCACCGCTCTACGATCAGACATGTAACGGGTTGTGCCCAGGTCGTGAGCAACCACCACGTAGGTGCAGCCATACTCCTGTTGAAGCTCGTTGCGCAGATTCATGATCTGCGAGCGAATGGATACATCAAGTGCGGAGACGGGATCGTCAAGAATTGGGGCTGGTTATATTGAGGGCGCGTCTTGCGGGGTGTTATTGATAGAATGAACAAAACTGGGTCAGGGACGCGGGCACTGAAATACACGCAACCGCTTAACAAATACGCGGTAATGGTTCGCCTGCCATCCAGTCAACAATACGCCGCCCACCAAAACCTGTGTTCATCTGGACGAACCCGTGTGGATCCGCAATGACGGCGCCTATGCGTGCAGCCTTGGCGCCCAATGGGTGTGCACGTAGTACATCAACAGCCATGTCGGCGAAGTCACTGTTGCATATGACAACACACTTGCCTTCATTTGCTGCGTAGAGTGGATCGAGACCCAGAAGTTCGCAAGCGGCATCCACTTCTCTGTTGACCGGTATGGCATCTTCTTCCAGTAGCATACCTACATCAGACTGACGAGCTATTTCATTCAGAGTTGATGCAAGTCCCCCTCTGGTAGGATCTCGTAATACATGTATGGCACCATCAGGTAGTCTGTCGAGTAGTTGAGCAATCATTGTATGCAACGCGGCGCTGTCGGACTCAATGGTGGTCTCGAAGGTCAGTGACTCGCGTGATGCCATAACGGCTACACCATGATCGCCCATTGTCCCGGAAACCAGTATGGCATCCCCTGCACAAGCTCTGTCACCGCCAATGTGCACTGTCACTGGAACACTGCCCGCAGCGGTAGTGGAGATGAAGATACCGTCTCCCTTGCCGCGCTCCACGACCTTGGTGTCACCGGTGACAATCGGCACACTTGCCAGTTTTGAAGCTGCAGCCATCGATTCCACAATCCTTTTCAAGGTCGATAATGGCAGGCCTTCCTCAAGTATGAAGCTTGCGCTCATGTACAGTGGGGTTGCGCCAAGCATGGCCACATCGTTGATCGTGCCATGCACTGCCAGACTACCGATGTCTCCACCCGGAAACTCCAGTGGTGAGATCACATGCCCATCTGTTGCCATTACCAGGCGCTCGCCAGCAGGGATATCGAGCAATGCAGCATCGTTTTCTGCTGACAGCCACTCGTTGTCAAAGGCTGGACGAAACAATTCGTCGATCAACTGGGTGGCAATCCTGCCACCTCCGCCGTGGTTCATGTCGATACAACCGTCACGATAGTTCAGCGGCCGTAGATAATCAGCTCTAGCGCTCATGGCTGGCTCATGCTATCTGTGCCACCACAGGTATGTCACGGAAGCGACCATAGGAATAGTGCGCCGCGCAGGCGCCTTCGGATGACACCATGCATGATCCCATCGGGTTCTCTGGTGTGCAAACCTTGGCAAACAGCGTGCAATCAGTGGGCTGTTTGACGCCACGTAGTATCGCTCCGCAGTCACATTTACGATGATCCGGCACTGACTTGAATGTCAGAGAAAAACGTTTTTCAGCATCGAATGAGCGGTAGCGTTCGCGCAGTTGCAGGGCGCTATGTGCTACATCCCCCAGACCGCGCCATTCAAAACTGCTTCGTAATTCGAACACATCATTCATCACAGCCTGTGCCGCTGCGTTGCCATCTCGACTCACAGCACGCGTAAATTCGTTTTCAACAACATGCCGCTGTTCATTGACTTGCCTGATCAGCATCAGGATGGACTGCATGACGTCCAGTGGTTCAAAGCCTGCGATGACAACCGGTTTGCAAAACTTGCGTGCGAATGTTTCATACGGTTTGTAGCCAATGACAATGCTCACGTGAGCAGGACCGATAAAACCGTCGATAGGCGCGCTGCCTGATTGCCCCTGGGCGGGTGATTCGAGTATATGCGTTATGGCACTGGGCGTGAGCACATGGTTGCACAGTACGCTGAAATTCCTAAGCTTTTGTGTGGCTGCCTGGCGAATGACCAACCCTGTGGGAGGGGTGGTTGTTTCGAAGCCGATGGCCAGAAACACCACTTCACGATCAGGGTGCTCGCGCGCCAGCGCCAGCGCATCGCTGGCTGAATACACCATGCGTATATCGGCACCACGACTTTTCGCCCGAAGCAGCGACAACTGTTCGGATGCAGGCACGCGCATGACATCCCCGTAGGTACACAGCATGACATTCTCCTGCAAGGCCAGCCGTATGGCCTGATCGATACGTCCTATTGGCAACACGCAGACCGGACAACCCGGTCCGTGAATCATTTTGACGTTTGCAGGTAGCAGGTCGGTAACCCCGTAACGGGCAATGGCGTGTGTATGCCCACCACAGAATTCCATGAAGCGATAGTTACGCTTGACAAGAGCTTCGTCTTCAATGCGTGTCGCGATTTTCCGGGCGAGTTTGCCGTCGCGAAATTCGTCAATGTATTTCATGTGGCAGGCTCACTCATGGCCGCCAGTTCACCGAAGAGTTGCAGTGTTTGCTGGGCTTCAAACGGGTCGAGCATACCGATGGCATAGCCAACATGTACGATCACATAATCGCCAACGTCAGCCTCAGGTGTCAGTGTCAGTAGTATCTCCTTACGAACGCCATCGAGCTCGACGATCGCCTTGTCCTCATCAGCAATGGATACCACAAGAGCGGGCAGTGCCAGGCACATAGTGTCAATTCTCCAGTGAACATGCGGCAACCCAGGCCTGACCAAGCGCTAACGCGGTATCGCCACAGATGGATTTTTCCGGAACATGCACACGCAAGCCAGATTGTTGCAGAGCATCGGTTAATCGTTGCCGGAGAATCTGGTTAACTAGGCAACCGCCACTTAGCACAACGTCCTGTACGCGATGTTCGTGTGCAGCGTGGGCTGCTGCGTTTGCCAGTTTTGAGGCCAATGCTATATGAAAAAGCGCAGCACTGTAATCGATGGCTGATGAATCAGCTCTGTCTACATCCAGAAAGGGTGTGACAATGTCTCTCAGGTCGAGGCTGTATTTGCAGGAAATATTGGATGCATGATCAGTTGCATGGTCGCTTGGCTTACCCGGTTCACCAGGTACGCCTGGCTCGTTTGGTCCGAACAAGTGGAAGGGCAGAGCATTGTCATCGATATGTGGCTGTTGATGCAGATATCGACTTGCACGACGCTCCAGCTCTTGTGCAGCTTCTCCCTCATGCTGCTGTTCAGTACACAACCCCAGTGAGGCTGCCGCCAGATCGAACCAGCGTCCAGCACTGGTGCTGCTTGGGCAATTGACTGATCGGTCCAGCATGCTCGAAACAATGCGGACAGATTGCTGACCCACCAGTGGCGCAAACCGCTCTTCAATCTCTGCCCCACGACCCACGTCGTGAAGCAGCGCTGCGGCAAGTCGCCAGGGCTGCTTGACTGCCATATCGGCACCCGGCAACCGCATTGGTTGCAGATGGCTGAGTCGACACCAGTGATGCGCCATGCGTCCGCCGTCCACCCAAAGCAATTCGCCTCCCCAGGCCGAGTCATCAGAACCAAGACCAAAACCGTCCAGTGCTATACCGATCACCGGATGGGCAATACCGAGCTGTGCAACGGATGCGGCTATGTGCGCATGATGGTGTTGTACTGCTGTGGAGGCCACACCCAACGCTTTAGCTGTTCGAGTCGCAAGATGCGTACTGTAGAAATCCGGGTGTAAATCATGTGCCATAGTCAAAGGTATTCCTGCCGCCTGAGCGAATAGCTGATCAACCGATGTTTCCAGAGCAAGACAGGCTTGTACTTCATTTAATTCGCCGTGCTCCGGCGACCAGAACACATGATCACCTTCAATCAGGCAGGCACGGTTTTTCAAAAACGCACCCATTGCAAGCACACTTGCAGGCGC
Organism: uncultured Granulosicoccaceae bacterium; assembly: GCA_964352535.1. Taxonomy (GTDB): domain Bacteria; phylum Pseudomonadota; class Gammaproteobacteria; order Granulosicoccales; family Granulosicoccaceae; genus Granulosicoccus. The sequence continues at coordinate 16,799 of CAYGSW010000074.1, read as the reverse complement.
TGAGCAGGGCAGGTAATCGGGCAGGCAATCAGCGGGTGCATCAGGCATGCGCCTGGCCCCGTCGTTGCAACAGCCAATCGATCCAGCCATCAATACCTTCACCGCTGGTTGCTGAAAGACCCAGTACCTGAATGTCTGGATTTATTCGCTGTGCCGCCTCGATGCATTTCTCGACATCGAAGTCGACATAGGGCAACAGATCAATCTTGTTCAACAGCATGAGGGATGAGGCGGCAAACATATCCGGGTATTTAAGCGGTTTGTCGGCACCTTCTGTGACAGACAGGATCACAATTTTTGCAGCTTCCCCTAGATCCCACAGGGCAGGGCAGACAAGATTACCGACATTTTCGATGAGTAGAAGCGCACCAGGCGTGTCATCAATATGTCGGGCTTCATGAGAGTATGACGGGTCTGTACTGAGGTGCTGTTCAGCGTGCACGTTTTGGGTGGCTGAATGACTTGCGTGTGTTGATTCACGTTCATGATCATGCCTGTGTAGATGATCATGCTTTGCGGCATGCCAGTCCAGCTCCGCGAATGCAGCGTCTACCATTCGTGCATCCAGATGACAGCCCTTACCCGTATTAACCTGTACTGCAGAGACGCCCGTCTGACGAATCCTGTCTGCATCGAGACTTGTCTGCTGGTCACCTTCGATGACAGCCACAGGCAGCGACGGCGAACGACTGGCAAGCACCTCTATCGTTTTGCAAAGTAGCGTGGTCTTGCCGGAACCCGGGCTGGAGACAAGGTCGTAGGCTGTGACACCGTGCGCTGCAAAGTGGGCACGATTGCGTCGTGCAAGGCGAGAGTTTTCACCCAGTACATCGGCCTCCAGTTTAATGGCGCGAGCCTGACTCATGCCGGGTACCGACACCTGTGCCTTGCCCGTACCAAAGTGCAGATCGCCGGTAACCGCATTAACTATGGGTGATGCGTCACCTGCCGTTGCGCTATCAATTGAACTTGCGCTTGGGTGCTGACTACAACCACACACAACACACATAACTGACTCCCGGCGCTCAACACGCACAGTTACCTAACGTTTATCACTCTACCAGCAGGTCCACGACGCGTATACCCCGGTCATTGGAACACTGCCAACGGTATCCACCGCATAACGAACAGCTGTCTTCAAAATCCATGACATCGATAGCCGCATTGCAATCAAGACAATATGCACGGGATGCGGGTTCATCTATGATGAACTCTGCGCCATCCAGCACGGTCTTTGGTGCCAGCGATTGCAGTGCAAACCGAAATGCTTCCATTTCTACACCTGCCAGAGCAGGTACCGACAAGTGCAAGCTGCGAACTTTCAAAAACGTGTCACGTGCGGCCGCTGACTCAACTATCCGCAGCACACTACCCGCAAGGCTTAACTCATGCATCGCTCATGACTCCGTTGTCATGCGAATGCAATGGAACAGCTTCACTACGGCGAGTGTCCAGCCACTGTTGTGCAAGGACCACTGCCTTATTCAGATTGCATTCAGCCTGCTCACTCAACCCTTCACCCAGGTCGAACAATTGCCCTTCAATAGCCAATTGCCAGGCAGGTGGCACTGCGCCTTCAAACAGCTGTGCAACGTGCAGTACAGCCTGGGCACTCAAGGCATGCGTAGCGGGTGTAACCGATTCATCCGCACGGATGGGTGTAATGGCTACACCTGCGGAGTGTGCTTCTGCGCAGGGTATCGTTGTGTCGTCCAGCTGACGATTGCCGATAGGCAGCTCCGTGGTGATCACACCCGGATGTGCGGCATCTACAAACAATACAGCCAGCCTGCCGTTCAGATCCAGCGCATGCTCAACCTGTAACTGGAAGTCAATCAGAAATTCAACATCCGATGCATGATCAATGTCTTGCGACAGCCGGTCGATCAGTGCTGGTCCCAACGCATCATCACCGCGACTGGGGTTACCGACAGCAAGTACCAGCCACGGTGCAACTGGCGTATTGAGTGCGTCTGCCATCATCAGCTACGAGTACGCTCAATACGCCCATCACTATGGCGCAACACACTGTCGAAAAGCTCGCCTGCAGCATCAACCAGATTCACTTCCAATGGCATGCTGCCCAGTGCATGGGTAGCGCAGCTAAGACAAGGGTCGTAAGCGCGTATAGCCACTTCAATACCATTGAGCAAACCCTCATTCACTTCGCGTCCGTCAAATGTATCGCGTGCCACTGCGCGCACAGACTCGTTCATTGCCTGGTTGTTATGGGTGGTGCTGACAATCAGATTGCAGTCACTGATCAGATCATCGTCACCAATAGTGTAATCGTGGAACAATGTACCTCTTGGTGCTTCGATAACACCCACGCCACGTCGAAGCTCAGGCCGCAAGCCTGATCCGGGGGCAGGTACTGTGGTGGTCAGCTCACCTTCGAGCAGTGCATCGTCATGCAACAGCTCACCAATAGCTTCCATGCAATGCAGCATCTCGATCATGCGTGCTCGATGATAGGCAAGCGTTGCGTGCACTGGGCCATTAGCCACAAAATCCTGCCTTGCCTGTTCGGCAAGCGGGCTGGGGATGTAGTTGCAATTCTGTACACGCGCTAGAGGACCAACACGATAGGAGCCAGCATCCATGCCCAGACTTTTGAGATACGGAAACTTCAGATACGTCCATGGACGAGTCTGCTCTTCAATCAGCTGAAGGTAGTCCTGCACATCAGCTCCCTCTAGCAGACTCTGTCCATCGGCATCACGCACCCGCAGCAAGCCGTCGTACAGTTCCATTGCACCTTTGTTATCAACCAACGACATCCAGCTGGTTCGAAGGTTAGCGAAGTTCTCATACAACGAAGCGTTCTGAGCCTGCAGCTGCGTTGCAAGATCCACGGCTGCCTTACACCAGTCAACCATTTGCGGGACTTGTGCGAGCAACTCATCACGCTCCTCGCGCTTCAGATGTCGATTTACCCCACCTGGCACCGAGCCTGTACCGTGTATGCGTTTGCCTGCTGTTACGCGAATCACTTCCTGACCGAACTTTCGCAGCAGCACACCTTGCCTGGCAACATCCGGATAGGCCTGCGCCACGCCGACGATATTACGCCTGGACACCTCGCTGTCAAAACCGAACAGCAGATCGGGTGATGAGAGATGAAAAAAATGCAGCGCATGCGACTGCATGACCTGCCCGTAGTGCATCAAGCGACGGATGAGCGTAGCGGTACGGGGTACGGCAGTGATACCCAGTGCCACATCAATGGCCTTGCTGGCTGCCAGATGATGGGAAACCGGACAGATACCACACAGCCGTTGCACCATGACAGGTACTTCCCAGTAAGGTCTGCCAATGATGAAGGCTTCAAAGCCGCGGAACTCAACGATGTGCAGGCGTGCCTGCTGCACATGATTATCGTCATCGAGTAATAGCGTGACTTTGCCGTGACCTTCCACCCTGGATACCGGATCAATGGCAACGCGACGAAGGCCTTCTGGGTGTTGTGCAGTTTCCATGAGTTGTTACGCCTTCAGTCGTAATGAATGAGCTGATTATCCAGCGTCGGTGTGCCATCGGACAGCAGGCTTGTCAGAAAAGCCCAGATCGCATCACCACTGGGAGGACAGCCAGGCAGGAAATGATCGACGTTGACAACATCGTGTATGGCATGCACGTGTGCCAGTGGCAACGGCAGTTCGGGGTCGTTGGGTATCTGACTGTTACTGGCAAGCCCCGGGCGCACACGATAGACGTCAGTGAGCATCTGGCCAACATCCAATGCATTGCGCTGAGCAGGCAGTCCACCATTAATGGCGCAGGCGCCAACGGCAACCACGATCTTGCAGTTGGCCCGGAATTCTCGCAATACATGAACATTCTCGGCATTGCACAGACCGCCTTCAATCAAACCGATATCACATGTGCCGCAGTGCTTGATATCAGTCAGAGGTGAACGGTCAAATTCAACAATGTCGAACAGCGTGAACAGACGCTCATCAAGATCCATCAGCGACATATGACAACCGAAGCAGCCTGCCAGTGACACAGTTGCAATACGCGGCTTTTGTGTTTGAGATGCCGAATCAGTCATTGCCATCGTCTTGTCCCTGGTTTTGCTGCCTGGCTACGGCACCAAGCTCATTATCCACGGTGTTGAGATCAAAACGCCGTTTGCCTATCGGTATGGCAAAGCCACGCCGCTTGGGCAGAATAGCACCTACCGGACACACGCTTGCGGCGAAGTCATCGGCGGCAAATTGGCTGTCGCCAAGTTTGCCACTGCATGAGTTGACGAGCAGATGCGTACCGATACCGTGACCACCCAAAGCGAAAACACCTTTATTGTCCACTTCGTTGCTGGCGCGAACACACAGCTTGCACAGAATGCAGCGATCGAAATCGATCAAGGTATCCGGGTGGCTGGCATCCAGTGGTCGCTTGGGATAAAATTCCTCGAAATGCGGCCCTGTCATACCCACGGCATAAGCCTCCGCCTGAAGCCTGCAGTCGCCGCTTTTCTCACAACTGGGGCAGAAATGATTGCCCTCAACGAACAGCATCTGCAGTAACATTCGGCGCTTGCCATCAAGCTCTTCGGTGCGATTTTCGACAATCATGTCGGCTGAAGCGTGCGTGGTGCAGGCTGCTACCAGACGACCGTCTGCCTTTACTGTACAGAGGCGACATGCGCCGCTCTGTCCAAGATCCGGATGCCAGCATAAATGCGGTATGTGCGTGCCAGCGCGTCGTGCTGCGCTCATCAGTGTGTCGCCTTCTTCGATGGCAATTGAACATCCATCAAGTAAGAAGTGATTCTTTTTATTCATGTCAGGTGTGCATCCGCATCATCGCGGCCAGTCACTAGACGCGCCGCTTCGAGTTCCGCATCGAGGTTGAATCCGGGAGTGAAGGTAGGGGATTGAAGTCGACGCTCATAGGCGGGCCTGAAACGTGCCAGGGTATCGCGCAGGGGATTGGTTGCCGTAGCGCCAAGACCGCAATGCGTCGTGCCGTGCAGCAAGGCTTCCAGCTCATGCAGCTCTGCTTCGTCAAAAACGGATCCGTGACCCGCTGCCAGCTTGTCCATGCGACGCACCACCAGCTCGGTGCCGACTCGACACGGCGTACAGAACCCACAACTCTCATAGGCAAAGAACTGTGCAAAACCGTGGGCGATCTCGAACATGTCGCGCGTGTCGTTGAATATCATCAGTGCACCGGCGCTGGGTACGTCTTCAAAGGCAATGCACCGGTTGAACTCATGTGCGGCCAGGCAGACGCCAGACGGTCCACCGACCTGCACGGCCTGCACACGATTACTTGCCTCATTCGCACCGCAATCGTCGAGAATCTGCTGAATCGTGACACCGAAGGGATACTCATAGATACCAGGGCGCGCACAGTCGCCACTGACCGAATGTATCTTTGAACCGCTGCTCTGGGCAGTGCCTATGGACGCCCACCACTCTCCACCGCGTTCTGCAATGCGGGCAACAGCGCAAAACGTCTCGACATTATTGACTACAGTTGGAAGATCAAGATAACCACGTTCGACAGGAAAGGGGGGGCGGATGCGAGGCGTCCCGCGCTTGCCTTCAAGCGATTCGATCAAAGCACTTTCCTCGCCACAGACGTAGGCACCAGCGCCAATATGAATGTCAATATCAAAATCGAAGCCGTCGACGCCGAGGATAGACTTGCCCAGTAGTTGATTGCTACGCCTATGCGCCAGCACCGCTTGTAACTGGTCTAGCAGGTAGCGGTACTCGCCACGCAAATAGACCAGACCCTGGCTGGCACCCAGAACCCGTGCAGCTACGCTCATCCCCTCGAATACGGTGTCGGCCTGACGCGTCAGCAGAACACGGTCCTTGAACGTACCCGGCTCACCCTCATCTGCGTTGCACACAACTACGCGAGATGCTCCAGGCGGACACGGTGCCTGCAGACACGCACGCCATTTGGTTGCAGTACCGAATCCAGCACCGCCGCGACCGCGCAACTTCGATGCATCGATTTGCTCCAGTGTCGCAAGCTCGCCCAGTGCCACTGTCTGTCGCAAGGATTCTCCACGCACTGGAGACGGTGATAGCAGAATGTCGCTGCGGCACACCTGGTCTTCCACTTGCTGCCACTCGGAGGGCCAATCGCTGATCGGTACTTGCGCAAGCACCAGTTCGGCCAGTTCGACAATGCGCTGGTCGTCCATACGCGTCAGGACCTGATGTTGATTAACCAGCACAGCAGGCCCCTGATCTCCCAGGCCCGTACAGGAGGTAAAATCCAGACTGGCAGGCTTACCCGGTGAAAACTCACCCGGACGGATGCCGAGCAAACGACAAAGCTCCAGTGCCAGCATGCGATTGCCAAGCATGCGGTCAGTGACGTTATCGCTCCACAGGAAATGGCAAGGACCGACTGGCTGAAGGTAGAAGAAATGATAGAAGCTTGCCACACCGGTAACAATGGCTGGCGATAGCGCAACCGCATCGGCAACCTGACGTATCACCTCAGGTGATAACCAGCCGGTATGCTCTTGCACCTTGCGAAGAATCTGCACCAATGCATGTCGCTGTGCATGATGGTGGCGCACTACCGACTCTACCGTTTCGTTCTCAGCAACCCTATTGGCTGACGTCATACCGTTAGTCCTTGCGCGTGCCGATGCCCAGTCTCATACGATTCTTTGTTACCAGGTGATTTTTACATGGACACTGATAATTACTGTTGATGTAGATCAAACATGCCATAAGCGATGTTCGCATGGTAGTACACCGTTTATACGAAAAGGATATCTGTGCGCTAGCCATGGACGTGCGCATGTACCGCAATTGTGCGACCATGTTACCTTATGAAAATTTACAAGAACTACCATACCCACACCCACCGATGTAAACACGCCACTCAGGACGTGTCGCAGTACTGTACAGCTGCCATCGAGCAAGGGTTGACTGTACTGGGCATTTCAGATCATACCGCGTTACCCGATAATCGCTGGCCGAACATTAGAATGGACATCACCGAGCTACCCGGTTACATCTTTGCGGTGGACCAGGCAGCTGAACGTTTTCCCGAACTCACTGTTCTCAAAGCAGCTGAGTGCGAATATGCCGTCGAGTATCATGCGTTCTTTGAAGACACTCTGCTTGGTGAACACCGCTTCGACTATTTGATTGGCGCTGCACATTTTTTTCCGATGGACGGTCAATGGCTTGGCTCATACGGTGGTACAGACAACAAGGCAGCGTTGCAGTGCTATGCAGATTATTTCATCAAGTCGATGGAGTCAGGGCTCTTCGCCTTCATGGCCCATCCCGATCTTTTTGGCAACAGTTATCTGACATGGGATAACAACACGATACATGCATCAAGAGACATGCTGGCAGCTGCCGCTGAACTGAAGGTTCCGCTGGAAATCAACGGCTATGGCTTGCGCAAGCCAAAGATTGACACGCCGTCGGGGACACGTTGTATGTACCCTTGGCTACCTTTCTGGGAACTGGCGAGCGAGTACGATGTGCGGGTCATCGTCAATTCTGATGCCCATCAACCAGAAGATGTCAGCAGTAACCTGCAAGAAGCGGCTGACATGGGAATCAGCTGCGGATTGAAGTTTGCCGATCTTGGGCATCTTGAAGTGGGTCGTGATTGAGTAGATCAATCATTGACCAGATTGCAGCACGTCTTAAATCGTCGATCATGGTATTTTCATCTGCGATCTTTGCTTTTTGATCGACCGGCCAGATTGTGGATTCATGAAATCCTGAATTGTCACGAACAAGACACAGGATTTTGTCCTCAAGAGTAGACGTGCAACACAAACGCCAGAGATTTCGACATGAATGAGCCGGTATCGTACGAGCACGATCAGCGAGTCGTTATCATCACGATCAACAACCCGCCCGTCAATGCGCTGTCACGCTATGTCCGGAGCGGATTGCTCGGCGCTATACAGCAATTCAATGCCGATGAGTCTGCCGATGTTGCTGTCATTGTGGGTAGTGGCCGATTGTTTATAGGAGGCGCTGATATATCCGAGTTTGGCAAACCGCTGGTAGCACCAGGTTTGCCTGACGTGATCAGTGCTGTGGAGAACAGTGAAAAACCTGTGGTGGCGGCCATTCACGGGACGGCACTAGGCGGAGGCCTGGAGGTTGCGCTGGGTGCCCACTATCGTATTGCTCACATCGCGACAAGACTTGGGCTGCCTGAAGTGAAGTTAGGTTTATTGCCCGGTGCTGGCGGTACGCAACGATTGCCACGCTTGATCGGTGTCGATCAGACACTGTCCATGATTACCAGTGGTCATCCGATGAGTGCCAAGCAAGCGCTTGAACTGGGGTTGGTGGATCGCGTTGGCTCTGAAAAAGATATCCGACAGGCTGCCATCAGCTTCGCACAAGACATTCAGAGTCAGAGAGGCGCGATCCGGCGCACGGGTGAGTTGCCTCGTCCTGAAGGCAGCGAAGATCTGTTTAAACAATGGCGTGCACGGCTCGAAAAATCTGCGCGTGGAGAAGTCGCAGCACTTGCGGCGCTGGAGTCTGTTTATGCGGCAACTCGCATGGATCTGGCTGAGGGGCTTACCGAGGAGAGGCGACTTTTTCGTGGACTGATGGATACGCCACAACGGGCCAGCCTTATTCACGCATTCTTTGCTGAGCGAAAGGTATCAAAACTGCCCGAACTGGCGGATGTTGAACCCCTAGCGGTAGCTCACGTAGGCGTCATTGGCGGTGGCATCATGGGCTCCGGCATTGCGACATCTGCGGTGTTGAACGGCTTGGTTGTGACCTTGATTGAGCGCGATCAAGCAGCTGCTGACAAGGCGCGCAGCACCATTGCAACGAATCTGGCGGTGGCTGTGAAACGCGGCAAACTCAAACAAGAAAAGCTTGAGCAGATACTGAACGATAGTCTATCAACCGTCATTGAGTATGAGGCACTCAGCAATGCTGACCTTATCATCGAGGCGGTTTTTGAAAGTATGGACGTCAAGAAGGCTGTGTTCGAAACACTTGAGCGTGTTGCCAAACCCGGCGCCATACTGGCTACTAACACATCGTATCTGGATATCAATGAAATCGCTGCCAGCACATCACGCCCGGAGGCGGTGCTGGGCTTGCATTTCTTTTCACCTGCACATGTTATGAAACTTCTGGAAGTCGTGGTCGCTGATAAAACAGCTCCTGAGGTTATCGCTACAGCCTTCTCGCTGGCCAAACGGCTCGGAAAAGTGGCGGTTCGCGCTGGTGTATGCGATGGATTTATCGGTAATCGCATGCTTGTTCACTACCGAACAGCTGCTGACCACATGGTGCTTGATGGCGCCAGCCCCTATCAGATAGACAAGGCGTTAAAGGCGTATGGTTTTGCCATGGGTCCTTATGCAGTGGGCGATCTTGCAGGTCTGGACATTGGCTATGCCACACGACAACGAAAAGCACCAGATCGTCACCCACGCGATCGCTACCCAGCCTGGGCTGATGAGCTTTATCACCTTGGGCGGCTTGGACAGAAAACCGGTAAGGGCTACTACCTCTATCCGGAAGGCAGCCGTCAGGGTGTTGAGGATCCAGAAGTTGACGCTCTTATCGCTCAGACACGCAAGACTTTGGGTATCACACCACGCACTTTCACTGATGAGGAGATTGTGTGTCGGTATATCACCGCGATGGTCAATGAGGCCGCACGCGTTCTCGATGAAGGCATAGCGCTGCGACCCTTAGACATCGATGTGGTATTGCTTGCTGGTTACGGTTTTCCTCGATGGCGTGGAGGACCCATGCATCTAGCCGATCAACTCGGACTGGAAACCATTGTTGCTGATATCAATCGGTTTGCGGTCGAAGATGATCATTTCTGGCAACCAGCGCCATTGCTCAATGCCCTGGTTGAACAGCAACGTAATTTCGCCACTCTCAACAACATTTAAACCGGACCCAAGCTCATGCCTGACGCTGTTATTGTCTCCATAGCACGAACGCCGATCGGCAAAGCGTTTCGTGGCTCATTCAATCTGACACACGGTGCAACCATGGCCGGACATGTGACCGCTGAATGTCTACGCCGAGCAGGCATTGACCCGGCTTTGATAGAGGACAGTATCTGGGGTTGTGGCTATCCGGAATATGTCACGGGCGGCAACATCGCAAGGCAAGCCGTGATTCGTGCCGGACTCCCAGTGAGTATAGCCGGCACCACGGTCAATCGATTTTGCGCCAGTGGCTTGCAGGCGATTGCCATGGGTGCGCATATGGTTACCAATGAAGGTGCTACTGCTGTCGTTGTGGGAGGCGTTGAAAGTATTTCACTGGTACAGCCACCGCCTCGTCATTCGCGTGAGCCGTGGATAGAATCTCACAAACCAGAGCTTTACCTGCCCATGATAGAGACAGCGGATATTGTGGCTGCTCGCTATGGAGTCAGTCGAGCGTCTCAGGATGCGCTGGCGCTGCAGAGTCAGCAGCGCACTGCAGCCGCTCAGGAAGCAGGGCGCTTCGATTCGGAAATCACACCAATGGATGTGGTCATGTCTGTAAAGGACAAACACAGTGGTGAGGTTACAGAGCAAAGCCACACGATCACGATGGATGAATGCAATCGTGCCACTACCACGCTTGATGCACTGGAGTCTCTTGAACCTGTCAGAGGAGCTGAGCATTTCATCACCGCTGGAAATGCGTCCCAGTTGAGCGATGGGGCGGCTGCACTGGTGTTGATGGCATCGGACGAGGCTGAACGTCTGGGGCTGGAGCCAATGGGTGCTTTTCGAGGTTTCGCGGTTGCTGGCTGCGAGCCTGATGAGATGGGTATCGGCCCGGTGTTTGCCGTACCCCGGTTACTCGAACGTCAGGGCTTGTCCGTTGGCGATATCGATCTGTGGGAGCTGAACGAGGCGTTTGCCAGTCAGGCGTTATATTGTCGGGATAACCTGGGTATCGATCCTGACATCTGCAATGTAAATGGTGGCTCTATCTCGGTGGGACACCCGTTCGGCATGACAGGCGCTCGCATGAGTGGTCATCTTCTTGTTGAAGGTAGACGACGTGGTGCAAAGCTTGGCGTTGTGACTATGTGTATCGGCGGTGGGCAGGGTGCTGCTGGCCTGTTTGAGATCTATTGATACCGGGAAAAACTTATGGACCTTAATTACACGATTGAGCAACTCGCGTTCCGCGATAAAGTATGCGCGTTTATCAAGGCGAAACTACCCACAACGTTATCGAACAAGGTAGCGCGCTCTCAATCGCTGAGCAAAGCCGAACATGATCAATGGCACGCTATCCTCAACGAGCAAGGGTGGCTGGCAGGGAATTGGCCAACAGCCTATGGCGGCACTGGTTGGGATGCGGTTCAAAGGCATTTGTTTGAAGAGGAGATGACACGCGCCAACGCACCGCGTATCGTGCCGTTTGGTCTTGCCATGCTTGGCCCGGTGTTGCAGAAGTTTGGATCGACACAGCAAAAGGACTATTACCTGCCGAAAATTCTTAGTGGTGAACACTGGTGGTGCCAGGGCTACTCGGAACCCGGTGCAGGTTCTGATCTTGCGTCACTGAAAACCAGTGCCGAAAAAAACGGCGACCACTACATTGTCAATGGACAGAAGACGTGGACCACGTTGGGCCAGTATGCCAACATGATTTTTTGTCTGGTGCGGACTGAGAAGGAGGGCAAGCCGCAAGAAGGTATTTCGTTTCTGCTTATCGACATGCAAAGTGAAGGCGTCACGGTTCGCCCTATTGTGCTGATAGACGGTGAGCCGGAAGTGAATGAAGTGTTTTTTGATAACGTCAAAGTACCTGTTGAAAATCTGGTGGGAGAGGAGAACAAGGGTTGGACGTATGCCAAATATCTGTTAACTCATGAGCGAACCAACATTGCCGGTGTCGGCTTCGCCACTGCCGGTCTGGAAACTCTCAAGCGCATCGCCCGCACTGAGCAGTGCAAGGGCAAGCCACTGATCAAAAATCCGTATTTCGCGGCCCAAATAGCCCGTATCGAGATTGATCTGATGGCGATGATCACCACCAATTTGCGGGTGATCTCACTAGCTGCGGCTGGCAATGCACCGGGAGCAGAGAGCTCTATGCTGAAGATCAAGGGTTCTGAGATCCGACAGGAGATCAATGCCCTGACGCGTTCGGCGGTTGGCGCTTACGCCATGCCATTTGTGTCTGAAGAGCTCGAGCGAGGCAGTAATGCCTTGCCAGTGGGGCCTGACTATGCTCACTCTGTTACTGGTACCTATCTGAATAATCGTAAGCTGTCGATCTACGGAGGATCCAATGAGATTCAGCGCAGTATTATCAGCAAAGCATTGCTGGATCTGTAGAGGAGATTGCCATGAACTTCAATCTGACAGACGAGCGCCAAATGCTGCAGGATGCGTTGCGTCGGTTTCTGACTGATCATTACTCCAACGACAAGATAAATGCTCTTGTTGATACTGACATCGGCTACTCGCGCGAGTGCTGGGCAGGATTGGCAAGTATGGGTGTTATCGGTGCGCTGTTCAGTGAAGCGGATAGCGGGTATGGAGGTGCCGGGTTTGACATAAGCCTGGTGTTTGAGGAACTGGGTAGAGTGGGTGCACTGGACCCTTTGCTGGACACTGCAATACTTGGCGGTGGAGTGCTTGCAGCTCTGGGCAATGAGCAACAGAAGTTGCTGATTGAGTCGATTATTGCAGGTTCCCTGCAACTTGCGCTTGCACACGCCGAACCGCAGAGCCGTTATGAGATGGCAAATGTTCAGAGCACAGTGCGATGCGAAGGGAGCGCATATATTCTGGATGGACAGAAATGCGTTGTGGTTAATGCTTCAGTGGCCGACCATCTCATCGTCAGCGCCCGATCATCGGGTGAGGTGACATCAGAGGCTGGCATCAGTCTGTTTCTCGTACCCAGAGATGCGGAGGGAGTAACACTCAGAGATTATCCGTTAACCGCAGGTGGTCGTGCGGCTGAAGTTCTGCTTGAAAACGTCCGTGTCGATAGCTCAGCTTTGCTGGGTCATGAGGGCGATGGCTTTGATGCCCTGGAGCTTGTGCATGCAAGAGCCACAGTTGCTATCTGCGCAGAGGCACTTGGTTTGATGGAAACCATTCGCACCCTGACCACCGATTATCTGAGGATGCGCAAACAGTTTGGCAGACCGATAGGCAAATTCCAGGTGCTGCAACATCGAATGGCCGATGTACTGATTGAAATTGAGCAAGCACGTTCAGCCGTGATCAATCTTGCGGGACATGTCGATGGGGATCGCGATGAACGCGAAAAGCATGTGAGCGCCACAAAAAACCTGATTGGCAATGTCTCAAAAGTGGTGGCTGAGGAGAGTATCCAGATGCATGGTGGCATTGGTATGACTCAGGAGTACGAATTGGCCCATCTGGCCAGACGGCTTGTGATGGTGGATCACCGCATGGGCGATGCCACGTTTCATCTTGAACGATTCATTGACCTTGCGGTAGCCTGAACATGGCTGATGCGATTGCATCACCTGACGTTGAAGTAGGGATTCGTAGTTTTTTTGACAAACGTCCTGCAAATTTCAAGCAATTGCGAGATCAGGGATAGTGGCATCGACACAGCTTTTGCGTATCCATCATCTTGTTGCGCAGCATGCCGCTAAGGTGCCTGAAAGCATGGCCATTGTGGATGCAGATGGACG
>CAYGSW010000074.1:0-3058 GCA_964352535.1 uncultured Granulosicoccaceae bacterium | reverse complement strand
TGAGCTTGTCGATACTGAAGGGATGTTGATTGCAACGGCCAGTGGTGTGTTCAAGCGTGTTCCAGAGGACCGACTACCTGGCCGGTAATGAACGTCGCTTTTCAACCAGAAGAACATGTTCAATCAGCAAATCGTATAGCCCCCGTCAACTGTGACACTGGCCCCTTGCATATAACTGGACTGATCGGAGAGTAGAAAAATGGCAGCCGCTGCGATCTCATCAGGATCAGCCAGGCGTTTTTCAGGAATTGATCCTGCAATAGCTTCGAGCTTTGCATCAATTTCCTCCCGCGACATGGTGTAGCCCCGTTCTGAAGCTAACATGGCGGTATTGGTTTCGCCTGGTCGCACTTCATTGACACGTACACCAGTGCCTGCCAGATCCAGAGCAGCACTACGCGTGATTTGATTCACCGCTCCTTTGGAAACACAGTAAGCAAAAACACCCGGTGCGGCGATATCACTCCAGATGGAACTGACATTGACGATGGAGCCGAATCCTTGTTGCTTCATTTGTGTTGCCGCGGCTCGGCAAAGGTAGAAGCAGGCTTTGACGTTGGTATCCATGACAAAATCAAATTCCTCATCAGTGCACTCAAGCAAACCGCTACGTTTTATGACACCGGCGAAATTGACGATACCGTCGAGATTGCCTTGTTCAGTGTGTGCTTTGTCAATTAGCGTAGTACATTCATTGGCTTTGCTGATATCGATAAGGCATGGTTCAGCCCCACTTTGCTCACACGTATCTATTAAAGCCGAATGATTACAATCTGCCGCATAGACACATGCCCCGAACTGCCTTAACTTGAGCGTGGTTGCACGCCCCATGCCTGAGGCTGCGCCAGTGACGATAATGGTTTTGTTGCTGAAATCGTGGTCTGTCATGAATGCTATCTCGAAATAATTCTGGTGCTGATTGTTGATCAGTATGGATGATTTCTTTTCACTGATACTCGATTTCCACAGCGATTCGCGAGTATAGAGAAAGAAAAATTTTCAAGGCGACGATCCGTCTTTCTACACATTGAATTTACGCTATGTTAGTAATACTGTTACACCAACGGCACTACTACATCAAGGTGCCACATGCGCGTTGCGTTACCCGTAAAAGACAGATTACGAGTTCCTTGGTGATCAGGGAAGTTTTGGCAAATAGGTGTCAGAGACCGTTGTGGAAATTGTGCAGTTGACACGCGGCGACTAATGGCAGTATCACGTGTCGATAAGTGCAATATTACTGACATCGTAGATCCGAATAATTATGTGATTTGAACGGAGTGCGGAAAGACAAAATCGCCTGGACTCCAACAAAATCCATTGATTGAACTATTTTCATGTCTGTTGTACTTACCTACTGAAGCTGATCAGCGCTTTGATGGACTGTCGTCTTAAACACTTGTGTGGAGTAGTCATGAATAATCGAACATTGATCACAGGTATTGTTTTGGGGGCAAGTCTTGTTACCTCGATGCTGTACCTGCCAACAGCCTCTAGTGAGGCGGTAAACACACAAGTTGCAAAGGTAGAATCCATGACAAATGATGCAACCACCACCGAGAATACTATGCCGCTGAGTCATGCGGCTACCGAATCGTATTCAGCTAGACGTTTCGATGCTGATCAGTTTGTCAAACCATCAGATTCTGAGTTGAAAACAAGACTGTCAGCCATTGAATATAAAGTAACTCAAAAAGATGGAACTGAGCGCGCGTTCTCTAATCCAATGCATGATGAAAAACGGGCAGGGCTGTACGTTGATATAGTCTCTGGAGAACCACTATTTTCCTCGGCTGACAAGTTTGACTCAGGAACTGGGTGGCCGAGTTTTATTCGACCGATTGCAGAGGGTGTCGTGGTCGAGAAGGATGATCGATCACTGCTTGGCTTACGTACTGAAATCCGCAGCGCAGTGGCTGATTCGCACTTGGGGCATGTGTTTAATGATGGACCAGCTCCGACTGGCAACCGTTACTGCATGAATGCCGCAGCTATGAAATTTATACCGTTAGATGAAATGGCTGAAGCTGGTTATGGAGCTTATATAGAACGGGTTTCAGCGTAAGCAATAGAGTCTGTGCTCAGGCGTGCACGAATTTGCTGTGGCTACATATCATTGTGTGGCCACTTACATGAACAAATGCGTGCCTGGCATCTGAACTTTCCGAAAAAGGCTCAGATTACAAGTGGATATCCTGCGTCACTTAAAGCTGCAAGTACCCCGGATTTAGGGTGGCAGCTTTAATTTGGAAACGCTGGCAACCTTCCCGTGGAGTAGTTGGCAAATTTGCTCTGGAATATGCATTTTGTTGGTACGCGGTAGTCGGTAGGTTGCCCTAAGCCCTGTTCGCGAGTCTTTTTGGTATCGGTCCAACGCACAGGGACATTCAATAAAAAGAGGTGATGGATGAGTCGAGCATATTTCAGGGAGTTAACTACTTAACAGCACTGGGGGGTATACAGATATTCCTGATGCTAATTATGATACAGTTGTGCATCTATCGTGATGCGCATTGAGTACGATAATGAGGACAACGGTCACTATTGATGACGATCTTTACTCGGAAGCGCTGGCTCTCGCAGATCCAGATATGGACAAATCCGACATATTTCGTGAAGCGATGCGTACATATGTGCGTATTCAGGCGGCAAAGCGGCTGGCGTTGTTGGGAGGAACTGCACCTGAAATGGCGTCCATTCCTCGTCGTCGGGATAACTCAGATAACTAATGCAAGTCTTGGTCGACTCGTCGGTTTGGATTGAGCACTTTCGCAGCGACAATAAGATCCTAAGGCGAATGCTCGAAAACGACCATGTATGCATCCATCCACTGGTTATTGGTGAACTCGCGTGTGGTACGCCACCAGATCGGAAAATGACGCTGATGTATTTGAAGCGTTTAAATAGTGTTCAGATTGCTACCAGTGCAGAAACCTTCGCGCTCATTGAGCAGGATGATCTGTACGGGACGGGTTGCGGTTGGGTAGATGTTTCTTTATTGGCGTCGTGCTTACTTACTACAAGGTGTCAACTATGGACATTGGATAAGCGTCTGGTA
>CAYGSW010000073.1:9563-22887 GCA_964352535.1 uncultured Granulosicoccaceae bacterium | reverse complement strand
CGCCAATGTCGTAGCTGGTTGGCAGTGCTTCCACGTAGGCAAAATTGCGCGAACTTGGGCGTGTGTGCGCGGGAAGCCGTAACGCCGTTAACACGACAGACTCTGCACCAGAGCCCGGATCACTCTCACCGGGCTTAACGGCGTCGGTTGCCGCAGCAACAGAGTCAGCTGTTGTTGCCGATGTTGTCGACGATGCCTGATTCGGTTCGCTTTGCTCACGCGCCGCCTTGGCCTGTTGCAGCCCAAGTTGCCGCTTTTCGGTAAGTGCCTTCTGCCTGGCAATCTGTTGTTGCTTTACCAGCGCCTCCTTTTCGACCAGGCTTCGTTGTTCAGCCAGCACTTTCTGCTCAGCCAGCAATCGTTGTTTGGCTAATATTTTTTCTTCGCTGTTTTTTTTCTGTTCCGCTATTTGCTGCTCTTGCTCAAGACGCGCAGCACGAGCTGATCTTTCAAGCTCCAACTGTTCGCGCGCGCGGCTCTCCCGCAATTCCTGTTGCTGCTTGAGCTCTGCGAGTGGTCTGGCCTTCTGCGCTTTTTCAGCCGCTGCTGACTCAGCACTTTTGGCCACTGTGGGGCTGGTAGCTGACTGAGCAGTTGGCGCTGCAAGCGTTGGTTCACTGGATGTTTCCTTAACATCAGCGTCAGCAACTTTTTCCTTTTTATCAACAACGTTATCAACGACCGGGGTCGATGCTGCATTGGCTGCTGCCAAATCAGGTGCATCGCCTTCTTGATACAGATCTTCCGTTTTTAAGGTACCGTCATCTTTCAGATACACAAAACCATCCAGAATAATGCGAGTGCCATGCGCGCCACCCTTTGCGGGTATATCTGCTCGAGCTCGAAAAAAACGCTCATCACCCAGTGTGACGCTCTCACCGATCAATTCACCTGAACTCGGCTCAGCGGAATCAGAGGCAGAGGCAGAGGCATCATTCAGTGGTGATCCTGATTGCGAAACCTTTGCTGCAGTTGCAGCTTGTTGTGCAGGGGTTATACCGCCAGCTTTCGAAACAGAACTTGATGCTGTTTGCTCTTCAGCTTGTGTATTTGTATTACCAACGTTGTCTTCTGGAGTAGCCGCAGCAGGTGCCCCGGGGTTTGCATACGCGGCTGCAAGTTCCCACTCGGGGCCTGCTGATTGACAGCTGGCATAGGTGCCATCCAGTGACCCCACACATTTGCTGTCGCGCGGAGCGCTGTTATTCACGAAGGGTCCATTACCACACTGTGGGTCTTTGTAGACGGTGTGATTGAACAGGCCATTATGTTTTATCAAGCCTGGCCCCTCACCTATCTGTCTACAAACCTGTTTGACGGTCTGTCCACCAATGGGTGTAGGCACAATTCGGGAGGCAATTGAGCTGGGTACTTCACCGCTGCAGAAGCACTGACCATCAGCTGAGTAACTGCCTTGCCAGACAGTGTCTGCAAAAGCACTACCGACGACAGGACAGGCTGTGGCGACGAGTAACGCGATAGGTAACTGGCGTTTTCGCATGAATGAACGTTTCCAACATATTCGATGTGTGGCCAAACACAAGTCAGGAAACATGCCAGTCATCGGACAACAAAACTCTGAGCAATGTGAGCAACATCATGTTTCATGAATCAAGGTGAGGTTAGGCAGTCCGATACCTTCATTGTGGAAAAGTGTTTGAACGAGCGCCGAAGAACCACTTTTCCATAGACCACATTGTGTACCCAGAAGTCCACGACAACTACCTTCTACAGAGCAAACGTTTCATGAGCATCATTGATCACAGGCGTAACAACACCGCGTTTAAGCGCGCAGTTGCGCCAGCGTTGTCTCTTGTAGTATCAGGGTTGCTGAGTGCCTGTAGCGAGACAGGTGTGAGTGGTGTTCCCACTGATACCTCGCAGACTCGGATAACAACGCCTTCTGCAGTAAGGCCTTCTCTCAGTGCTGCGCAGCTGTCTGATGACTCAACCATTACGGTGCAAGCTGCACTTGCCTCAGCGGTCGAACCCGATGCCCAGACCCCGACCACGCAAGAACCTGTAGACAGTGTCAACCCGCTGGCGCCTGTCGAGGAAATCGTTGATCCTGAAACACCCGAACCTGTTGATCTACCCGTGGTGGTGCCAGAGATTGAGACCGACACGGAGTCTGGGTCTGAATCGGAGAACGACAACCAGGACACCGGCCAGACAAACGGTGATGTCGATGATAACGATACGGAGAGCGACAGCTCAGACAATACAACTGGAGACACAGACTCCCCTGACGACAGCGAAACCGGGCCTGAGCAACCCGATACGCCGATGACACAAACCCCTACCACCGACGGTGGCGCTGAGCCTGACACAGAATCAGGCACAGATACCGACTCCCAAACACCGACACAAGGTGAAGACGTAAGCGATAGCGCGCCTTCACAAACACCCAAGGAGCCTCAAACTGAAACGCCAACCGACACAGACACAGACACAGACACAGACACAGACACAGGCACAGGCACAGAAAGTGGCGATAACTCAGAGTTGAGTAACACGGTTTTCCCGGCTTCCTTTACATCAGTAACAAACCCTGGATTTACGGGGGAAGTGCTGGATGATGCCATCCGCATAAACTGGCAGGCTGATCCTGAAGCGCGTGGATACAATGTGTACCGGCAAGCTGCGTATTACACGACTGTCTTTGATACCGAATTTATCGATACGGATATTTACGACGACGACTATTATTACGAAATCCAGGCCTTTGACTACGATGACACGCTCTACTACATCGCAACAGGTTTAACCGTATCAGTGCGCACACTTGGAAAAACTGACCCCACAGCCCCTCAAGCAAACGATGAGCTGTTGCAAGACTACGAACTGGTGTTTGCCGATGAGTTCACCAACTTGTCTCTGGACACCAGCAAATGGAATACAAGCTTTCTCTGGGGAACCGACTTGTTCATCAACAGTGAAGAGCAGTATTACGTTGATATCGCCAATGATCCTGACTTCGGATTCAATCCGTTTACATTTGACGGGGAACACCTGACCATCAACACTGTCGAGACACCAGATGCCTTGTCAGAGAAGGCGCTTGGCCAACCCTACCTGTCTGGCATCATCACAAGCTACGATGCCTTCAAATTCACCTACGGCTATATTGAAACCCGTGCAAAATTTACGCACGGACGTGGGTACTGGCCAGCCTTCTGGTTATTGAACGCCTACTATGTTGATGCCAGCCCGGAAATCGACATCATGGAGTTTATCGGCCATAACCAGGATGTCGTCTACCACACGTATCACTATTTCGATGCCGAAGGTAACCTGCGCTCCACCAAGTCATTTCCGGTTCCGGGCATTGACTACACAGCTGACTTTCACACCTTTGGCGTCGAGTGGATGCCGGGCAAACTCATCTTCTATATCGATGGTGTCGAGACACACAGTATTGTTGATGCCAATGTCTCTCAGCAGGAAATGTACGTTATTGCCAATCAGGCGGTAGGAGGCTGGTGGGCAGGATCGCCAGATGCCACCACGCCTTTCCCCGGCAAGTACGTGATTGATTACATTCGTGTGTATCAGAGAACCACGGCGTATGAGGACTTTCAATTCGATCAGTCCACCGATCTGATCCCGCTGTTCACTGATAGCCCGGGAGAAGTCATTCCCAACAAACGTCCGCCTTTCTGGCTATGGCCTGAAGGCTATCCACAAGGCCGTTAAGGGCTGCAACCGTACACTCAGATCACTACAAAAGGCTCGGTGGTCTGAGTGAACGTGCGTAACATGATCTGAAAAGCATCAAACATCGCACGTTCATTAGCCGGCTCACCGATGGCATAGAACGCGATGGTATAGCCCAGCGCCTGCACGCCTCGCTGAAAAATAACCAGATCTACCGCCACGTTGTCATCCGTTGCACTGTCGATCGACAAGCGATCATAGGTTATCGCTTGCGCGTCGATTTCGATAAGCTGACGATGCTCAGGGGCAGATTCAAACAAACCGAACTCATTGCCTGGTAGAACCTCAATCAGGATGTAATCAGCAAACTTATCGGTTCGATCAGATCGCGGTGATTCGAACCCCACCGCATATCCGGGTTCCAGCATCTCAAGCACATCTGCCGTATCGTCAGCATCAGTATCGTCTGCCACAATTCGTTTCCAGCCAACGGGCACCGCCAGACTGAATCCATAGTCCGGATCATCGTAGCGTTCCAGATCGACGATCAAATTACGAGACGTTGATGGAATCTGATCAGGCGACCCAGTATCGAACAACTGAGTGTCAGTTAATTCGTAACGGTGGGACACGTGCCACACAACGGCAAGAATACTCGTTGTCAGGACCAGTGAGGTAGCTAAGTTGCGCATGCTCGCAAGCATGACGCCTCAGCTGGAATCAATCCGAGAATGATAACCCATTTCCGGCAGCGTACCGTTCCTGAATTGCAGCCTTAAAAAGTATTTACTACTGAGTTGTTATCAAGGGGTTCACTGTTATGGTCAATGGGACGCCTGACGACTGAGTAGGGCCGCTGTCATCACCACTATCACTGGCCGCCGACACAAGCGCGCCGACCACAACAAGCCCGAGCGCTCCATACAGAACTTTCTGAGTGGTGCTCATGGAGCCTATGAGAGAATCAGATTCAGACTCAGCTTGTGCTGCATTGGCGACGGTCGATGATGCACGATCCAGCAGCACCCGCTCAAACGGGTCGAAGGAAAAACCTTCAAGGGTGCGGTTGCCTGCAGAATCCTTTGCCTCGATATAGTATTGAATGCCGTTGGCTGATTCGGGAATAGCGCTGGCGTTCAGGCTATACGAGAACAGATTGGTATCGCCGATTCTCGGCATGACCTCCATGTCGTACGGCTGCTCAGTGCTCATGCGATAAAAGATGACAACAGAATCAATGCCGACGTTGTCCGTGGCTGTCACAGTAAACACCTGGGAGTCGCCCTTGCGTGCTTCGTTGATCTGTTCGAACGTAACGTTGGGGGGTTCAGTGTCCTGGGATTGCGCAGACGCCGTCGTGGTGTAAAAACTACCAAGCGCTAAGCTGATCTGGAAAACAACCAGCAGTGAGCTGACGGTGCGTCGAGGGGTTGAATACTTCATGATGTGTTTTATCGTTACTGTCCTGGACGCTCTACCAACGTATGGCCGACCAACCGTTGCCTTGTCTCACCGCAGACAACCTCACCGAAGCAAGATTCAATGGAGGTCCTGTGACAGAACCATCAATACGTTCCAATCGCGTTATCTGCAACGTCCCCTGTATCTCGCCAGCTGCGTCCAGCGTAGAGACATTGCGCAGGCGAGTCTGGATTGACACATTGTTTTCAAACATCTGCATCATTTGCTGGATCCGTATGCCAGATCGCTCTGTCAGTTGAATCACAGCATTCACATCTCGATTCTCGATGGCATTCTGCAGCTGCGAAAACTGACCGTATACACGTTGCAGATCGCTGTCAGTGATTCTTTGTGGCGAGGCGGATTGAGCAGGTGTGGCTGCAGGCTCCACCGTCTCGGCAAATGCCAGCTGCTCCGTTGAGGTAGTACCACCACCCGATTCAGCCAAGCGCTGCTGGCGCGCAGCTTCACGCTGGCGTGCTGCTATCTGCTCGACCGTTTCAGTCTGGTTACCCGCTGAATCAACCGCTTGCCAATCGCTGGGCTGGGAGGCCTCAGAGGCAGCCTCTTGCTGAGCAGCCTGCTCTTCAGCCAGGCGCTGCTGTGCAATACGCTCTTGCTCGAGCAAAGCACGTTCCTGTCTGGCAAACTCCAGTTGCTCCAGGCGTGCTTGCTCCTGGGCGAGTCGATCGGCTCTGAGCTGTTCAGATTCGCTAGGCAGTTGACCCTGTTCGAGGCGCGCTGATTCAGGGCTGGCGGTTTCAGCTGCCAAACGCTCAGCTTCGAGGCGCTCAGCTTCGAGGCGCTCAGCTTCGAGGCGCTCAGCTTCGAGGCGCTCGGCTTCGAGGCGCTCGGCTTCGAGGCGCTCGGCTTCGAGGCGCTCAGCTTCAAGGCGCTCGGCTTCGAGGCGCTCGGCTTCGAGACGTGCTGCCTCAGCCGCAGCTCTCTGCTGTTCAACACGCTGTAATTCAAGTCGAGCGGCTTCAGCCTCAATTGCCTGTTCCTGCGCAAGTCTCTCAGCCGCAGCCTGTGCATCAATGTCGGCACCACCCTTGATCTCTGCAATGCGTTCCTTGATGGCGGTGAATTCGGGTGCGCCATAACCGTACACCGCACGATCCATTGTCTGCAGCAGGTTCTGCGCATCATCCACAGCGCCTTGTGCCATAAACTCTTCCAGCCGGGCAAGCGTTTCCCGAAACCTTGTATTCAGCGATTTCGGCGCATTTACCGGTGCCGTCTCCTCGATGGCAGCAGGCGTTGTGATCGCTGAAGGGGTTGCAGTGTCTGATGGCATCGCAGTTTCCGATGCTGTTGCAGTCTGTGCCGTGGCCGCGACATCAGCTGTTGATGTGGGTGCAGAATCACTGACAGCAACGTCCACATCATCTACTCCGGGAGTCACGTAAACATCACCCGTGATCAGGCTTTTTCCAGTGGCGATAGTTTTATCCATCCACGTTTGCGCCTGGGGAACGGAGTAAAGCGCCGAGCCGATCCCTGCAACGATCAGTACGGTTGCCACCAGGTAACCCAGCGTTCTGCCCACACTGGAGTTGCCGCGCTCTGGCGCCGAGGGAAAAGGCCTTGAGGTCTGATCAGCCCAATGGTCACTTCTGGGCCAATCCTCATCACTAAAATCCAGATCCAGATCCAGATCCAGATCGTCACCAACCAATATGTCTTTGTTGCGACGGCCAGAGGATACCGAACGCCTGGGGATTTCCTGACCGGCGTTTGTCAGAGCAGGTGGAACTTCTACAGGGTCTCCGGGCCTGGGCGCTCTCAGAGGTCCGCTGCGCTCGACACTGACAGGTTTTCTTATCACGGGATACGGCTTGGCTAGCTTGGCTTCGTCGCGTCCACCGGAACGGGCACGCTGTGAGCTGTGCTGCCTTAATGTCCTATCCTGCGAAGGGTGTAGCGATGACTGCTCTGCACGTGTGTCTTCCTCACCGTCGAGAAAGTCAAAGAGTGACTCAGGGTTGTCGGGGTTCACTTTGTCAGAAGCTGATTGCATGACTGGTAGCTGCTGTCCGTGTTAGTGGTATTTGCGTATTCCTGTCGACATCATAACGGATAAGCGCTGCAAGATTATTGAGAACATTGTGAGCATTCAACGGTTTACTGAAGTTTTATCAACAATACTGGCTGAAAGTGTGGCTTATAACACGTCTAGCTCGTACGGGGAATTTTGCAAACGCGAAATATTACCGGAATGCTCCGCGTTACTCGACGCTCAAGTTGATATTCCACTGCTCGAAAGCCAATGCAAGCGAAGCATCCTCGGGAAGCAGAATTGTCAAAAATCTGGCACTTTCAGGGCCGGTGACCAGCCACGCACTAACAACATCACCCACTCGCCCCTGACTTCTGCCGTTTATGTGGGAAGGTGCATGCGCTACCCTCGGATCGGGTTCTGACGTGTTGGCATACCATCTACCGCTTTCATCGAGCCAGACAAGCGTGGCGTTTCCTGGCTTGAGCTGCGATATCAGGGTGTCAAGGTAAGACTCCTCCGCCAGCGTGTCGAGAACTTGCGTATCTGGCTCAGAGGGTCTTACTTGCAGCGTGTTTTTAGCTTCAATGCGGACAATCTTGCGCACCTGGTGGCCTGCATCATCGAAGCTCAGCAGTACCCGTTGCTGACCTTCAGCGGCTATCGCAGCACAGAAAAATCCCGCTATTGCCGTACTCCACATAAGAGTTCTTTTCATTGCACAACAATCCTCCAGCGCCATGTAAAGATGCCTGCGTGCAGACCTCTCACCTGAATTTTACCGCTGATGTCCGAGACTCTGACAGACAACTGATGAATACCCGGTGCAAGAGATAGATACAGCTGCGACGCATTTTCATTGGAAGACGCCTGAAGCGCACTACCACCCGATAACTCCAGACCCGTAAAGGGTTCGACATTGATTGGTGCATCAGGATCAGCAGACAGATCCGTTGCTACCAGTGTTGCGGAATTACCTGTCTGCACAAGCGACTCGCCATTAAGCGTCCATTCGATAGCTTGAACCTCGGACCCGAAAATCGGCTCGACGAGAAATTCCTGCAGCTGTCCTGAGACGAGCTGCAACTCATCGACCTGCGGTGAAAATTCTCTGATGCCATCCGTCAGCATGTACAGGCGCAGAATCCACTGTTCTGTGTTGATGGGGCCAAAAGGTTCGGCATAATCTCGCATGCGACTAGTGTAAGTTCCGCGATAAACCCCTTGCGAGCGATACAGGCCTCCTTCAAAAACACCGACACCCTCCTCACCCGCGTGCTGCATCAGTGGCTTGCTCGCATCTATCCAATGTGTCCAGGGAACAAGCGAGGGATCAGTCAGCGTCGACACATTTGCATACCGGCCCTCAGTGAACGGCGGTAGGCCTGATGTTTCCATTATCAGCGGATCGACATATTCATCCGCAAGATCCGCCAGGCTATGGCCCATTTCATGGAGTGCGATCTCGGGGAAAAATGCTGAGGTAATGGCAACGCGTCCACCGCTGTTTCCACTGCCACCAAAGCGCCGATCATTGACCAGTAATATCAGCTGATCAACATTGGGATACTCTTCGAGTGACGCTTCAAACATCTTCAGCGTGTCAGCGCACACCAGTCGAGGTATGGATCGACAGTTGTAGGCACTATCAAACGCGGTGTCGACGGTGTCTCTGGCATCGCTATCGTCAGAGCCTGACTCAGCTGAAACCGTTTCAATCATGTGGATGTTAAGCCCGCCGAGATGCTCAGCAATACCCTCATCCGAGCGTATGTTTTCCAGTACATCGTCAACATGATCCCGAAAGGTCTGTTGCTGGTCGCGGGCGTAACCATCACCCAAGATCACTACATGCACCCCACGACCGTTGCGAAAACCCGAAACGGTAATACCGTTGCCAGAGGCTGTGCGCGGGTACAAATCCAGTGCCAAAACCTCACGCGTTACAGCACCCTTTTCATCACGCGCAATGATAGTCAGCTGTGTAGATAACACCTGATTGATATCGTTAACCTGCAGTTTGATCAGTCCGTCGACATCCACACTGACTTCAAATGCTGCATTCTGATCGACACTGATGGTGACCTCATCATCATCAAGATCGTCCGGGAATACGTTGAATTCCACGGATTCACGCCCAAACAGCTCGCGGGGAACCTGTATGGTGTTGAGGCTTGGCGGATCGTTGATATCGACCACTTGCAGCGTAAGGTTGTCCAGCGTATCGCTTAACCCGGTGCCATCGCTAACCGTCAACGCGATGCCTTCAACAAGACCGATATCTGATTGCTGAGGCACCCCGGACAACACACCGGTTCGGGTATCCAGTGATAGCCAGTCGGGAAGGTCCATGGCACTGAAGCGAAGCTCATCACCGTCATTATCCGTGGCTTCAAGAACAACCGAGTACAACCTGCCCTGTTCAGCCACAGTGGTTATCTCAGAATTCAGAATCGGCGCGTCAGGCACTGGCACGACATCGATGACTGCCGTAACGCGCGCATCGTCAGATGTTGCATAAACAAAGCTGTCCTCACCAAAGTAATCGGCATCAGGGTCATACCGAAACGAGTCACCATCACGGCTGATCGTCAATCGACCAGACTGCGGTAACGACAATATCGAATATCGGATTGATGATGATGCAACCGCAGCAGCAGAAAGTGGTATTTCATCCTCAGGATTGCCTTGACGAGGATCAGCGAACAAACCAACCAGCATGTCATCTTCATCGATGCGGAACGCAAGTATGGTCAAGTCCTCATTCAGCGACCCGGACACAGGATCGTCCAACGGTGCGGATTCATCAATATCAACGGGTAAAGGCTGTGGTGGATCCTCCCCATCAGAACCACACGCACTTACCGCAATACACACTGCCACGGCCAAAAATGCAAGTCTGGACTTGCGAATAAACGGACTTTGAGCTAACGGGCACCTTCTCATGGCATTCAGGCTCGACAACAGCGCTTGGCAGTACTGCCTGGCAATACAGACATCTACAAGTCCTGATGTTCCAATGCGGTGTCGATGTACACCTGTCTCAATTGACGCGATACCGGACCAGGCGTTCCATCACCCAGATTAACGCCATCGATATTAACGACCGGCATGACAAACGTTGAGGCGCTGGTTATGAAAGCTTCCTGAGCTTGTCTAGCCTGCTCGATGGTAAAAGGCTCCTCGATCACGGTATACCCGGCCTGTTTTGCAAACTTGAGTACCGCCTGCCGTGTGATGCCACTGAGGATTTCAGTACCCAGATGGCGCGTCTGAATTTTCTTGTCGGCCGTAACGATGTAGGCGTTGTTAGAGGTACCCTCCGTGACCAGGCCATCCTCTACCATCCAAGCATCATGTACACCGGCATCCATCGCAGCCTGCTTTCCCATACTGGGCGCGAGCAGACCAACCGTTTTGATATCACGGCGCTTCCAGCGCAGATCAGGTATTGAAATAACGTGCATACCTGTTTCAGCCATAGGTGAGCTCAGAAGGTTCTTTTCCTGTGTGAACATCACCAGCGAGGACACGGCCTCCTTGGGGTACGCAAAGTCACGATCAGCAATACCGCGCGAAACCTGTAGATACAACAAGCCCTCGCTGACGTTATTGAGCTCCAGTAGCTTCAACTGAGCAGTCAGAATTTCATCGTCAGGACACGGTGGTGCCATGGAGAGCTCGGATAAAGATCTGGCAAGGCGTTTCAAGTGAGCCTTGTTATCAATCAGCTTGCCTTCAAGGATGGTTGACACCTCATAGACGGCATCCGCAAACAGGAAACCTCGATCCAGCACAGAAATCGTGGCGTTCTCTTCTGCAACAAAATCGCCGTTGACGTAAAAGGTTCGACTCATGGTGTGTGGGGTCCTGAGATGCGTACAGCGTTGAGAATGAAGTGTGGAATCGTCGGCATGGATGCGCTGACCAGGCATACACGCTCCGCAAACGCCTATTTTACGCCGATCCGAACAAAAAAATTAGGGCAATGTACCAATACACAGGAAGGCGCAGTGCCACGCTACCTGTCTATCCGCCGAAGAGTCGGTGAATGTCGGCAATGGATCTGGCCTCGAAGTGTGGCTCAGATCCCACGTCTTGCCACAACTCGGCATACTGGTTGAACCACAATGCCCGTGCTCCGGCCTGAATCGCCCCGTGTACATCAGTCACCGGATTGTCACCTATGTGCAACAACTGATGACCAGCCACGCCGAAATGATCCAGACACCGATGAAACATATCAGCGTGAGGTTTGGCCTTCAGCTCCAGATCCGCGCCATAAATCTTGTCAAAATACTGGGCTATCCCGATATATTCGAGATCGGCATTACCGTTGGTGATGGCGGCCAACCCGAACCTGCCTTTCAATGATTCAAGCAACTCGATAACGCCCGGATAGATGACGACCTGGCTGCGCTTGCGATAAAACACGTCGAAGGCCTGCTTTGCCAGTGCTGCGGGATAGCCGTACTTAACGAGCAAGCTATGCAAACCCTGCATTCGCATGGCCGTCACACAGCCCGCAAGCTCCGGGTGCTGCTTGCGGATATTCTTGCGAAATTCAAGCAGTGTGTCGGGGGTGTGTTCGGCAACGATGCGTGGCGTGTTGTCACAATGCCATTCATACAAGGCGTGTTCTGCGTTGGCAATAGCTGGCGCACAATCCCAGAATGTATCGTCCAGGTCAAAGGAGACAACCCGGATGTCGTGGTGCGAATCGCTTATTGATGACACGTCAACTAACCTGGGACTAGCAGCACATGCATGCGTCTAGGACCGTGCGCGCCGATCTCCAGTGTTTGTTCAATATCGGCCGTGCGCGACGGACCGGTAATGAAATTGACTGCCCGCGGCAGTGTCGACAGGGTTCGCAGCATCGGAAAAACATCATCCACATGTTTAACCACCTGTGACTCGCGCACAATGATGATGTGTACTTCGGGCAGAAAATTCAAGGTAGCCGGTGTCTGGCTATTGCTGCTGGTGACAACACTACCCGTCTCTGCCACTGCTGCGATACAAGGTGTGACACTCACCTTCTCAACGCCTGTGGCCGGACCATGACCAAAATGCGCAGGCCAGCTCAAGCCTAAAAGCGCAGGTGCAACAGTGACAGCGCCAGAAGCAGATGCATCAATACCTTCTGACTCCAGATACCAGTCTACGGCCTTCACGCAATCATCCATGGACTGCAGCCGAACCACACTCATCAGCACCGACTCCATTGAGCTAGTTAATGCAGCAATCAGATCATCTGAGACACCTGGCAGGGTTGAACGCCGCTTGGCTTGCAGCCGTTCACTAACCGCACTTGGCTGCTCGGCAAGGGTTAATGCTGAAGCCTGTGCATCGCGTCCCAGCGCGCTGGCAATTTTTCCGAGGACCGCTTCACGAGCACTCATGACGCTTTCTGTCCCTGTGCAGTGGCATGCCCGGACGCCCGATACTGCTGCATGAACGTGGAGGGACCCTGAGGAGCAGGCAAGTCGCGTCCCTTCGTCCAAGCGCCAGCTAATGGCATTCGACGAAATTTACCGCGTTTTCGCCCCAGCACTGATAGTAATCGGACGCCTAGTGAGGTGAGCAGCTGATACACAACTGGACGCTTTGCCACTGCCGCCCAGATGCCCAGACCGTATCGCGCTGAAGGTGATTGCAGTGATTTCATGAAAGTCTGTCGCCGATGTTCACGCAGCAGTCGAGGCAAGGGGATACTCATGGGGCACACCTCAGCGCAACGTCCGTTCAACGTACAGGCGTGGGGCAGATCAGGTGCGTTCTCGATACCAATCATGGCCGGTGTGACCACTGAGCCCATGGGCCCCGGATACACCCAGCCATAAGCATGACCACCCACGGCTCCATACACCGGGCAATGATTCAGACAGGCACCACAACGAAAGCAGCGAAGCATTTCACGTAGCTCGCCGGCGAGCATGTCGGTACGATGATTATCCACCAGCACGACATGAAACTGCTCAGGGCCATCGGTATCACCTTTACGTGCCGGGCCGCTCATAAGGCTTGTGTAATTGGAATAATGCTGGCCAGTAGCACTACGTGCCAACAGCCGCAGCAGGCAACTGGCATCTTCAAGCGTTGGAATGACTTTTTCGATACCGACAATCACGATTTGCACACGTGGCAAGTTGGATGTGAGATCGCCATTGCCTTCGTTCGTTACCAGAACATGCTGGCCGGTTT
>CAYGSW010000073.1:0-9553 GCA_964352535.1 uncultured Granulosicoccaceae bacterium | reverse complement strand
CTGCTGTACGAAACTTCTCCCGCAAGACCGACCGTGCTTCATTGACCAGCGCGGTGCGATCGACCAGACGTTCGCGCAAGCCATATTGCACATGATGCTCATGGAAAAGATCAGAGACCTGTTCACGCGTTTTATGAATGGCTGGTGCAATGATATGACTGGGTGCCTCCTTCGCCAGCTGGATGATGTACTCACCCAGATCGGTTTCGATAGCCTGCATACCTGCTTTTTCGATTGCCTCATTGAGGTTGGCTTCCTCACCCACCATTGACTTGCCTTTAGTGACCGTCCTGGCTTCTACAGACTTGCAGATATCCACGATGATGTCGTTGGCATCTGCAGACGTTGAAGCCCAATGCACGTGCCCGCCGTTTTCTATTACCCTGGACTCATAAGCCAACAGATAATGATCAAGGTTCTCGAGCACGTGATTTTTCAGTGCCTTGGCTTCACTACGAATCTGCTGCCACTCTGGCACCAGTGCAACCGCCGCCGCACGCTTGCCAATGAAGCCATCCTTGACATTGCTCAAGGCCAGTTTCAAATCCTTATCCAATAACGCCTTTGAGGAATTCGCCTTGAATGACAATGATTGGGATTGCATGTGATCTCGTTTGAACGTGCGTTTAACCAGTGATGGTTAAGCTATCTTTCGGGCAAAGTATTCATGGGGAACAAGCGCTGTGCTGTTTTGTTGAACATGCTGCTAACGTTGGCCTTCGGCAATTGCCGGGCCATCTGCCATGTTCGCCAGCACCTCGGCAACATGATAGACACGGATAGATTCGTCAAGCCGACTCAGTTTGCCGCTGATATTCAGCAAGCAACCCATGTCTCCACCAAGCAAGGCGGACGCCCCGCTTTGCTTCGCCAGCGCTGCCTTGTCGCCCACCATACGTTCGGAAATATCGGGGTATTTGACACAGAATGTTCCACCAAATCCGCAACACACATCGGTGTCGTCCATCTCGCTCAATGACAAGCCTTCCACTTTTTCCATTAACGTGCGCGGCTGCTGTTTGATGTTGAGTTCCCGCAAGCCGCTGCAGCTGTCGTGGTAAGTGACGTTCTGCTCGAAGCGAGCGCCGAACTCTGTCAGGCCACGAACATCTACCAGAAAACTGAGCAATTCATGGCAGCTGGCAGCAAATGCATTGGCTTTGTCCAGCCATTCAGGTTCATCCTTGAACAGCTCGGGATAGTGTTCTATCAGCATGCCAGCGCAGGATCCAGAAGGCACCACGACATAATCATAGCCTTCAAAGGCTGCAATAGTGCTTCTGGCTATCTCTCTGGCGGTAGCATCATCACCGCTGTTGAATGCTGGCTGCCCGCAACAGGTTTGCGATGCCGGAACTTCAACGCTGCAGCCAGCCTGTTCGAGCAGCTTGATGGCTGCAAACCCCACATTAGGTCGGTGCAGGTCAACCAGACAGGTCACAAAGAGCGCCACACGAGCTGGCGTCTGAAGCGCGTCGGCTGTTGGGCTGCTCATAGGACCTCCGTAGGATTTGCCAATGCCCTTATACTACGCTAATGAATACTGTATCAAACGTGACCTTTAGTACCTACCCACACACCGCCGATCTGGAACTGGCCGTAGACCATCATCGTGCAGGTGACGCTCCGGACTCCCCGCACATCATGTTTTGTGGAGGGTTTCACTCGGCGATGCAAGGCACCAAGGCTGCCGAGCTTCTGGACCTGTGCCAGGAGAGGCGCTGGCATTACACGCGATTTGACTATCGAGGCCATGGCCAAAGCGGTGGGCAGCCATCCCAGTTTACATTGCAAGACTGGCTGGACGACACACTGGCCGTGCTTGACAGCACAGCATTGCCAACAGTGCTTGTCGGGTCGTCCATGGGAGCATGGTTGGCAGCACTTGCCGCCGTTCGTAGGCCTGACAGTGTGAAAGCCCTGTTGCTTGTCGCCGCTGCACCGGATTTTCTGCAGGAGCTTGTCACACCGAGTCTATCGGCCAGCCATATCTGGGATCTGCAGCAAGGGCTGGCCGTTGAACTTAACAATGATTACGAGAATCCGCATCCGATTACACAGGCGCTTCTTGACAGCGGCAAAGCCCTGTCGGTACTTGGCGGTTCGGTGCTTGACTCTCTGCACTGTCCGATGCGGCTTGTGCACGGTACCAAGGATGATGTGGTGCCTTACGAGCTTGCCACGCGGTTAATGAATCAACTGCCTGCAACACACGATGCAAGACTGACACTATTGCACGGTGCTGATCATCGCTTATCCGATCCAGCCTCACTATCGTATATCAAAGAGACTGTCATCCGTCTGGTGGCGCAACTGGAATAGTCATAGGGTTAATCAAACGACACTGACAAACTCCACTGAACGGAGGCGCGGCAATCTATTATCTGATGAACAGCGTGAACCCGCCCCATGGAGATTCAGGCTATCCCGCCAATTCCACCTGCATGATGCCTTCTTGCCCACTATGCGTTCTTGCCAAAAGTGACTGAAAACGCAATCAATACAGCCAAGACTGATCTTATCCGGGCGACAGGTACTGGGCTGGTCTGCGATGCGGGTCAATTCGTGATTGATCCATGGAAAAACACACACACAGCCCTAATCACCCACGCGCACGCTGATCATGCACGCCCCGTCGCACAGGTGTACTACGCCAGTGAATCTTCAGTGCCCTTATTACGACGGCGCCTGGGCGAGGATAAGGATATACGTGGCGTCCCGTTTGGCAAGTCCATGTCATTTGCTGATACGACGGTATCGTTTCATCCAGCAGGGCATGTGCTGGGTTCGGCACAGATTCGCGTGGAACATGACGGTGAAGTCTGGGTGTTTACCGGCGACTTCAAACGTGATCATGACCCCAGCTGTGAAGCCTTCGAGTTAGTCCCTTGCGATACCTTTATTACGGAAGCCACATTCGCCCTGCCTGTGTACCGCTGGCAAGCCGGTTCAGTGGTCGCGGATGAGATATGGCAATGGTGGCAATCAATGCAAAACGCTCAACGACCTGCCGTTTTGTTTGCATACTCACTGGGCAAAGCTCAACGTGTTCTGAGCGAACTGACAGCATTTACCGATCAACACGTGTACCTGCACGGTGCAGTGGATCATCTCACCGAGCTTTATCGAGAAGCCAGCATCAACATGCTGCCCACATTGCCTATCGATCTAAAGGACAAGACAGTGGATTACCGGGGCCAACTTGTTATCGCGCCTCCCGGGGCCAGCGGCTCAGCGTGGATGAAACGATTCCCCAAGGCTTCCACAGGATTTTGCAGCGGCTGGATGCGGATCCGCGGCAACCGGCGTCGACGCGGATTTGAGCGCGGGTTCGTCCTATCAGACCATGCCGACTGGCCAGGACTGATAAGGACGATTGAACAGACCGGCGCAAAGCGCATACTGACAACCCACGGTCAATCCAGCGCACTGGTTCGCCTGCTGCGCGAACGTGGGCTGGACGCGCAGGAGCTTGAAACGCGTTACAGCTCTGACGATTCGGAAACGGATTTGAATGATGAGCCCGATGCAAGCACTGCAAGAGACGACAGCTAATATGACATTGACCAGTCATGCAATCGTTTAGCCGCCTTTATCAGACGCTGGATCAGACAACATCCACAAACGCAAAAGTTGCTGCCATGACGCAGTATTTTGACGCAGCGGATGCACGTGATGCAGCTTGGGCCGCCTACTTTCTCAGCGGACGAAGACTGAAACGGCTCATTGGTGCAGCAACGCTTCGAGAGTGGCTGAAGGCCAGTTGTGATCTTCCCGAGTGGCTCATTGATGACACTTATGCCAGTGTGGGCGATCTTGCTGAAACCATTGCCTTGCTGATTGCGCAACCTGGTAATGCCGATGAAGAGCATTCGCTGGCTGATTGGGTAGAACAGCAGATTCTGCCTCTGCGCGACCAAGAGAGTGAGTTGCAAAAGAGCACAGTGTGCCATTGGTGGCGAACACAGAACTATGCGCAGTGCTTCATCATCAACAAGCTTCTAACCGGCGGGTTACGCGTAGGCGTGTCACAGATTCTGCTGGCCCGTGCCGTTGCCGAACAGGCCAATCTGCCGCGTGCACTCATCCTGCACAGACTCATGGGCGAGTGGACACCAGACGCCACGTTCTGGCAACAATTGGTGTGCGAGGATATTGGTGAGAGTGTGCCATCGCGCCCCTATCCGTTTTGTCTGGCATCGCCTCTGGAAGCTGCACCCGAAACGCTGGGCAACGTTCAGGAATGGATAGCCGAATGGAAATGGGATGGCATTCGCGCACAGCTCATCCGGCGTCAAGGCCACACGTATTTATGGTCACGCGGTGAGGAACTCATCGGACCGCGCTTTCCGGAAATTGAAAACGCTGCAAAGGACTTACCTGACGGTACAGTACTGGACGGTGAAATTCTCCCTTGGGATGGACAGGGTGTTATGCCCTTTGCACAACTACAACGACGCATTGGCAGAAAAACCGTGGGCAAGAAATTGTTGGGCGATGTCCCTTGCATCTTTCTTGGCTACGACATGATGGAATCACATACCAAAGACATTCGAACCGACTCGTTTGAGCAGCGTTATGCGCAGCTGCAACACACTGTTAACACACTGGACAATGATTCCATTCGACTATCCACCGTGTTGGTTTCTGACTCATGGCAACAGCTTTCCAGTCAGCGCAAGCAGTCGCGCCATCGTCAGGTTGAAGGGCTAATGCTAAAACACAAGAACTCTCCTTATGAAACCGGACGCAAGCGTGGCTTGTGGTGGAAGTGGAAAGTAGAACCGTACACTGTGGACGCCGTTATGCTCTATGCACAGGCAGGACACGGCAAACGCGCCAACCTCTACACCGACTATACATTCGGTGTATGGCTTGACGACAAGCTGGTGCCCATTGCCAAAGCCTACTCAGGGCTCGATAACGAGGAAATCAGCGAACTGGACAAGTGGATTCGTAAAAACACTCTGGAAAAATTTGGCCCAGTTCGCTCCGTCAAAATGCAACAGGTGTTTGAGCTTGCTTTTGAGGGGATCAATATTTCAACACGCCACAAATCCGGGATAGCGGTACGTTTTCCACGGATTGCACGTTGGCGGCGTGACCTTGCGCCAAAGGATGCTGATACGCTGGAACAGGTCAAAGCCCTGATTCAGAAGCCTGATGCACCTGACAGCAGTGATGGCTCAACGGTTTAAAAACACAGTGAAACCTCGCAAGGCCATAGAACAAACCCGACAATGGTACGCAGACAATCACTGGACGGTCTTCGACTTTCAGAAACAGGCCTGGCACGCCTGGCACCGAGGCCAATCAGGTCTTATACATTCACCCACTGGCAGTGGTAAAACTCTGGCGGCATGGTTGGGCCCTGTGCAAGGCGCTATGCGTCTGGGAGATGCAGCTAGTGACGAACCATTACGCGTACTGTGGATAACACCACTGCGAGCCCTGGCAAACGACACCTGCAGCAACTTGCAAGCTGCCTGCGATGCGCTGCAAGTTCCCATCAGTGTTGAAAAACGCACAGGAGACACCTCCAGCAATAGACGCAGCAAACAACGCACACAACCACCGTATGCGCTAGTGACGACACCGGAAAGTCTGTCGGTCATGTTGAGTTATCCAGGCGCTGAGATAGGACTTCAAGGAATTCACACCATCATCGTTGACGAATGGCATGAGCTGATGGGCAGCAAACGCGGTGTGCAACTGCAACTCTGTCTGGCGCGTCTACGCAAACTGTGCGGACACTTGCGCATATGGGGGGTGTCGGCGACGCTTGCAAATCTGGATGATGCTTTGCAGACCCTGCTGGGGCCAGATCAGGAAGGTGTGGTCATTCGTGGTGTCGTTCCCCGAGCCGTTGAAGTTGATTCTGTGCTGCCAGACAATACCAGTCACTTCAAATGGTCCGGCCACCTTGGCCTGCAACTGGTGCAACCTGTTATCAAGGCCATCAGTACGGCAGGTACAACGCTGTTGTTCACCAATACTCGCTCACAGGCAGAACTGTGGTTTCAAGCCCTGCTGGATGCACGACCTGACTGGCTTGACACCATCGCACTGCACCATGGCTCTCTGGACAGAAAACTGCGTACCCATATCGAGGATCAACTGCGAGACGGTAGCTTGTCGTGTGTGGTTTGCACCTCATCGCTGGACCTTGGTGTTGATTTCAGCCCGGTTGATCAGGTGATGCAAGTGGGCAGTCCGAAGGGTGTCGCCCGTCTCTTGCAACGTGCGGGTCGAAGCGGGCATCGACCGGGGGCGGTATCCCGCGTATTATGCGTGCCCACCAACGCACTGGAGTTGGTTGAGATTGCCGCCGTACGACGTGCTCTGGATGCAGGTCGGATAGAAGGACGCCATAGCCCGACGTTGTCTCTGGATGTTCTCAGTCAACATCTGGTTACTATCGCTATGGGCTCAGGCTTTGACGATGTTCAAATGCTTGAAGAGATACGCAGCACCTATGCATTTGCAACCATCAGTGATGAGCAATGGCAGTGGGTGATGGACTTCATTACGCGCGGCGGGCAAGCGCTGCAAGGCTATCCTCAGTATCACAAAGTCCTGAATGTGGCAGGCACATTTCGTGTCATGAACAAGGAAATACAACTGCGGCACCGCATGTCGATCGGCACCATCAATAGTGATACACAGATCAGTATCGCGTTTCAGGGTGGCAAGCGACTGGGCAGTACGGAAGAGAACTTTATCGCTCGACTGAAACCTGGCGATACGTTTCAGTTTGCCGGAAGGCA
This sequence comes from uncultured Granulosicoccaceae bacterium, assembly GCA_964352535.1. Classification (GTDB taxonomy): domain Bacteria; phylum Pseudomonadota; class Gammaproteobacteria; order Granulosicoccales; family Granulosicoccaceae; genus Granulosicoccus. The sequence continues at coordinate 2,786 of CAYGSW010000073.1, read as the reverse complement.
CCTGGAGCTTCTGCGTATGCGAGACATGACAGCCTATGTTCGCAAGGCAACGCGACGCAGCAGCGCTGTGCCGCGTTGGTGGGGCACACAGATGCCGTTGACCACTGAGCTTGCCGACAGCGTGCAGGAAACACTGGACTTGTGGGACAGTGGTCAGGCAAGCAGCCCAGAGCTTGACTGCATCAGTGCCACTTTGGACATGCAACGCCGTTGGTCTATATTGCCAGGGCCTGATGATTTTCTTATCGAATACATCAGTACACGCGAAGGCTACAGTCTCTTCTGCTTTCCATTTGCGGGACGTCTTGCACATGAGGGTCTGGCCATGCTGGTAGCCCTCAGGTTGTCAGCCATGGCACCGCTCACATTCACATTGCAAATCAATGACTACGGCTTTGAACTGCAGAGCCCTGATAGAATTTCGGTGGACATCGATCAGTTAAAGAGCGTTTTCAGCACCGAAAACCTGCTTGAAGATATATTAGGCTCCATCAATGCCAGTGAGATTGCCAAGCGTCGATTCAGGGACATTGCCAGAATTGCAGGCCTGGTGTTCGATGGCTATCCGGGGCGCTCCAAGACATCCAAACAAGTGCAAGCCTCCAGCAGTCTGATATTTGATGTTCTGGTTAACTATGATGAAGGTAATCTGTTGCTTGATCAGGCGCGGCGAGAGGTTCTGGAACAACAGCTGGAATTTTCACGCCTTGAGTCTGCATTGAACGCCCTTGAGACACGTCGTTGGCATTTGCTTGAGCCACAACGACTCACCCCCTTGTCATTTCCACTATGGGCCGAAAGTCTGAGCAGTCAGACCATGAGCTCACAGAGCTTTCAACAACGCATACAAAGCGTACTCGGAGATCTTGAACAGGCAAGTTCCGAGGAGCTGGCTGCACAGGCTGAGCCGCAGTTAAAAGCAAAAGCAAAGGCAAAAGCAAAGGCAAAGGCAAAGGCAAAGGCAAAATGATGAATGCTTTCGCTGCGCAGTGCCTGCCCGTACGGCATGCCGATAAAGACTTCCTGCTACATGCCGAGCGTGTAATGTACTGGCCGGAAAAACACATATTGTTTGCCGCGGATGTACATGTGGGCAAAGAGCATGTTTTTGCAAGACAAGGTATTGCCATTCCCAGTGGCATTAGCGAGTCAACTCTTCGGCGGCTGTTTGCACTTGCCAATAGCAGCGGTGCACAACGACTGATTGTATTGGGCGACTTCATGCACAACATACCAACCGCCAGTGAAAGTTGGCTCACAGAGCTATCACAGCTATTGGACCAACACCCTCACATTGCCGTTGAGGTTGTCGCAGGTAATCATGACCGTGAATCTGGACGAGGTGTAACCGATGCTCGACTCACATGGCATGCAGGCTCTTTACTTATTGATGATCTAGCCTTGCATCATGAACCATGCAGAGACAGTCGCGGCTATGTGCTTTGCGGCCATCTACATCCAGCCTGGCGACTTGGCAACGCACGCCGCGGCGGTATCAGAGCACCCGTATTCTGGTTTCAGGAGCATTGCGCAATCTTGCCGGCGTTTGGCGAGTTCACAGGTGGCATGATCATAGAGCCAGACGCAGACACCGATTCGCTGTACATGACAGGTCCTGATTGCGTCATGAAAGTGCCTGTGGGGTCAGGTAATACAGCACGTAAACGGCGTCAGGCACGATCTGCCAGGTAACCGGTTTTCATGAAATGCTCTGCGGTGCAACATTGCGATGGACAGCGATTCGGGCTATCTTTCCTCCCAATAATCTGTCTAAGTGCGCCGCAGTGACATCATCCAAAGAGATCGCGACACGAACGATCATCTTCAGCATCATAGGGAATGCGGCTCTGGCTTTGGTTAAGGCTGTGGCCGGGGTTACAGGTAACTCCTATGCTCTGATTGCTGACGCCATTGAATCGGTAACCGATGTATTTTCATCGCTACTCGTGCTGGTGGGCATTCGATACGCCACCAAGCCACCGGATGACAATCATCCCTATGGGCATGGTCGTGCCGAACCTCTACTCACCTTTACGGTTGTGGGAATTCTGCTGGGCTCAGCCGCACTGATAGCCTATGAGAGCATCCAGCATATTCGCACCCCGCACGAGGTACCTGAAACCTTCACGCTGTTTGTGTTGGCAGGCGTTATCATCATCAAGGAAATCTCTTACCGGTATGTTGTCAAGCGTGGCAAGCAAATCAAGAGCACCTTGCTCACCGCTGATGCCTGGCACCACCGAAGCGATGCACTGACCTCACTCACCGCGTTTATCGGCATCAGCATAGCCCTTGCCTTGGGCGATGGCTATGAAAACGCCGATGACTGGGCTGCCTTGCTGGCTGCAGGCTTTATCGTCTTTAACGCCTATCTCATCTTTCGGCCAGCGTTGGGGGAGCTCATGGACGAACAGCTCCACGACGACTTAATCATCAACATCAGACGCATTGCCCAGGGCGTTGGTGGTGTGGTAGAAACCGAAAAATGCTTTGTCAGAAAAGCCGGTCTGATGTACCACGTGGATCTGCATCTAGTGGTGTGCGGTGATATTTCGGTGCGCGCCGGGCACACGATTGCTCACAATCTCAAAGCAGCACTCATCAAACAACTTCCCGAATTATCCGATGTGCTCATTCACGTTGAGCCTTGCAATAGCCCACCTGCACCGAGAAACAAGGAAGTTACCGTGGTTTGGCAGCAACGGTTTGAGTAACGCAAAAGCCCTAGGAGGCTGTCCGAGAATAACGATCGAGGCGAGAGTGTGAGATTTTTAGTCAGATTTTCT
>CAYGSW010000072.1:0-22898 GCA_964352535.1 uncultured Granulosicoccaceae bacterium | reverse complement strand
GTACGATCAGCTTATTCTCGGACAAGCTCCTAGGGGAGAGAGAGCCGTTATGGTGAGAGGATTCGAACCGCACGATCATGTTGATTGCATCGCTGGAGCCATTTCAGCCGCTGAACAACGCTGCGCAAACCGCAGCTTGCGTCTGACAGCCGTGCGCCGGCAGGTACTGGAGATTTTGTTGCAAAAGCACGTTGCGCTGGGCGCTTACGCTATTCTTGAACACCTGCGACAGGCGGGTTTCAAGTCACAGCCGCCGGTAGCCTATCGAGCTTTGGATTTTCTGGTAACCAATGGATTCGTTCACAAGGTTGAGCGGCTGAATGCCTTCATTGCCTGCTCGTATCCGGGGGAGTCACATTCACCGGCTTTTATGATCTGCCGCAGTTGTGATGCGGTGGCAGAAACCTGTTCAACACCTGCTAAAGGCACACTTGGGGCAGCGGCGCGATCTGCCGGGTTCAGAATAGAACAAACGGTTGTCGAAGCTGAAGGTCTATGCCCTGCATGCCAGGATTAGGCAACGTCATGAGCCTGGTATCTGTCAAAGGCCTGAGTGTTCAGGCTGGCGCTCGAGAAATCCTCAAACACGTTGATTTCGACATCGAACCTGGGGAGATTGTGACCATTGTCGGTCCCAACGGCTCAGGCAAAACGACGCTACTGCGCGCGATCATCGGTGCATTGTCGCTAAGCGCTGGCAAGATTGTCAAAGCGCCTCAGCTAAGTATTGGCTATGTACCGCAGCGACTGCACATTGATGCAACATTGCCGATGACAGTTGCACGTTTTATGAGTATGCCACGCGCTATCAGCAGGTCTGAGTGCAATGCCGCGCTGCAGGAGGCCGGAGTGCCAGACTTGTCAAATCGTCAAATGTCCGAGCTGTCCGGCGGTCAGAGTCAGCGAGTGATGCTGGCACGCGCTTTGATCGGCCAGCCTGATCTACTGATTCTCGATGAACCGACACAGGGACTGGATCAGCCCGGATCGGCCGGTTTTTATCAGCAGATAGAACACGTGCGGCATACAATTGGCTGCGCCGTACTCATGGTGAGCCACGAGCTGCATGTAGTGATGAGTGCATCCGATCGTGTGATCTGCCTTAACGGTCATGTGTGTTGCCATGGCACGCCAGAGGTTGTTGCATCAGCACCCGAATACCGTGCGCTGTTTGGCACGGGCACATTAGGTACGCTTGCACTGTATCGTCATCATCACGATCACGATCATGACGAACATCTGCATGAACATCGATCGATCGATACCGACACAGGCACGGACAGAACTGATGCTGGATGATTTTCTTGTACGTGCAACGCTGGCAGGTATGGGTGTGGCGCTTGCGGCTGCCCCATTGGGTTGCTTTGTTGTGTGGCGCCGAATGGCGTATTTCGGTGATGCCACCGCACACGCGGCCATTCTTGGTGTGGCTCTATCACTAGCGCTGTCAATTTCAGTCTTTGCCGGTGCACTGGCCGTGTCACTTCTTATGGCTCTGACAGTCAGTTTTCTAAGCGGTCGCGGCTATGCCATGGACACTCTACTCGGTGTTCTGGCTCATTCAGCACTGGCATTCGGGCTTGTTGCGGTCTCGTTTCTGTCCGGTATTCGCATTGATCTCATGGCCTATCTCTTTGGTGACATCCTTGCGGTATCACGCACTGATCTGGCGGTGATCTGGGGTGGAGCGATACTGGTCGTGATACTGATGGGATGGCGCTGGTCAGCGCTGTTAACGTCGACACTCAATGCTGACCTGGCCCATGCCAGCGGCATCGATCCGAAACGAGAACAACTGGTGCTGACGTTATCGTTGGCGATTGTGGTTGCCGTGGCTATCAAGGTTGTAGGCGTGCTGCTTATCGCAGCCTTGCTGATCATCCCCGCTGCGGCTGCTCGTCCTTTAAGCAGTACGCCAGAGCGCATGGCATTTGCCGCCGCCGCCATCGGTTGTGTAGCCACAGTCTGCGGACTTCGTGCAGCGTGGGTGCTGGATACTCCAGCGGGACCCTCGATCGTCTGCATCGCAGCATTGATCTTTGCTATCACCTCTATTATTGGAATTAAGAACAGATCAAGTGCCAGATGATGATCATGTGTCTTTCTGGTTTAGTGTTATACGGCTGCATTAACCGACGACGACATATTGTGACATTGTGAATTAGCGAAGCTCCAGTACGCTTGGTATAATCGCCAGCATGCCAACAAAACGCCGAATATTCACTGCCTGCCTGGGTACCGAAACCAATTCATTCTCACCCATTCCCACTGGCCTGAAGCTGTTCAGCGATACCATGCTGGTGCGTGATGGGAATTTTGGTGACGATGTCAATCTGTTTGGATTGCCACTGATTACATGGCGAAAACGAGCACAGGCGTTAGGTTGGGACGTGGCTGAAGGTCTTGCAGCGTTTGCCACGCCAGCTGGAGACACAACACGCTTAGCCTACGAGACGCTACGCGATGAGATTCTGGACGATCTGAAAATTTCACTGCCTGTGAATATGGTGTTGCTTAGCCTGCACGGCGCCATGGTTGCTGATGGCTATCCGGATGCTGAGGGAGATTTGCTAAGTCGTGTACGCAGCCTGATCGGGCCGCACGTGCCGTTGCTGGCAGAGCTGGATTTACACGGCCATCAAACGCAGGCCAAACTCGAGGCTGCTGATGTACTGATCTACTTCAAAGAGTACCCGCACATCGATAGCGTTGATCGAGCGAATGAGCTTTTTGACATTGGTGTTGGCATGATTGAGAAGACACTACAACCGTGTATGGCTATGTATGACTGCAAAATGCTGGGCATGTTTGCCACCACTCGCGAACCCATGCAGAGTTTCGTGCATCGGATGAAAGAACTGGAGACTCAACCGGGTATTCTGTCAGTCTCGCTGATTCACGGTTTTCCCTGGAGCAATATGCCGGATATCGGCATGCATACACTGGTGGTGACCGATAACGACCCAGCGTTGGCTGCATCCTGCGCAGAAGAGCTCGGTGCCTGGGTCTGGGAGAATAGAGAACGTATCGTCATACCCTTCATACCCATGCAAAAGGCGATAGATACGGTACTTCAATCAGCGCCAGCTGATCGACCCTTCGTACTGGCAGATACGGCTGATAATACGGGCGCAGGCTCTGCGGGTGATTCGACGTTTGTACTACACTATTTGATTGACAACAGCATCGGCGGTTTTGCCATTGCACCTCTATGGGACCCTGTAGCAGTTTCTCTGGCATTTGAAGCAGGTGTTGGCGCTTGTCTGCCCATGCGGTTGGGGGGTAAAAGCGGCCCTGCCTCCGGCAATCCGGTTGACTGCAAGGTTTGCGTGATGCACCTTACTACCAATGCTAAACAGCCCTATGCAGGTGGCACAGAACAGCTTGGCGATGTTGCGTGGTTACGTATCGGAGATAAAGATGACGACGCGAACGCTATTGATATCGTTATCAATACCAATCGTGTGCAGGCTTTCGATCCACTGTGTTTTTCCGTTGCGGGTCTAGATCCGCTCAAACCAAGGGCTTTGATCGTGAAATCGACACAGCATTTTCATGGTGGTTTTGCACCCATTGCCAGGGAGATCTTTTACATGGCAACACCGGGGTGTGCGTCCATGAATTTCGGCGAGATACAGCATGAAAGACTGACAAGAGCACTGTGGCCGCGCGTATCTGATCCACATACAGTCAAGGTTTCCTGAACACAAGGTACGATCACCAGTCGCTGGATTGGGACAACCTCAACTGTGAGATATTTGATTGCGCGCCAGGATCGTACTAACTGTTTCCACTGAGTCGTGTTCAATCATGCTTGGGAATCACGGAAACATTGAGCTTGTTATCCACAGGATCACGCACGTAAGCGCCATAGTAGTTAGGACTATACGCTTGAGGCCCTGGTGGCCCATCATCTGAGCTGCCATTGCGCAACGCAGCGTCATAGAAAGCGTGAACCGTCTCTGCATCAAGTGCATCGAATATCAGTTGAGTACCGTTACCACATGTCGCCTTGTACTGAACGATAAAACGCGTCTCCAGACATGCTGCGGCAATATTTGCATTTCTCACTATGGTTGGACAGCTTATAAGTTGCTGTGATGTGCCTGCCATATCGTGTATCGTTCAAAACACAACGCCGACCAGATCTACAAAGCTCAGAGCCTCATTGATAGTCGTTGTGCCATCATGGTCTGTATACTTCAGATCGACTGTCAAAGCCGTGCTATCGACTAGCGGTACCGCCTGCAAAAACAGACGAGCACCGTTATCAGCATCCATGGTGATATGACCTTCAAATGGTATTCGTTCTTCACTCGGATCGTAGAGAGCCTGTTTACGCCTGAAAGTGGTGTCGGTGGTTATGGCGACACCGATGGCAGAGCTGTCTGTGATGGTACCCGCAACAAAAAGAGTGTAATCCTGGGCACCGCCGCCCGAAGTGATGTTGTCCGTCAGGTCGAATTTGCCGTCAACGATTTGTTCGATGATTTCGTTACCAGCCACTGTTTCATAGTGGTTGATAGTGGCCGTCCGTTTCGAAAAACTATCGTAGGAGCTGAACCAGTGTTGCCACATAGAGGCGTCTACACGGGTGGTGTCACCGTTCGCACGAACCCAGCTAAAGTCAGTCCATTGTTGCCTACGCTCATAGATGACAGCTCGACTAGCTGATTTCGAATCACTGAATAGAATCATTTGCCCGTTTAATGCCTGGACGCCGTCCAGTTCGATAACACACTGATCGAATCGGTATTCGCGTTGTACAGTCTCACGTGAGTAACTGGAATCATAAAGTTCATACCTACCAACGCCCAGTGTGACTTCGCCGCCGAGCGAACACGAGTAACGCGTCTGTTCAATGACGGTGTTATGGAACTCTCCACGATCGTCGCTGGTGAAGCCTTCCGTATCTGGCAGCCGTTGACTGGAAATGGCAGACGTGCCAGCCAGATCACCAACCAAAGCAATGTCTTTTGTCAGTGCTTCCAGTGAGTAGCCACCGAGTTTTTGCAGGTAAGGGTAGGCGCGAGAGGGCAAATCGAAATTGTCGACAACAAGCACATCGGCACTGCCTGTAGTGACAGCGGCAACAGCGGTGTCTTTTGTACCAGTGGGATCGTTGGTTTCAACAGGTAGCGATGTCTGAATACCCGGATCATTGAGGGTATCAGCAAGAGTGTGGTTAGCGTTCTCGGATGAGCTACAGGCCGTTACGGCCAGCGTGATACAAGTAAAAATAAATAAACCAGAGCGGATGTGCTTCAAGTCAGTGACTCTAATAAGACTTCGCCGGAGGCTTCCGGCTTGAGCGAATAATCGGGCTTGGCGCGCCAGTTTTCAATAGGTAATAATCACAGTTCTCGGATCATATGTCGAACAAACGTAACGCCGTCAGGGCGGCCGCTGGTGAACTCTGAATCCTGATATTTCGGGTTGACGGACTGCTAGTTGTCAATGGGCGGACGTTTACTTTCTATCTATTAGTTCCACGGTTCATAATAAAGTCTGCGCAACGATCGCCCAGCATCATGGCAGGTGCGTTGGTATTTCCAGCGTTTATGTTGGGTACAGCAGACATATCGCAAACCCGTAGATTTTCAATGCCCCGCACCCGCAGCTTTGCATCCAGAACAGCCATGGGGTCACCGTCAGCACCCATACGGGCAGTGCTCGCCGGGTGATAATTAGTTTTGACAAAGCGTTTGCAGTGAGTAGCCAGCGCTGTGTCTGACAGATCATCCGGAGAGGGGATTGCGATGCGTTCTATCCGATTGGCCAAGGGAGCCGCTTGCATTGCTTTAACGAAAAAACGCTGTCCTTCGATCATGTCACGCATATCGTCAGGATGCTTAAGCAAGTGGGGTGAAACCAGCGGCATATCATCAGGATTGGCCGAACGCAGAGTGACTTCACCACGAGATTTTGGCTTTACCACCACTGTCGTGATTGTAAAGCCGTAACCATCCTGTAACTGATCTTGAGTGTCTCGATCCAGATAAACAATGGGCACGCAGAAAGCCTGTATGCTGGGTGCAGCTTCTGGATTTGTCGGATTTACGAACGCGCCTGCTTCAACGCCAGCAGAGGTAATTGGCCCCGAGCCAAACAGCTTGAACTGCAGGCCGTTTTTTAGCATGCGTAAACCGACTCCTTGCTTGTAGTAGCCGTACGGGCCATTCGCCACGGCGGTCATTGGCACTTCGGGATGATCAATCAAATTTTGACCGACGCCGGGCAAGTCGGCTTTTACATCGATGTTGTGCTCCCGGAGATGGCTCGAAGGTCCAATCCCGGAAAGCATTAACAGTTGTGGTGTGATTAAAGCACCGGCGCTCAGCACAACGTCGTGGTCTGAATATGCTGTAGATAGCTGGCCCTTATTCTTGTACTCGACGCCAACTACGCGCCCGGCTTCTACAATCAACCGTTGTACTTGCGCATGTAACAAAACCGTTAAATTCGGATTGTCAGATTGTGGCAAGAGATAAGCATGCGCAGCAGAGCTACGCTTGCCGTGACGGTTCATGAACTGATAGAAACCGACACCGCGCTGGGAGGTACCATTGAAATCGGAATTCAACGGCTCGCCAAGGCTCTGCACAGACTGAACGAACCAGCGCGATACGTCATCAATATATCCTGGATCAGACACCAGCATAGGGCCATCCGTAGCATGTAGCTCATTGTTCAGCCTGTTGTTGGCTTCCATACGACGAAAATGCGGTAGAACATGTTCCCAGTCCCAGCCGTCATTGTCGTTGTTACCACGCAGAATGTCCTGCCATTCGTCGTAGTCGCTGGGCCGTCCGCGCATGTATACCTGGGCGTTCACTGACGATCCACCTCCAAGGACGTTGGCTTGGGGAATGTAGTGCGAGCGATTATCCAGATGCGGCTGTGGAGTTGTTTTGTGATACCGCATGAATTTTGATCCGTTGATCATCTTGAATATGCCAGGCGGCATATCCAGCAACGGGTGTTTGTTTGAATGCCCGGCTTCGAGCAAAAGCACTCGAACACGCCCTTCAGAAGCTAGCCGGGCTGCAGCAACACAGCCTGCCGATCCACCTCCGACAACGATATGATCAAAGTTCGTCTTCATGATGTTTCATTCGCAATACTTTCAGGCGCTGTAATAGAGTCTCGTTCAATGAGCTCACACTCCAGTTTAGTCAGCGGATGACGAGAGCGAGTTTGTGAGCCATGGAACAGCTGTTCAATGACCCACCGTCCCATCGCTCGATCGGCCAGATTCATTGTCGTTAGCGGCGGGGACACATGCCTGGCAATTTCATCATCATCAAAGCCAATAACAGAAACATCCTCAGGTATGGCAAGGCGCATCTCTTTGAGTGCTTCGTAACAGCCAACCGCCATCCGGTCGTTCTGACAGAAAATGGCCGTTGGCGGTTTGCTGAGTGACATAAGCTTATAGGTTGCCTCGTAACCCGAGCTTGGTAACCAGTTTCCAGTAACCACCAACTCCTCGGCAAAGGGTAGATCGGCACTGGCCAGAGCGTTTCGGTAACCAGTCAGCCGGCCGTCTGCACAGTGCATGAAAAGCTCTCCGGTAATGGTTCCAATTCGTCGATGACCGGCGTTGATCAAAGCGTTGGTAGCGGTATGACCACCTGCCACCTCTCCCGGAATAACCGCCGGAAACGATAAGTCATCTGTATAACAATTCAATAGATAAACGGGTGTGTTGGTATTGCGTAGCAGATCAGGTACTCGTACCTCGCGAGTAAAGACGCAGGCGTAGACTATTGCGATTACGTTTTGATTGAGAAGATGCTGTATGACCTTGGGTTCTTGCACTGGATCGTTCTGCGTCTCTGCCAGTAATACGATGTTGCCGGTGGCTTTGACGGCCTCCATGATGCCGTCGAATGCATTAACACATTGCAGGCTGCTGGCGAGACTGTCGACAATGAATCCGATAGGCCCATCTGCATGAGGCACAGTGGGGCGGCCGCCTTTTCCCACCGTGTTTGATTGCGAGTGGTATCCCAGATCACGTGCTGCGTCCCAGACTCGTTGCTTGGTAGCCGGAGAAATTTTCACTGCATCATTGCCATTGAGCACAAATGAGACGGTGGGTTGAGAGCACCCGGCCGCGCGGGCAATATCGTGCATGGTGACACGCTGCCGACCCGACACTTTGCCTACGCCGGGTGGATTTGTTTTGCTGTTCGGCGGCTTAACCATGAGTGAATACGATGACGTGGATACCTCAATGCGGTTCTGAATTAAAAAACAGGGTTCTGTAAAGTCAATAAATTAGCATAAATAATAGTATTTCTAATATTAGTAATTGACAAACCATGAGGCTTGGAGAATGATGAATGGCCGCGTTTGCTGATGGAGCGAGCTTTTGCAGAACTTTGTACTGAAATCGGAGTAGCGATGGATACAAATTTCATCAACGGGCTGATGTATATCGATGGTGATTGGTTCAACTCATCCCAGCGTTCCAAAATTGAAGTGGAAAATCCCGCTACCGAAGCCATCATCGGTACGGTACCCGAAGGGTTGGCAGAAGACGGCGAAATGGCTGTGGATGCGGCGCACAAGGCACAAACAGCCTGGTCACAACTGCCTGCCATCGAGCGAGCGCAGCTTGTACAAGCTCTTGCGGGAAAGATCAAAGAACAAACGACACAGCTTGCTGCCCTTGTCACCCGAGAGCAAGGCAAACCGATGTCGCAAGCGATCGGAGAGATCGGAGCTGCGTGCAACTTCTTCACCTACGCTGCTGAGCATGCTCGACGCATTCAGGGTGATTTGATGTCCTCGGACAATCGCAGTGAAGAGATTCACATCAGGCGCCATCCTTATGGAGTTGTTGTTGCGCTAACCGCTTGGAACTACCCTGCAGCGCTGGCTGCACGCAAGCTGGGGCCTGCCCTGGTATCAGGCAACACCGTTGTTTTACTATCCCATGAATGCACACCATTATCCGGACTTGCGCTAGCGGCAATCGCTCATGAGGTGGGCTTTCCTAAGGGGGTCATCAATGTAGTCACTGGCCGCGGTCCAGTTATCGGAAAAGCCATGGTCAGGGCTGCAAACACCGGTTTGATTACCATGACGGGAAGTACAAGAGCTGGCAAAGAAATCTATCGCAACGCAGCTGATGGACTGAAAGTCGTGCGTCTGGAGCTGGGCGGCAAAGCCCCCTTTATTGTCATGGAGGATGCTGATATCGATCGGGCTGTTGAAGCAGCGGTGGTAGCACGGTATACAAACTGTGGGCAAATATGCACATGCAATGAGCGTATGTTCTTGCACAAAGCGATCGCGGATGAATTTCTTGAAAAGTTCATTGCTTCATCATCCGCTCTTAGCATCGGTGATCCCACAACCGATGTCGATATGGGGCCGAAGGTCAGTCGTATCGAACGTGACAAAGTGGCTGACATTGTTGCATCCAGTGTAAAAGCCGGTGCCAGGGTTTTGCTTGATGGCGGTCCCCTTGAATACGATGAATACGCTAAGGGGCACTGGTATTCACCCACCGTTCTCGAAGTGGATGACAATGAAGTACCCGCGGTTCGCGACGAGGTGTTTGGCCCGGTGGCCGTTGCACGTCGGGTCAATTCGTTTGAAGAAGCATTGGCGAACGCCAATGACTCACCGTTCGGGTTATCTGCGTATCTGTTTACCAGCAACCACAAACGTCTTCAGCATGCACCTTACGCCCTGAAATTTGGCGAGTTGTATCTTAATCGTACCAATGGAGAAGCAGTGCAGGGCTTCCACACCGGCTGGGGGCTTTCCGGTCTGGGTGGTGAAGATGGCCAGTATGGATTCGATGGGTATCTGCGTAAGCAGACAACCTATATGAGCTGGGCCGAGTGATTATCCGGATCAAGCATGAGTGTTTGCGTACGCAAGCTTGCGTATTCATGAGTTATCAGGATTGAAGCAGGCCCACATAACAGCGGTGAGTTACAAACGCCGCATTACTCAGGAGATGAAGATGAAACGCACCTTACTTTCGGCAGGCATAGCCACCATCATGATCGGTCTAAGCTCTGTCGCTAACGCCGATCTACCACCACTGGAGCAGAAAGAGCGATACAAAGTAGGTTTCCCGCAAATGGAATCGAACAACCCGTGGCGTATTGCACAGTCTAAGTCGTTCGTTGATACTGCAGAGTCCTGCGGTTGGGATCTTATAGCCACCGATGCGGCAGGCTCTGCCGCCAAGCAGGTCGCCGATGTTGACAGCATGATTGCTCAAGGTATTGATGTGCTGTTTCTGCCCCCGCGCGAAGAAAAACCATTGATTCCTGCGGTCAAGAAGGCGAAAGCTGCAGGTATTCCGACCTTTCTTGTTGATCGTTCTGTCGATCCTAACGCTGCTCAGGCGGGCGTGGATTATGTGTCGTTTCTTGGATCGGATTTTATCGAACAGGGCCGGCGCGTGGCTGAGTGGACCAAGGAAAACTATTCCGGCGACAAAGGCATCATTGTTCAGCTTGAAGGTACCACCGGTTCTTCACCGGCGAATGATCGCAAGAAAGGGTTCGATGATGCGATCCTTGAAGACTCACGATTTGAAATCGTAGCGTCACAGTCAGGTGACTTCGCCAGAGATCTCGGCAGACAAGTCATGGAGACACTGCTGCAGGCGCATCCGGACGTTAACATCGTTTACGCACACAATGATGAAATGGCGATTGGTGCTATTCAGGCACTCGAACTTGCCGGACGTACGCCGGGAGATGATGTGCTGGTGGTTTCGATTGATGGTACGCGCGATGCGCTGCAGGCCATCATTGATGGCAAGATGGGCGTGACGGTTGAAAGCTCACCATTTTTCGGACCTATCGCGTGTGACGTGATGAAGCAGTATGCCGCAGGCGAGCCTGTTGAACCATGGGTGAAGGTGGAAGACAGGATTTTCACACAAGCTAACGCGGCCAAGCATGTAGATGAGGCCTATTAAGCCTTAGCGTAGTGTAGTACCAGGGTGTTCGGCTTACGACCGGGCATCCTGGCCTGACGCATAGTCCGGGATGGCAACACGAACGAAAACGCAAATGACAGCAATCGATATGAAGCACTTGTTGACCATGAAGTCCATTCGCAAATCGTTCAATGGCGTTCCGGCCCTGCTTGATGCATCACTTGGTATCAAACCCGGAGAAGTTCACGCGCTTATTGGCCAAAATGGTGCCGGCAAATCCACGCTGATAAAAATATTGACGGGTGTCTACAGTCGAGATGGTGGAGACATTGTCTTTGCTGGCAGGCCCAGCGAGATTACACAACCGCGCGATGCACAAGCCGCTGGTATTGCAACCATCTATCAGGAATTAAATCTGGTTCCGCTTCGCTCCGTAACGGAAAACGTGGTTATGGGATACGAGCCCAAGCGACTGGGCGTGTTCATTGACTGGTCAAAAGCGCATCAACGATCTCGAGATGTTCTACAACGCTTCGGTATTGATATTGATGTCACCGCCCCGCTGGGAAGTTATTCCACCGCAATTCAGCAACTGGTTGCCATCGCGCGTGCTGTATCACTGGATACAAAGCTGGTCATTATGGATGAGCCGACATCGTCGTTGGATGTGTCTGAAGTGAAGGTGTTGTTCGATGTTGTACGCAGTCTTCGCAATGATGGTATATCTGTTCTCTACGTCTCACATTTTTTAGATGAACTGTTTGAAATCTGCGATCGTGTAACGACAATGCGTGATGGTGTCACTGTAGATCAGCGATCACTGCAAGGCACCTCCAAGCTTGAGTTGATAGCCGGCATGCTTGGTCGTGATGCCAACGACATCGAACAAGCTGGCATGACTGAATTTACGACCGGTGTTGCAAGCAAAGGAGATGTGCTGATTCAGGCGAAAAACGTTGCCACTGGACCGCGGCTGAGCCAGTTCAATGCGACAGTTCACGAAGGTGAGATTGTCGGCCTTGGTGGTTTACTGGGATCCGGGCGTACGGAGGCTGCGCGTGCTGTGTTTGGTGTTGATCGCCTGACGCATGGAACAGTTTCAATTGGTCAGAGTAAGCACACACCTTCCACTCCGGCTCAGGCAATAGCGGCGGGCATCGGTTATTTGAGTGAAGATCGCAAAGCAGAGGGGATTGTGCCTGAGTTGTCGGTCCGCGAAAACCTTACGCTTGCCTTGTTACCACGACTGGTTAGAGGTGGACAGGTTGATCGAGAGCGGGAGCGCACCGTCGTCAAACAGTATGTTGAATCACTGGGTATTAAAATAGCGAGCATTGAACAACCCATTCGAGAGTTGTCTGGCGGCAATCAGCAAAAAGTGTTGTTGGCACGATGGCTGGCCATTAACCCTGTGTTACTAATACTTGACGAACCCACCCGGGGTGTGGATGTTGGCGCCAAGCGCGAGATTCAGGCCATCATCAGGGACTGCGTCGCCAGTGGTAGTGGCGCTTTACTCATCAGTTCAGAATTTGAAGAACTGGTAGAAGGTGCAGATCGCATTGTGGTTCTCAATGAAGGAAAGTCTGTGTGCGAAATGACAAATCCTGGTATCACCGAAGATAGGTTACTACGCGCGCTAGCAGACTCACACGGTGAGAAAGCAGCGTGAGTGAGTCTACTTACACCAGCGGATCAAAGTTAACTGCAACGCGACGCTGGACGCAAATATTACGGCAAAACGGAGGATTGATAGCACTGCTTCTCCTGCTGCTGTTCAATGCTTTGGTTACGCCCAATTTTTTTCAGTTGCAAACCTTGTTTGTCAATATCAGCCAGGTTGCCACCATAGCAATCGTGGCAATGGGTATGACCCTGGTAATAGCGACAGGAGGTATTGATTTATCGGTCGGGGCTGTCATGGCACTCGCCGGGGCCTTGGCGCCGTTGATATTTCTCTCTGAAATAGGGCAGTCACACCCGACTACAGCAGTCGCACTGGCCATTGTATTGCCGTTGGGGGTGGCAGCAGTGTGTGGCATGTTCAACGGTTATCTCGTATCTGTCTTACGTATCCAGCCCATTATTGCAACCCTGATTCTTTTTATTTCTGGTCGGGGAATTGCGCAAGTGCTCACGAACGGAAACCTGCAAACATTCAGTAATCCAGCGTTCAGTCGTCTGGGTACTGGTAAAATTCTGGGCTTGCCGGTACAGGGTTGGTTTGCACTGGTGATTGCGTGCGTACTGTTCTGGATGGTTACAAGAACCACGTTCGGTCGATATGTGTTGGCCATTGGTGGTAACGAACGCGCCGCCACTCTCGCCGGGGGGCCAGTTCGACGAACCAAGATTGGTGTGTATGTCATCTGCGCCATGTTGTCCGGTCTTGCAGGTTTGATTGTCGTGGCTATCAATTCGGCATCAGATGCCGCGCGTAATGGCAACCTTATGGAGTTGGATGCCATCGCGGCCGCAGTAGTCGGTGGCGCACTTCTGCAAGGTGGCAGAGCACCTATATTCGGCGCCATTCTTGGGGCGGTTATCATTCAACTTGTGAAGTACACCTTGCTTGCAAATGGTATCGAAGATGAAGTGGCTTTAATTGCAAAGGCTGTCATCATCATCGCCGCAGTCTATCTTCAACAGGCTGGCAGGGAGTAGGCCCGGATGTCTGATGCATATGCACTTGACTTGCGCAAATATCTGTCGCGAAATCCGCAATCAGTGGCTGTCTGGATTGCGCTGGTAGCCCTTATCGTATTTGGATTACTGCGTTACGAGAATTTTGGCGGCGCATACAACATATCGTCTTTTCTCAACTACAACTCCATGTTCATCATTATTGCCGTAGGCATGTGTTTTGTGATCATGACCGGTGGCATTGACTTGTCGGTGGGTTCAGTGGCGGCGTTTACTTCAGTCATTGCTGCGTACCTATCGCCTCATGGCATTGAGGTAGCGTTACCCGTAGCAGTGCTTGCCGGCATGGGCTTCGGAATGATCAACGCCTTTTGCATTATTGTCTTAAGGATCCCGCCATTTATTGCCACACTGGCCACCATGCTAGGCGCTAAGGGCGGAGCGCTCGTGATTTCCGATGCTCAAACCATCGCTGTGGACTGGGGCTCGAACTTCACAAAAATGGGAATGGAGAAAGTGTTTACGGTCTTACCATGGTCGATTGTTGTTGTCGCCAGCATCGTATTTGTGTTGTGGATCGTACTTGAAAAAACTTCATTGGGCAGAACCGTCCTGGCCATCGGGGGCAATGAAGATGCATCGATGCTGATGGGCCTGAACGTTAACCGCGCAAAAGCGTTTGTTTATGTTTTGTCTGGCGGATGTGCCGGGATTGCTGGCGTTATTCTCGCATCCGGATTTGGTGCCGGCCAACCATTGGAAGGTATTGGCTGGGAATTATCGGCGATTGCATCAGTCGTTGTAGGCGGTACGTTGCTGACCGGCGGTTTGGGGTATGTACCTGCTACCGTTGCAGGGGCGCTGTTGTTAGGGTTGGTGTTCAATATCCTGAATTTCGAGAACGGACTGGGCACCATCAGTATCAGCGCCTACTGGCAAATGGTTATACGCGGTGCGTTCCTGTTTGCCGTTATTCTCTTTCAGGCCCACGTCGTCCGGTCGAGTGATCTGGCCAGAGACTAACAGAGCGGGTTAAGACCCTGATCAGCGAACAGTCCGCAATCCTTATAGCCTTAGTCATCATCGGCGTGTTATCAGGCGATTTCTTCACGAGCCAAATACGCTTGTATATATTTTGAACTCGGCGAGCGCCAATCTAGTGGTCCGTCCAGCTCATAGAGTAGGACGGACTACTAGATTGGCGCTCTCTTAATAAGTCAATGGATTCTGGGTTTAGCTTGGATTATTCATGAAATCACCTAATCCTTCCGGAAGCCCGGTGCCCGCATCCCCTTTGTTCGTAACGAATTCCACTCAGGCTGCGCGTCCCGGACTGGGCGTCCCCGTCGAAATACAGTCAGTATTCCGCCGGGCTGCGATCAGCCGGGCTGCGTTGGCTCCTTCGCGGAATCCGCTACGAACGAAGGGTCTGCAGGGCTGGCCCTCCTGTGAAAGGATTGCGCGTTCCATGAATAATCCGGCTAGAATAATGTACAAAAATAGGAAATCTGTATATTATCGAGATCATCCACTGTCCAAAAGAGGGTATGGTCAACATGATTGGAATTCGCAAGCTATCCGTTGCAGTCTGCGCAACGTTCGTGCTGGTTGCCGGTGCAGGCACATCGCATGCAGAGACGACTCTGGAGGTCACTGCATGGAAAGGCAATGAAACCGAACCTGCGGCCTTGCCTGAACTCATCGCAAAGTTCGAATCCGAACATCCCGATATCAACATCGATTTTTCTTATATCAGCCGCAGTGATACCGATGTTGTATTACCACCAAGACTTCAAAGCGGGGATGCGCCGGATGTCATGATGGCCGACATGCCGCTCGTTAAAGTGTGGGGTGATGCAGGTCTGCTGGCACCGCTCGATAAAACGGGCTGGTATGACCGGCTAAGTGACCAGATTCGCGAGGCCATCACGTTGGGTGATGATGTGCATGTCATGCCTCTGGAGGTCATAGGTATGGGCAACTTCGTCAATATGGGGTTGTTGAGATCTGTAGGTATCGAACAACCACCAACCACCATTGAGGATCTGAAGATAACTTGTCAGGCTCTCAGCGAGGCAGGTATAAATCCAATGCTGCTCGGTGGTGGTTTTCCGTCAGCGTTGTTTGCTATAGCCAATGGACTGGAAGCCGATCCTGCTGCCGCTCGCGCACTGGGTAGCGGTGACACGAGCTTTGAAGACAACGATGCATTCAAATCGTCTCTGGGGCAGATTGCCGGACTGGCTGAAGCGGGTTGTTTTGACGCCAAGGTGGTGGCAGGCGTAGATCCATGGTCTACAGCCTTGTCCGAATTCAAGGCGGGAAATTTCGCCATGCTGCCGCAGGGCGCCTGGAACATACAGAATTTCAGTGGTGCAGAAGATCTTGACTTTGTATTTGCGCCCATTCCTTCAAGCAATGACACAGGTGTTGCACTGGATCTGTTCGGTTTCGGTTGGGTCATCAGTTCACAGACAGAGCAGGCTGAAGCTGCCAAGACATTCGTCGATTTCTTTACGCGGGATGAAAACCTGCAAGAGCTTCTGAAAGCAGAGTCAGCCTACAGTCCATTCACGGACGGTACCAACGGCATGGCTGAACTGGCGTCAAGCTACGATGAGTCGCGTGCCAATGGTGGAACGATCATGTTTCCATTCGGCGTGCTCGCCTGGCCGAAGGAGTTGGAAGGCGAGATATTCGACAGCATGACTGGTTACTTGCTGGATCTGGAGAAAAACCCCGCCGAGATACTATCTCGTTGGGATGAGATCATAGAAGATCAGTAGGTGGTTGGTTTGCTCCCGGGAAATCCTGAAGGTAAAAAGGTAGTCCCTGGGGGCAAGGCGTGTTTTGATAACCGCCAGCAATAAGCTACATATTCGATTTAAACCAAACGCGGATAGTCATCGTTTTGCGCCGATACCGAATCTATTTGCTCGCGCTGCCAGCAGTGATTGTCTTGGGTGTATTTTTTATATATCCGATACTGTTGACGTTGCGACTGAGCTTTACCGATTTCACGGGTGTCGGTGTGCCGGAATATGTTGGCTGGAAAAACTACGAGCGTGTATTCACACGCTCGCGCTATGTCGATGCCTTGCAAGTCACGTTGTGGTTTACCGTTATCGTGGTCACGCTGCAAACCCTAATCGGTATGTGTTTTGCAGCAGCATTGCATCGACTTGCGCCCATTCGTGATTTGTGTCGGGCAGCGTTGTTTTTACCGGCGATGATGTCGTTTGTCATCGTCGGCTATGTCTGGCAGTTCATCTACTCCCCCTTTAACGGCGGCCTGAATGAAGCGCTTGCCGCATTGGGTTTGCCATGGTTGCAACATAACTGGATCGGTGACCCATCCACTGCGTTATACGCGCTTGCCGTTGCACACATCTGGATGTTCGTTGGTTACACAACTGCTATATTTCTGGCTGGCTATGCTGGAATTCCTCGGGAGCTGGATGAGGCTGCAAGGCTTGAAGGGGTCAGTTCATGGAAACGTTTCCGGCATCTGGAAATTCCCTTGTTAGCGCCAAGTTTCACCATCAACATCATGCTCTCGACTATCGGCACGCTCAAAACCTTCGAGTTGCCTTTTATCATGACGCGTGGTGGGCCTGATGGAGCCACCCGCACAGTGAGTCTGCAAATCATTGACGCGTTGTTCAGACAATACAAGTTCGGATTTGCCAGTGCCTTGTCAATCGTGATGCTCTTGCTGGTCATCATCGTCGCCTACCTTCAAAACCGTTTGCTGCGTTCCAGAGAGGAGCAATTGTGAGCCTGTTCGGTAGCCTGCCTATCAAGCCCGCCAAGTCATTGCTTGCCGTGGTCACGATCTTGCTGGTTTGCCTGATGCTTGTACCGGTCGCGTTCATGTTGATGATGTCCTTCAAGACGGGAGCTGAAATTGCTGACAACCCGCTGGGTATTCCCGGTAGTGTGTTCCTGGGGAATTACGAACACGCTTTGGCGAACATGAACTACTGGCGTAGCGTTCTGAATTCGATCGGCATTACCTTGTCGGTCACAGTTCTTGTGTCGTTGCTGGGGGCATTAGCTGCTTATCCACTGGCTCGGCGCACCCATCGACTCTCAAGAATTCTGATCATGATCATGGCGCTTGGATTGTCCACGCCCAATTTTGTAACGATTACGCCTATCTACGTCATATTCAGACAGCTCGGTCTGCTCGATAGTTACCTCGGCATTATTCTCGCGTTCACCGCATTGAACCTGCCGTTGGCGGTGTTTTTCTATACCAGCTTTATTCGGAATATCCCTGTTGAACTGGACGAAGCGGCACGTCTGGACAATTGTTCGGATTTGCAGATTTTCTGGTATGTCATCCGACCCTTGCTGCTGCCAGCAACGGCCACCTTGTCTCTGTTCGTCATGTTGATGGTCTGGAATGATTTCACGTATCCTTTGTTGTTGCTGACGGATGAAAACAAGTTCACGGTCATGATCAGCGTGTATCGTTTTGTCGGCAACCATACTGTTTCACCGACTGATCTGTTTCCTGCTGCGGTTCTGGGGTCCTTGCCGTTGCTGTTGCTGTTTATTGTTTTTCAGCGCCGTATCGTGGCAGGAGTCACGGCAGGGGCGGTCAAGTGAGCAGGCAACTGGATGGCAAGGTGGTTCTGATTACCGGCGCGGGTACTGGCATAGGGCGTGGCATTGCAGAACATTGCCACGATTGCGGTGCAACGGTTGCGGTCGGTACGCTGGAGCCATCCGTGTCTTATTCAGGCTTCGAGCGTGTCGTCACGTGCGAAGTGGATGTACGTCAACCGGCCTCCATACAATCCTGGGTTGGTGTTATAGCCGAACAGTACGGTCGCATTGATGGTCTGGTAGCCAATGCAGGTGTGACATTAACCACGCCGTTTCTCGAAACCAGTGTCGATGATCTGGAGATGCTGTGGCAAACCAATCTACGTGGCGTCTATCTGAGTGCCCAGTGCGTGGCAAAGCATATGGTCAGGCTGGGATGTCATGGTTCGATCGTCAACGTTGCCTCTAATCATGCCACTGCATCCGATAGCGGCTATGAGATATATGCAGCAACCAAAGGCGGAATCGTCTCCATGACGCGAGCAATGGCCTGGAGCCTGGGCGAGCATGGTATTCGGGTTAACGCACTTAGTCCCGGTCTTACCCGTACTGATACGGTGCAGGCGGCGACATCAAGCAATCCTGAGTTGGAGACATTATTCCGATCGTGGCACGCCACAGATCAGTACAACAACGTTCATGACATTGGCCGGTGTGCTGCGTTTCTACTATCGGATGCATCGGTATCGGTAACCGGCACCGAGCTTGTCGCCGATCAAGGCATGTCTGCGCGACTGGTTCAGTTTCCCCGTCAAACATAAGTCAATGAGCATCGTACAAGGTCGGCCAACACTGTTCCACCAGGGAAACTGCGAGCTTGGCGAAGGTCCTTATGTCTGTCGTTATACACACAGATTGCTTTGGGTGGATATTGTCGGTCAGCGGGTACAGTCGATTTCACTGGATGGTGAAGACTATCAATCGCAATCCCTCGCAGGTGTGCCTGGTGCTGTGGTGCCTTGCCGCAAAGGTGGTTTACTGGTAGCAATGCAAAGCGGAATTTACCGCGTTGATGACATGGGAGATTATCATCTGTTATGTCATCCGGAAGCTGATCGTCCGCAGAACCGGTATAACGACGGCAAATGCGATACGCAGGGTCGATTCTGGGTAGGCTCACTATCCACAACGGGCGTTAGCAAGGCAGGGCGCCTATGGAAGGTAACCGCGGACGGTTCAGCCATAGCGATGGAGGTGGACCTCGGTATAGCCAATGGCATGGGCTGGAGTCCGGATGACAAGTATTTCTATCTGACCGATAGTGAACATCGATGCATCTACCGATATGAATTTGATGTGCTAACTGGTGCACTGTGCAACCGCGAAATCCTGATGGTTTTCGATGAAAGTGAAGGGGTACCCGATGGACTGTGTGTCGATGATCAAGGGTGTTTATGGAGTGCAATGTGGGACGGTAGTCAGGTGCTTTGCCTGTCGCCCGATGGTGTCATCATGCATCGGGTTGGCATGCCTGTACCCAGACCTACCAGTTGCGCCTTTGGCCCACAGCCGGCAGTCAAGTCGGGCGACAGCTTTCCTCCGGGCTCATCTGAAAGCGGGGCAGGCGATGCCCTGTACGTGACCAGCGCGCGTGTCGGGCTGAGTGATGCCGTATTGCAGAGTGCTCCGCTGTCAGGCAGTGTGTTTACCATTCCCGTGGATTGTCGAGGATTACCGGCCAATCGATTCGGATAAGCGTCTGCAGGTGCAATCAAGCTTCCGTGTTGCTTTTCGCAAGCGTTGCAATCAGTGCCAACCCACGCGCGGTGATACCGGTATCTGATCCGCAGGGCGAGACCTGATCATATCCAGGAGCTCTGCCTTGATTTTGCGATGAGATATGTCGTCAAAACGATTGTCCATCTCATGGGGATCGTCATGCATGTCATACAACTCACCGGTATCGGTACGCATGTCGACAGACAATCGATAGCGTCGGGTTCGAACAGTCATCAGATCCATATCAACAGCACTGCGAATAGAATCCACCTCATACTCTGAGAGTGCAAAATCCCGAGTGGACCGGTTTTCCCAGAGACTTCGCCAGGACAGGCCATGGGCGTTCTCGCTCGCGACACCACAAACGTCAGCGGCAGTCGCAAGAACATCCACCGTACCAACCGGATCGTCAATCACTTTTCCGCTGGGAATACCGGGTCCTTGAACCAGACACGGGACACGCAGCAAGCCGTCGTAAAGCATCGGCCCTTTCAACAGCAAGCCATGATCACCCAGCCATTCGCCATGATCACTGATAAAAAATATAAATGTGTTGTCCAGTTTCCCGCATGCATCCAGTGCATCCAGCATGCGTCCGATCTGATGATCAACGGCTGAAATCATGCCGAAATAGATAGCTGTGATATCGCGAAGCGCCTGATCAGTCAGTTCACCTTTCTGACCCCAGTCAATGCCGCCTGCATTGTGTTCAGCGCCTTGCTTGATCGGTTTTGCCCGATCTTCCACAAAGACTCGATGCCACCAGGGTCGTCGGTCAAGATCAAGTGTCGGATGTGGTGCAATGGCCATCGATTCCGGGTTGTACAGATCGCACCATGGCCTTGGCGCCAGAAAAGGCGGATGTGGATCAGGAAAAGAGACCCAGGCCATCAATGGCTGGTTACCATCGGATTCAATCATCTCTACAGCGCGATCACCTATCCATGAAGTTGAATGCCATGGCTCGTCCAGTGCCGAGCGCCAGGCCTGAAAATGCGCTGTGGATGGTGGGAGCACCTGTCTGGCCTGATCCCAGCGTGCCTGCCCATGCCCGTCATGGTCCAGCCAATACTCGTAGTTCAAAGCTTCGGGCGGGTCTTGCCACTGCGTGTGATGGTGTGGTCGAAGCATGAGCTGAACGTCCTCGAAACCCATATATTCGCCATGCCATCCCGGTGCAAAGTCTCTGGCACTCTGATAACACTCAGGTCGTCCGGTGGGCTCGAAGGTCTGCTGACTGGACAGATGTGCTTTGCCAATGAACTGCGTGCGATACCCGGCCTTGGCAAAGGTACCACCCAGCCCTTCGGCACCCAGTGCCTCATCCAGATCGCGTCCGTTGTCGCGCACACCATGGCTATAAGGCAAACGCCCGGTAAGGATGGATGCACGGGCTGGCTGACACATCGGGTGTGGTGTTATGCACGTCGAGAAACGGACACCCTGCGCCGCAATGCGATCCAGGTTAGGTGTGCGCACACCCCGTCCCTCGGGACCAATGCAGTCTCCTCGGTGCTGATCCGTTGAAATCAGAATAATATTGGGTGGTGATGGCATAGCATTGGCCGCGACAGAAAAAGAGGGAACTTTGTTTCATAATGTGCCATCTGTCCTGCATGACACACGATTGCATCGCATGTGTATATCATAATAGGTATCCAGCAAGCTGCAGCTGCAACTACAGGTGAGCCATGTCCGCTGCATTGACCTTACGAGCACCGCTCGGAGGAACAACAGCATCCAGTCTGATTTACGAGCGCATTCGGCATGACATTCTATCGGGTGCTCTCGATGCCAATCAGAGGTTGAAAGTATCTGAACTTGCCAGACGTCATGAAACCTCGACCAATCCAGTGCGAGAAGCTCTGCAACAGCTGCGCGGCGAAGGTCTGGTGCTGTTTACACCCAATCAGGGTGCGCGCGTCCGGCCTATCGATATGGAGTTCGTGCGTGATGTTGCGGAAGTTGGTCTGCTGCTGGGTCCGTATTTTCTGCGTTCGTTTGTAGAGACGGTTAGTGAAGGGGATGTCGCCGAGCTGGAACGAATCCAGGTGGAGATTGAAGCTCTGAATTTCAAGGACAAGCCAAGACATACTGAGTTGGACAACGCCTTCCACGAAACGATGTACGAAAGACATTACAACCGGGTTGCCTTTGGCGTGTGGAAGCAGCATCGCGAAATCATGGGTTCCATCAGTACGCGCGTACCTATTGCATTGGGTCGACAGGAAGCCATTATCAGCGAACATCGTGCATTGCTGGCTGCCATTCGTGAACAGGCCGTTGAACAGGCTGTCAGCGTTCTCAGTAAACACATTGATGATGCGGGTCGTCATCTGGTTGATCAACTCAGGGTAGAGCAGACACGCACTGGCGGGTCACGCGGGTAATTCGTCAACCGGGTATGGCACTTCATAGGTGGGTATGTTGTTCATTGCGGTCACGTCCATCGATATAGCTGCCAACCGGGGGATGAAAAGCAGGTCCTGCAAGCCAGTCGTTTTCAGCACCCATCCACTTGAACAAACGTTGCTTGAGTCGGGACTTTACCTCAGCGTAGCTTGAGTCATCGCAGAGGTTAGTGCGTTCATGCCTGTCTGTATCCAGGTCATAAAGCTCTTCAAGATCATGTGGACTCCAGGCGTACTTGAAGCGCTCTTCCCGGATACCCCGGAATCTGAATTGCCTGCCCTGGTAGGCATCATAAACGTAGTAGGTGCAATCGGCGTCGGACTGCCAGTAGGCTCGTTCACGTTCTGCCTTGTTCAGTAACTGCGCGCCACCCGCAGTGCTTATCAGGGTCGGAAACAGATCGCGCAAACTGACAAACGTGTTCAGCTTATCGTTTGAAAACAGTGAAGGATCACGAATCAACATGGGAATGCGCATGACTTCTTCATAAAAGAAAGGTCCTTTGTCAAACCAGCCATGCGCGCCCAGCATTTCGCCGTGATCGGAGGTAAACGCCAGCACACTGTTATCGTCAAGTGCGTTATCCGTTACG
>CAYGSW010000071.1:0-23025 GCA_964352535.1 uncultured Granulosicoccaceae bacterium | reverse complement strand
CAATTCTTGTTTGCAACTCAGCAGCAGCTGCTGCTGAGTTGCAAACAAGAATTGCAGCATTGCTTGAGGCTGTGGCTGCAGCGTCAAGAGGGGATTTGCATCAGCCAATTGATTGCTCTAAATCAGATGATGATCTTGGGATGATAGCCGTTGCACTGGATGAGCTGTTCTCCGAACTGCGTAGTAGCTTTAGTGGTATAGAAAAGAGTGCTGGAGCCCTTTCAGACACAGCTGCAGAACTCAATGGACTTGGCAAAAACATCACCGAGTCATCTGCCAGAAATACAGAGATGACCGACTCAGTATCCCAACGGATGAACAATGTAAGCGAAGCAGCCGAGTCAGCCGCGGTGGCCACTGCCCAGATGACTGCTACCGTTAAGGATATCGCCGTAAACACAAGTAACGCGGTGCGTACCGTTGAGGAGGCTGTTGATCTTGTTGAATCCACAGGAGCGAACATCAAACAGCTTTCTGAATCCTCAGCGGGCATTGGATCCGTTATAAAAGTCATTACCTCCATTGCTGAGCAAACGAACCTATTAGCGTTGAATGCCACCATTGAAGCAGCTCGCGCCGGGGAGGCTGGCAAGGGTTTTGCCGTGGTGGCTAACGAGGTGAAGGATCTGGCAAAGGATACAGCGCGTGCCACTGAAGAGATTGAAAATCGCATTGAATCGATTCAGATGGCAACGATATCAGCTGTTGAAGCTATTGACGATATCAGCAAGATTGTCAGTACGATCAGCAGCTCGCAGTCCTCTATTGCAGCAGCAGTTGAGCAGCAGAAAACGACCAGTAATGAACTTCACAGATCCATTGGTAACACTTCTGAGGACAATGCGGCGATAAATACCGTTATTCATAATGTTGCAGAGCAGTCACGTGATACGCAGCTATCGGCCGCTGCTATCAATTCATCAGCAGAGCAATTGTCGAAGCATGCAGCCGGACTGCAGACGTTGCTTGAACGCTATCAGACTGGTAGGGCCAAGGCAGCATAAATGAGATCTCATGGGCTTGCCGCTTTCTCGATTAATATTATCGGAACAATTTATCGGGCAGCCAGGTAGCCAGTTGAGGAAAAGCCACAACAATAGTGATAACAATCAATTGCAGAATCACAAACGGTATTGCGGCTCGGTAGATTTCAAGTGTGCTGATTGAGACCGGGGCCACTGAGCGATAATAGAACAGGGCGAAACCGAACGGCGGCGTCAAGAACGAGGTTTGAATGTTCAGGGCAACAAGGATACCAAACCACACCGGGTGGATATCTGCTTGAAGTAGTATGGGTCCCACAATAGGGATGACGATAAAGACGATTTCAACAAATTCCAAGACAAAACCCAGCAAGAAAATTGTCAGCATTGTTATTAACAAGAGCGTCCACTGGCCACCGGGCAAGTGGGTTAGCAGATCAGCTACCATCTCGTCACCGCCAAAGCCTCGAAACACCAGAGACAGCATGCTGGCTGCAGTGATAATGCCAAATATCATTGCGCTGATTTCAACCGTTTTGCTTAACGATTTTCTCAAGGCGCCTTGTTGCGCCAGTGCGAACAAGCATAGAGCCATGCTTGACATCAACACCCCCGCAATAACGCGTGACAGTATCTCTAGAGCTGTATGGTCAATGTAGTGAAGAAATATTAATGTAGCCAGTGCAGCGATTGAGATTTGTACTATCTGTGTGACAGGAAGCGTTGAACTCTGAAGGTTGCGTGTGGCGATTAGCACCGTGCCCGCTACGCCAATGCTGGCTGCCTCTGTGGGAGTTGCCACGCCCAGTAGAATAGAACCCAACACTGCCACTATCAGTAAGACCGGCGGAATTGTCTCTATCAACAGATCGATAACGGATGGTTCTTTGGTAGTCAGGGCAGAGTCGATGTTATGTACCACGCTAATACTGTCAGCCTTAGTCGGTCGCGTTGCTTGCGTATCGCTTGAAGTATCGATTTTTTCAGTTGAATGTCGCAATGCATAGACAGAGTAGAGTGCATAAAGCGACACCAGCAGTAGACCGGGTATCAAGGCCCCGGCAAACAGATCTCCCACGCTCACAGGGTCTGGTGCGAAGTTGCCAATGCTCTGTTGTGCTTCCAGATAAGCATTCGATATCTGGTCACCTAGCAGTATCAGTACGATGGATGGTGGAATTATCTGTCCCAACGTGCCGGATGCACAGATTAGTCCACTGCTGAATTGTGTAGGGATGCCGGCTTTTATCATTGTTGGCAGGCTGATCATTCCTAGCATGACAATAGTGGCGCCAATGATGCCGGTGGACGCTGCAATCAGAGCGCTGACAAACAGTACGGCCAGTGCCAGCGTGCTTCGGGTTTGTCCCATGAGCCGAGTGAGGTTGAGCAGCAATCTTTCTGCCTGGCGCGATTGCTCTAACAGGATACCCATGAGTACGAACAAGGGAATGGCCACAAACAGAGGATTGTTCATTATGCCGAACACCCGTTGTGGAAATGCGGCCAGATAGCCTAGATCGAAGTATCCGAACAATGAGGCAATCGCAGCAATGATAATGGGGGCGCCAGCAATCGCCAGCATGACGGGCACGCCACTGAGAATGCCTGCGAATAGAGACACTGCCAGTGCAAATACCCAGAATAATTCAACGCTCATGGTGGTTGAAGATAGTGGCTAAACCTTGAATCAGAATAAGTGCACAACTTAATGGCAACGCACTTAAAACGATGAAAAAACCGGGTAGCCCACCAGTTTCTCGTGAGCCCTCCAGAATGCTCCACGAATAGCTAACCAGCGGCCACGCAAACCAAAGCGTTAAGCCAAATAGAGGAAAGAGGAAAACGACGATCGCAAACACGTCTGTCGCGCGTTGTTTGCTCGCCGATTGATTGTCGCGGAAAACATCAACACGCACGTGCTTGTCAGTGCGAACAGCCGTTGGGATTGCCAGCACGCAAAGCATGCCGAAGCTGTAGGTAACCAGATCCTGCAACTCGATAAAGCCGACGTCAAACAGATAGCGCAGCACCACGACGGTTAGCTGAGTGACAAACACTATGATCAGTAGAATCAGGCACAAGCAGCAGGTTGCAACATGCAGCTTGTTAGCAAATGCCAGATAATACTGGATGACAGCGTTCATTGAATTCAGGTAATACTTCGCTACATTCAAGTTAAAGCGATCATACAGTATCAGTATCAGTATCAGTATCAGTATCAGTATCAGTATTCGTGGCACGATGGTGTAAAATCGTGAGTCTGTGAAACACACGAATACCGAAGTCATCATGAAACGTCTGAACGGGAAGTGCGCTCTCATTACGGGCTCGGCACGCGGAATCGGCAAGGTGTTTGCCGAGACCTATATCAATGAAGGTGCACGTGTTGTCATCGCTGATATCAATCTTGAGGCCGCCTGTGAAGCAGCTTCTCACTTTGGGAAAGCTGCGATGGCTGTTCACATGGATGTCGCTGATCAACTCAGTATTGAAAAGGCCGTTGAAGAATCAGTTGCCGGCCTGGGCCAGATTGATATTCTGATTAACAATGCTGCCTTGTTCAGTGCAGCCCCCATTGTCGATATTCAGCGCGAAGATTATGACAAGCTCATGGCAGTTAATTTCGGTGGAACACTGTTCACCCTTCAGGCTGTCGCCAGACACATGATTGAACGAGGTGAGGGCGGCAGGATCATCAACATGGCCAGTCAGGCAGGCCGACGTGGGGAGCCCTTGGTTGCGGTGTATTGTGCGACAAAGGCCGCCATCATCTCGCTGACCCAATCTGCAGGGCTTGATCTGATAAAGCACGGTATTAACGTTAATGCAATTTCTCCGGGTGTGGTCGATGGGGAGCACTGGGAGGGAGTTGATGCGTTGTTTGCCAAGCTTGAGAATTTGCAGCCTGGCGAAAAGAAAGCACAGGTTGGGGCTGGTGTTCCCTATGGCCGCATGGGTACGGCTGAGGATCTTGCAGGAATGGCAGTTTTTCTGGCAAGTGAGGAAGCCAACTACATAGTAGCTCAAACCTACAATGTTGACGGAGGTCAATGGATGAGCTGAATCACTCACCAGGCTCTACTTACCTAGATTGGGTAACCACAGAGCAATCTCAGGCCAGACGATCAACAGCCCCACCAGTAAAATCGAGCATCCGATAAACGGTAAGGCTGCTATGTAGATATCGCGCATGGTTGTGCCTGGCGCTGAAACGCCTTTCATGACAAACAACAGCAAACCAAATGGCGGTGTCGTGAAACTGATCTCCAATGCCAGTAGCGTGATAACAGCAAACCAGATCAGATCAAACTCCAATGTGAGGGCCAATGGAAAGAATATGGGTACCGTCAGTAGCATCATGGAAAGTTGATCCATAAACATTCCAAGGATCAGCAAAATGCCAAACATGATTAATAGCATGACAATGGGCGCAAGCTCAAAACCTGTTGCCCAGTTGATCAGACCAGCGCTGGCGCCAGAGAATGCCAGTAAGGAGGAGAAGGTGGCTGATCCAAAAATGATCAGCAGCGCCATGACCGTAACGCGCAGGGCACCTTCCACAGATTCAATGATGTTCTTGATGGTCAGTCGTTTGTAAAGTGCTGCGAGTATCAGTACACCCAGACAGCCGAACGCGGCGGATTCGGAAGGTGTTGACCAGCCGTTCAGGATGAGCAGTATCACCCCGACGACTACTAAAATCATAGGGAAAACATCACGCAAAAACAGTTTACCGCGTTGTGCCCAGCTAACGCGTTCTACATCATAGGCGGGTGCTGCGTCCGGGTCGATCAAGCACATCAGCAGAATGAGAATGATATAGAAGGCAGCGAGCAACAGGCCGGGCATGATCCCGGCGATGAGCAGCTTTCCAACATCCAGATTGGCTAACGTTGCAAGCAGCACGGCAAGAGCTGAAGGTGGAATCAGCATGGCCAGCCCGCCAGTACCGAGGATAGGACCAATGGACATGTGCTTCTTGTATCCGCGGGCTTGCATTTCCGGCACCATTAATGAGCCAAGCAATGCGGTAGAGCCCATCGATGAGCCAGACAATGTCGCGAATCCCGTGCCACCTGCCACCGTCACGAAGGACAATCGTCCCGGAATGCGGCCCATCAGCTTATCGACTGCGCTGAACATTTGCTGTGCAAGGCCTGTAAAAAAGAAAAGCTCACCCATGAGTAAGAACATAGGCACTGGCATAAGGTTAAACGTGGTGACTGTGGGCACCGCGTTGTTGGCCAGTTGTCCAATACCGCGCGACATCTGAGTAAACAGATCGCCATTGCCACCCATGAAATAAGTGGCCCCCACCATGTTGGCTGCCAGAAACGCCAGCGCTACTGGCACACCCAAAAACATGAAGAACAGGATCAAACCCAGCAGAAAACCGAGCGCTGCGTACCACTCCATTAGCTTTTCTGTCTCATTCGTGAACGCCAGCCTCGCCAGTGTGCAAAGTGTCTGGACCGAAGACAAAACGCAAGAACTGTAAGGCCATGAGAGAAAAGCAGATGGGCATGGATACCAGCAGCATCCACTTTGGCATATCCAGTGAACGCATATCAAAGTCTGCGCGATTAAATGCTTTGAGTGTAGCTTCGAAGGTGTACCAGACTAATGCGAGGCAGATGATGACGCACACCATGGTGACGAATCGTGAAAATCCCGGTGCAAAGCGTTTGGGAATAGCAGCAGTCAGCAGTTCAATGTAAACGTGCCCCTTTTTGCCGACAAGCCAGGGCGAACCTGCCATCACGATGTACAGAAGCCCATACTCGGAAAAGGTAAAAACATGTGAAGAGCCTGAGAATCCCAGCGTGCGTGATGTTGCCTGAAAGACAATGGCAAACATAATGACAACCAGGTATGCACCGGCAAAAACTGCAAGAAAATTGCAGATTCTATCTATGAGACGCAGCATCACGTTACAAGTCCAAGATCGTCGTTTTCATGATGGGTTGAGGCTTCACGGGTCAAATGCGGGTAGGCCGACCTTTCAATGTCTGGCCCACCCGTGACGCAATGGTCCATATCGGATACATGTGATCAACTGCCTGTCGATACCAGGCTGTTATTCACCAAAATAATGCTTGCGCAAAGCGTCGTAGTGGTTGGTGCCACCCATCTTGTCGAGGCGCTCCTTCATTCTTCCCCAGGCTGCATCGTCTGCAAGTTTGAGATACTTGGCAGATGCCTCAGGACTCATGGATACGAACTCCATACCCCGGTTGGCAAGCTCAACAGCATCCGCTTCCTTGTCTTTCTGACGATCAGCCCATGACTTGGCTTCCCATTCAATCACGACTTCGTCAATGATTTGCTGGGATTCAGGAGTGAGGGCGTCCCAGCTGTCCTTGTTGAATATGACGCCTATGTCAGTGTTGTAAAACTCAGGATCGACTCGATACTTCATGAATTGATCCCATTTCAGGTCCATCAAGCCGATGGATGTCCAGGCAGCTGCGTCTACAACACCTTTTTCCAGCGCAGCATACACTTCGGTTGCAGCCATGGATGCCGTAGTGGCATTCAGTGCCTCGAAAAATGCGTGGTAGATCGGGTTATCGCGCAGCTTAACGCCCGTAAGGTCAATAACACCGTCCTCGTTAAACTTGAAAGGCTGGGAGTTATAGATGTGAAATTTCACGCCGCCATCGATCCAGCCAAGGTGGCGCACATTGAATCGTTCTTGATGAGCTGCGTCCATCAAGGCAGCACCGCCGTTTTCTCGCGCTTCCATAGGTGTCACACGCGATGCAACCATGGCATCAATCTCAGGCACTGAAGCCCCGTAAAAACTGCCTGGTGTATGCACCATGTCAACAACACCATCGCGCACGGCATTGGGCTGCTCGAACATGGCAATGGCTTCAGGCCCACCTCTAACGGAGATCTCAACAACGCCTTCTCCACGCTCGTTGATCTCATCGACCATGGCCAGAAACGTCTTGGTGTAGACCAGAAACCCCGGGAAAGCGTGAACAGCAGACACTTTATCCACAGCTTGTGCGAAGCCTGCCGAGACGCTCAGAAGACACAGCGAAGCACCTACAATCGTTCGCCTGATACGGCTTTGTATTTTAATCAAAACACTCCTCCTCATTGGATACTGGGTTTGGCACAGATCAATGCGTTTCACATATTTTCTACGGCGATATGTTTTGCACTGCCAATGCACGACTCACTGAAAATGCAACATAGCACCCGCAACAGTGCTATGTCACCATCGTCGGGATACTAAAATTTTATGTGCACACCGAAATTAGTCTAATTTAGCCGTTTTTGCATGCCCGCGCTGCTGTGTTAGTCTGCCTCAGAATGGGTCAGACAATGGCATCCGTGTGACCTGGACACCTTCGAAAAGGCGCGCGCAATGAAAATCTGGTACCAAAGTTACGTCGATGCTGAGCACGGACAATCCTACTGGGATTTTCTCGGCGAGCATCTGGATGGCGTAGTTGATCCTGGTACCGTCGTCGACATTCGCGGCATCACACCGCACGATTCGTACGCGCATCCTATTGTTGAATTTCGGTGCGCCAGGGAGGTCATCTGTAACGCTGTACAGGCGGAACGTGACGGATACGATGCGTTTGTTGTGGGTCACTTTCAGGACGCCGGATTGTACGAGGCTCGCTCTGTGGTGGATATTCCGGTGCTCGGGCTTGGCGAGGCTTCGATGTTGTATGCCTGTCAGTTGGGGCAGCGCTCGGGCATCGTAACGATTAACCCGCGCTATATTTCGTGGTTTCACCATCAGCTTGGCAAGTATGGCCTGACGAGTCGCGTGACGGGTGTGCACTCCATGAGCTTTCAGCCGGGGCAGATCATGCAGGCCTTTGGTGATGATGGCAGGTTGCAGGAAGTGGCGGACTTGTTTGAAAAGCAGGCGATCCCGCTGGTTGCTAATGGGGTAGATGTCTTGATTCCTGGCGGTGGAATTCCGATGTTGCTGTTCTCGCAGATTCAGCAGCACACAGTTGACGGTGCTCCGGTTATCAACGGTATTCCCATCGTGGTTAAAATGGCTGAAATGGCGGTTAAGTTGAAGGCGGTTACCGGCCTGGGCGCAAGCCGTGTTTCAGATTTTGCCAAGCCGCCACCTGAAGTGCTGGAGGAATTCATGACGCATCCCAAAGGACTCTAGCTCAAAATCAAGCCTTACAAGATCTGTTTAAAAATAGGATTCTGACGCGTGAAAAAGCAAGAAGTTATCGCCTGCGTTGGAGCAGGGCGAATGGGTCGTGGGATTGCCATCACGTTTGCCTTTGCAGGGTATAGCGTTCGCTTGATTGACATGAAAGAACGGACCACGTCCAGCTTTAATGCGTTGCGTGCTGATGCCTCCACCGAGATCGAAACCACACTTGCTATGTTAAGTAGTTTTGGCATGTTGAGTTCAGAAGAGGCTGGCCAAGCGTCTGCGCGAATCAGCTATCACCCCATCGATGCGTGTGCTGAAGCATTGTCTGATGTTGACGTCATCTTTGAAGCCGTTCCTGAAACGCTCGATGCCAAAAAAGAAGCCTTTAGGCAGATATCAGCACTGGCATCGGCAGATGTCATTGTTGCATCGACAACCTCTACTATCTTATCTGACGACCTTCAGTCCTTTGTCACACCGGCGAGTCGCTTCCTCAATGCGCACTGGCTTAACCCTGCGTTTCTTGTTCCCCTTGTTGAGGTGTCCCCAGGGAGCCAAACAGACCCTGACATCACAACAAAGCTAAATGCTTTGTTGGAGACGATTGGCAAGGTGCCCGTTGTTTGTAGCGCGAGCCCCGGTTACATCGTTCCAAGAATTCAGGCACTTGCAATGAATGAAGCAGCTCGAATGGTCGAAGAGGGCGTCGCCACGGTTGAAGATATTGATAAAGCCACTCGTTACGGTTATGGATTTCGCTTTGCAATTTTAGGGCTGCTTGAATTCATCGATTGGGGTGGTGGCGATGTCTTGTATTACGCAAGCCGTTACATGACCAATGCCATGCAGAGTGATCGCTATGCCAGTCCTCCCATTATCGAACGCAACATGACGGAAGGGCGAATCGGGCTGAGAACCCGACAGGGATTTCTGGACTATTCGTCGATGGACATCAGCACTTATCAAAAAGAGCGACTGGCAGCCTTTGTTGGTCTGTTGCGACATTTTGGGAAGTTACCGCTCGGCGCTTCACAGATAATTCATTCAGCAGTTGAAGCGCGGACAATGGATGCCTCTTCCCTTGTTAGAGAGTATTTGAATGCAATGGAAAAACGTGAGCTCGACAAGGCGAAAGAATTTTTAAGCGAAAGCTTCAACATGACGTTCCCTGGTGGCAATGTTTTCACAACCTTGCAACAACTGGTGGATTGGTCCAAAACACGCTATCAATCCATAGGTAAAACCTACGATCGATTCGATGAATCACACGATGGAAACCAGAGTATCGTCTACTGCTTTGGTACGCTCAGTGGCGTGTGGCTAAACGGTTCTCGTTTCTCAGGTATCAGGTTTATTGACCGCTTTGAAGTAGTCAATGGTTTTATTCAGTCACAGCTTGTGTGGAACGATATAGCTGAGATACAGTCAGTAAGTCCATAGATTGGAAAGTTTTATTATCTCAAGTTTCGGAGTTAGAATCAGCCGGTAATTGGCCAACAAGTTATTGTTCTCTATAACGAAAGAAGCTTTGTGAATGTTAAAATGTGCGAACGCTAATACCCACATCAAACAAACACAAGACTTGCTATGAATAATGCATCAAAACACGACATCTTGCCACCCCTGGTTGCAGAATTACTCGATGATCCAGTGACCTATATTGACAATATGTTTGCCGATGGCTGGAAGCGGCTGCGTTTCAGCTCTTTGATAAAAGTGTTCACTTGGTTCGATTTGATGCATACGGTTTTAGCAACCTGACTACCCCTGTACAAAGAGGACGGAAAGATGCCTAATGAGCCGACAATCGAACCGTGCTCTATTGTGCTAATCGACCGCTCGCGCTTTCACAAGAATCAATTCAAAAACTCTCAGCGCTTTCTAAAAACAACACATTATGTTCTGGAAGCGAAACTGAAAACCGGATAAAACGCTCCAGTCCTGCTTCACGTGTCTGATTAACAATGATGCCAGCATCGTCAAAGAGATGATTGGCTAGCTTGTCGGCAACTTGTCTGTTGCTTCGCTGAGGTGCAATCAACAGGAAATTTGTGCTGCTGGGAATAACGTCAAAGTCTTTGTGTAAAAGTGATTCGGTTAGGCGTTCTCTCTGAGTTACCAAGCTAGCCACTTGCGCTGCTAATCTGTCAATGTCATCAAGTGCTGCAATCGCTGCGGCTTGTGCAATGGCGTTCACGGTGCCCATGCCGCGTGCGCTATACAGGTGTGGAATCATCCATTCAGGTGCGTAGCACCAGCCCACTCGCAGGCCTGCCAGTCCGAATGCCTTGGAGAAGGTTTGTGTGATAACAACTTGGTTGAAGTCCGAAACAAGATGCCGTACTTCAGCAGTGTATGAAGCACCTGCAAACTCGCCATAGGCAAGGTCGATAACAAGAACGACGTGTGAGGGTAACAACTGGGCAAGTCGTCGAAGCTCAGACGTAGCAATCATCGTCCCGGTGGGGTTGTTCGGGTTGGCAAGAAACACAATTTTGGTTTTCGAGGTAACCGCGGCTAACAGATTGTCAACGTGCGATGTGTATTGCACTTCTCTGGCTTTGACAAGTGTTGCACCGACGCGATTGGTGACAATCGGAAATTGTATGTACCCGAACTCTGATATAACGATTTCATCCCCAGTGCGTGCAAAGCAGCGCCCTATGATATCAATCAGCTCTTCAGAGCCGTTGCCACACACGATTTTTTCAGTATCAAGATCATAGCTTTTGCCAATAGCCGCTCTCAATGTCTCACACGATGGATTGCCATACAGATTGGCGTTGGCAATGGCGCTCTGCATGGCAGCCAGAACAGGTTGTGAAGGAGGGTAGGGCGATTCATTGAAGCTCAGGTTGATAAGCGGCAGGCCTTGAGGCTGTGCACGAGTTACCCGAGGCCTTACAGGTAGAGGGTTTATATATCCTTGCGCTCTTTGCTCACCGGTCATCAGCAACACGCGTGGATGGATTGCGTTCTGCAAGAATGTCGATTTCAAAGCTGAACACCAGTTCGCCGTACTGGTTGTAGGCTTCATTTCGACTGCGAATAATGCCCCATCGATTGCGGATTACCTTGTCGGGCTTTTCGATAATTTCATAGGTATACGTCAGATTGTGTCCCGGGCGAACCGGCTTTATCCACCTCATGTTGCGAAAACCGATGCCTGCTCCGTTTCTGCGTCCATCGTACACAGCCGTGGCGTAACGCTCCATGTACGAGACCATCAAGCGCATCCATATGGCACACACATGCCATCCCGAAGCTACCAGCCCTTTGTATAGATCATCGCGGGCAAGCTCCGGATCGGTGTGCATCGGGTGTGGTGCGTAGGCTTGACCAAACTCAATGATTTCTTTCTCGCCAAACGTATGGTTACCAAAGACATGAAATTCGCCTACCGGGATATCCTCGAACCACCGGGTTCGGAAGAACTGTTGTTTTTCAGTCATGTCAGGAGGCTGCCGGTTTGCATTTGATAAGCACGTTGGTGTCGAGTTTGATAACGCTCTTGCCTCCTTGATTGGTAACATCAATGGCACAGTCTGCGAGGCCATAGCCGTCGTGCTCTTCTGACAGCTTGCGATCAGTAATCGTGATGCTGGCGTTCAACGTGTCTTCAGCAAAGACCGGCATGAACCATCGCAATGATTCCACACCTGATGAGCCTGATGAGAAAATACCTTCTCTGTTCATGGTATCGACAAACAGTCGCATCATCATTGCGCATACATGCCAGCCACTGGCACAGTGTCCGCCGAAAATCGATTGCTCACCAATCTCCGGGACCAGATGATACGGTTGAGGATCAAAATCAGTAGCATAGTCGATGATGTCTTTTGCCGATAGGGTAATGCTATCGGTCTGAAAGATCTGTCCGTTTTTAAGGTCGTCCCAGTAAATCAACTTTCTATCCTCGACAAATGGTCAATATGCAGTTGTGGTGAACATACCCGGCAGCGACACCTCAAGTAGTTGCAGG
The DNA here is from genome assembly GCA_964352535.1 of uncultured Granulosicoccaceae bacterium. GTDB lineage: Bacteria > Pseudomonadota > Gammaproteobacteria > Granulosicoccales > Granulosicoccaceae > Granulosicoccus. Next base: position 10,907 of record CAYGSW010000071.1, on the reverse strand, counting down.
TCGGCCGAACAATCATCGTAACGTGTGCTGTATGACGGAGGCACCACAAACGCATCACCGGGCTCAAGTTCATGGCGATGAGAGTCTTCGCCTGTCAGCGTCATTTTGCCTTCCAGAACATAAGTGAACAAGATATCCGTATCGTGCTGAAAGGTTCCCGTTGGCGTGCCGTCGTATTGTGCCACCACAACGTTTGCCACACCCCCTGTTGCCTCATGAATACCCGTTTCCCGGCAATGGAATCCTGAGATCCGAAACGGCCTCCGTGAAGCTTCGGCTACCTTTGAGTGACAAAACTTCTGCCCGTTGAACACACGATCCGGATTCAGCGTGGATGTTGGTAGCGTCATACTGTGATCAATTGTGGTCTCGTGTTCGGCGGGTACGCCAATCTCCACCACTTCCAGATTGTCAGAAGACTCCAGCACCCGATGGCGAATTTCAGGGGGCTGAATGACGCAGTCTCCCGCGTTGAGGACAAAAGGTTCGCCTTGATCTTCATAAACCAGGCGCACCCAGCCTCGGTAGCAGTAGATAAGCTGGAAGCCTATGGTGTGGTAATGCACCATATCCGGAACGGGACCGCCCTCAGGAATGCGTATGTGCGATGCGATGATCGCACCGCCTAATCGATCGGGGATCAGGTCGCGGTAATGCATTCCGGCACGCCCAATTATCCAAGACGCACCGTCGCGAAGATGTCTTACTGAAAACGCATGTTGTGTTTGTGGTTGTTGAATTGGCACGGTAGCGGCAACCACTTCGATCCTGCATCCATTGGGTGCGATCAATTCGGTTTTGCCACCGGCAAACGCTTTAGGGTCGTTGCACAGGAGTCTGAGCGTGGCAGGTGGTTCGCACGCCCCTCGCTGCAGCTGCAGCCGCAGGCCATGACCGCTGAGAATGGCAACAGCCGGGTCATCGGCAGGAAATATCTTGTCCAGCTTGAATCCCAAAACGTCCTGAAAAAACGGTAAATCTTTGTTCAGATCGTCCGTAGGTAGGCGAATTTCGGCGCAGGCAATACAGTATGTGTTTGTTCTGGTGCCAGGAGTGGTATTCATTTTTTATGTTTTCCCTTTCACCACCAGTGGAATGCCTGCCACCATCAGTGTAACGTCATCCACATCCTTGCCAAGCCTTTGATGGAGCAAGCCTATCTCGTCGCAATATTGTCTTGAGAGTTCACCCAGCGGGGTGACGCCCATGTTGGTTTCATTCGATACGATGATAAGTCGAGATGCACAGCGCTGCACAGCAGACTGAAAATCTGTTATCTCCTGCCTCAGTAACCCGCTATCCGATTGCATCAGCAGATTGGTTACCCACAACGTCAGGCAATCGATGACAATGCAGCCCCCACACCCGGCATGACGGCAAGGTTCGTCGCTCCGGCTCAGTGCTTCCGCCAGCTCTAACGGCTCTTCACGCAACAGCCAGTGCTGATAGCGCTCCGCTTTGTGCCGCGCTATCCGGTGTTCCATTTCCTGATCGTGGGCCGTTGCCGTGGCGATGAAGGTCACCTTTGCGTCCGCACAGCGCTCGTGTTCGTGTGCAAGGTTTTCTGCGTAGCGCGACTTGCCTGATTTTACGCCGCCAAGAATCAGGCTTTTGCGCAAGAAAGGTTTCTCAGTCATTGCCACTGGTTTCGACGAGTTGAGGATATGACATGTGTTGCAAGCCTTGCCTTGTCGGAGAAGTTGATAGTAGCTAACTTGCCCTGATGACATTCGCGTAAATTGTCAGAGACACTCTTCGCTGCGGTTAGCGTCTACCGTTATCGGTGGCTTTCAGGATGTAACTCGTCTAATCGAGGGTGGGAATCGGGTAGAATCAGGTAACTTTTCCAATATTGCGGACAGATATGGCAACGGTTTCTTTTTTGGGTCTGGGTGTTATGGGCTACCCCATGGCGGGGTATCTTGTTAAGGCTGGACACAGCGTCACTGTCTACAATCGCACAGCATCAAAGGCCACCGCCTGGGCAGCCGAGCATGGCGGGCAGATGGCCGAAACGCCAGCAAAGGCTGCTGAAGGCGCAGATTTTGTACTGGCTTGTGTGGGTAATGACAACGACCTGCGCTCAGTCATTTTCGGCGAAACGGGCGCCTTGTCGGCTATGCCTCGCGGCAGTGTTCTGGTGGATCACACCACAGCATCAGCAGAAGTGGCGCGTGAGATTGCTCAGGAGGCCGAGGCGCTGGGCATCGGATTTGTTGACGCCCCCGTGTCCGGTGGTCAAGCCGGAGCCGAAAACGGACAGCTGGCGATTATGTGTGGCGGCAAGCAGGCCGACTACGACCGTGCACTGCCTGTCATGAATGCTTATGCGAAAGCGGTGGAGCTTTTTGGAGATGTCGGCAGCGGTCAACTGATCAAGATGTGCAATCAAATCTGTATCGCAGGGCTTGTGCAAGGGATGTCCGAGGCAATCAATTTTGCGCAGAAGGCGGGTCTTGATGCCAAACAGATGGCCAACCTGGTATCGAAGGGTGCGGGCGGTTCGTGGCAATTGAGCAATCGCGCTGACACCATGGTGGATGGCAAGTTTGATTACGGATTTGCGGTTGACTGGATGCGAAAAGATTTGGGCATTGCACTTGATGAAGCCAAGAGCATGGGTATTTCATTACCCATCACAGCTGTCGTTGATCAGTTTTATGCTGATGTGCAGCGGATGGGCGGTGGGCGTTGGGATACGTCCAGTCTTATCCAGCGTTTGCGTCATTTCGATAGCGACTAAAATCAGGTTTGACGATCAGGGTGATGATATGAGCAATACGGTGCACAAATTGTTGTTTGGTCGTGGAACCATTGATGTGAGCCTGCCCGCAACTGCGCAGGCTCACGTCATCCAGAAGCCGGATTTTCCCCCGGCGCCATCAGCAAATGAGGTATTTGCTGCGGCCATGGACAATCCTGTTGGTAGCGATAAACTGGACGTCTTGTGCCAAGGTTGCAGTAGTGCGTGCATCCTGATTTGTGATATCACAAGGCCAGTGCCCAATCATGTGTTTTTGCGGCCGATGATCGAGACGATGATCAGTGCCGGCATTGCGGCGAGCAACATCACGGTGCTGGTCGCAACAGGCCTGCATCGTCCCAATAAAGGTAACGAACTGGCTGAGCTGGTCGGCGATGAGTGGGTGTTGAATACGGTCAGTGTCATCAACCACTTTGCGATGAACGATGAGGACCACATTGACCTTGGCGTCACTGCAACGCGTGCCACGCCGGTAAAGCTTGACCGGCGTTTTGTGGAGGCCGACTTGCGCATTGCTACTGGTCTTGTTGAGCCACACTTCATGGCAGGCTACTCTGGAGGACGCAAGGTGATTGCACCTGGCGTGGCACATCATGAAACCATTCGCACCTTTCACAGTGCGCGCTTCATGGAAGATCCGGCGGCTACCCAGTGTAATCTTGGGCACAATCCATTGCACGAAGAGCAGCTGGAAATCGTCAAGATGCTGGGGGATGTCTATGCGTTCAATACCATCATTGACGAAGAGCGCAACCTGGTTCATGCAACCTTTGGTGAGGTCATTGCCAGTCACTTGAGTGCGGTTGACTTTGTCAGGGCATTTACCGAAATTCCTGTGGGTAGAAAATTCAACACGGTAGTGACCTCCTCTGCCGGTTATCCACTGGATCAAACCTACTATCAGACAGTCAAGGGCATGGTGACTCCACTGGATATTCTCGAGCCTGGTGGCACCCTGATCATGGTGTCAGAGTGTGCCGAAGGCATTGGGTCGTCGCATTACCGGGATTCGCAGGAAAGACTCGTTTCACTTGGACCAGAGGCTTTTCTGGAGACCCTGCTGGCCAAGCAGCTAGCCGACGTTGACGAATGGCAGACAGAGATGCAGTTGAAATCCATGCGAGGTGGAACCGTGTACCTCTACTCCACGGGTCTGAGTGATGCTGACCATGCACTAACCGGCGTACTGCGAACAGACAACATCGAACAAGCCATTGCTGACAGTGTCCGACATCACAACGACCCTCACGTGGCTGTGATTCCCGAAGGGCCCTATGTTGTACCAATGTCGACATCGTAGTCCAGAATATTCATGGCATCAGGCAATCACCTCACCGGTCATGAACAGCGCATGTGGATACAAGGTCAGTGACTGAAACAACCCGACAACGCCACGTTCATCTGGACCCTGTGGGTGGAATAGCGGGTGACATGTTTGTTGCATCCATGCTCGATCTGTTTCCACAAGCGCTGGATACGTGCCTGGCAGATCTAGAGGCCTGCGGCGTGCTCCAGCATGTTGACGTAAGGCTTGAGCCGGGCAAGAGTCATGGGCTGGCAGTCAAGAGGTTTGTCGTGAGTAATAAACATGACAAACTAAGAGCAACGGGGCAATACAGTGACCTGAAATCAATGCTGCAACAGAGCGAGTTGGATGCCTCCATTCTCGCGCGTGCTCTGACGTTGCTTGAGTTGCTGGCCACAGCCGAAAGCAAGGTGCATGGTGTGGCATTGGAGAATGTTCATTTCCATGAGGTGGCCGACTGGGATTCAGTTGCGGACATCGTTGCAGCTGCCAGTGTTATCGAGCGAAATGATATTAACAGTTGGAGCTGCGGGAGCTTGCCGGTTGGCTCCGGTCTCGTCCAGACAGAGCATGGGATGCTGCCAGTACCTGCACCGGCAACTCAGGTGCTTCTGGAAGGTCTGCCAACATGGGATGACGGTGAGCCTGGGGAGCGCGTTACACCGACGGGTGCTGCCGTCATCAGATATATTGCTTCGCTCAACGATGAGGCAACGGTTTTTAGCAAAAGACCTGCGGGAGTCGGGTTGTCTTCAGGTATGGGGGCAGGGCAACGACGGCTCAAGGAGCGACCCAATGTGGTCCGGTGCCATCTGATAGCTATCGATGACCAGCCGCAGTCAATGCAGACAGTGTTCTCTGGTGCCATGCCAGAGCTCGATACGCAGCTGTTTGAGCATGACATTGACCACGTGGCGCAGCTTAGCTTTGCGATTGATGACATGACGTCGGAGGAACTTGCAGTCGCACTGCAATATATCAGGCAGTCTGAGGGTGTTATCGATATCAGCCATTCCTCTTCATTTGGCAAGAAAGGACGCATGATGTTTGACGTCAATGTGCTTTGTCAGCCTTTGATGGAGCCAACGATCAGTCGTCTGTGTTTTGCAGAGACCAGCACGCTGGGGATGCGTGTGCAATGGCTGGCGCGCCGCGTGCTCAAGCGCGAACAGGTACAGATTGACGATGATATGGGAAGTGCTGGAGTCAAGGTTGTACAACGGCCCCATCCACGAAATGACGAGCTGCAGAGAACGCTGAAAGTTGAGAGTGATGATTTGCGTCGTGTGTCAGGCTTGCATTCTCGCCGATTACGTTCACTGCAGATTGCCAGGGGTTTCAACCAGATATCAAAAAACACATCCGTTGAAGAATCAACTCAGACAACTCGCCCGCCGCGAACCAGAATGACAGATCAGTGAGCGAGCGAAACACCCATGCATCGGAGCCTGGCGTTAACGATGCGCTGTTGCAGGATTCGCTTCGATCGACGCTTTCAGCCTACGAATCGCTTGCCGTGGCTATCAGCGGAGGTGTGGACAGCACGACGCTTGCAGCCGTTGCACATGAGGTGCTGGGCGAGCGGGTGCTAATGGTTCATGCGGTATCGCCCGCCGTCCCTCCAGAGGCCACAGAGCGTGTTCAATACTACGCCAGACAACTGGGATGGCGTTTAACGCTGGTGGATGCTGGTGAGTTTGACGATAACGATTACCGACAGAACCCGGTTAACCGCTGTTATTACTGCAAGTCCAATCTATATGCTCGCGTGAAAAAAGCGTGGAGTGGAACGATTGCCTCGGGTGCCAATCTTGATGATCTCGGGGATTATCGTCCGGGACTTCTGGCTGCACGTGAAAAACAGGTTGTACATCCGCTGATTGATGCGGGTATTGACAAGCAGGCAGTAAGAGCTATTGCCACCTCATTAAAGCTTGAGCTGGTGGCAGATCTGCCCGCCCAACCGTGCTTGTCCAGCCGAATTGAAACAGGTATAGCCATTAGTGCAGCTGATTTACAGTTTGTAAATCAGATAGAGTCGTTTCTGAGCGGGCTGCTGGGCATTGGTGATATCCGTTGCAGGATCACAGCCGACGGGGTGCGTATCGAGATTGCTGACGATCTGCAAGCTCAGAATGTAGATATCTGGGATTCAGTTTGTGAAGAATTGCGGCTCAGGGTGAGCGGTTCTGGCAGAACCCTGGCAGGTTTTTCAAGCTATCAGCGTGGCAGTTCGTTTCTTACCAACGCTACTGATATATCCGTACGCCATGAGTGACGACGTACAATTCGACTGGCAGCGTGAAGCGCGCACGGGCGTGCCTGAAGTGGTCTTTGGTGAGGGTAAGAGCACGGAGCAACTCGTCAGAATTTGCGCAAGTGCGATCGAACGCAACCAGCGAATCCTGATGACACGTGTGAGTGCCGAAAAAGCGGCCACCTTGCTCGCAAATCTGCCTGATGATGCTGTGCTCTGGCATGAGCCATCGAGTATCGTGCTTGTGGGTAGTGACAACACCGCCAGCGACTTGCCGGATAAACCGGTGGTGGGTGTGGTTGCTGCTGGCACATCAGACCATGCACTGGTCGCAGAAATCCAGCAATGTCTGAGCTTTCTGGGTGTGCGATCTCACACGTATATGGATGTGGGTGTGGCGGGTTTATGGCGGTTGATTGATGTGGCTGATGAGCTGGATGCACATCCGTTGCTAATCGCTGTTGCCGGTATGGAAGGTGCGCTGTTCAGTGTCTTGGCAGGACTTGCCAAAGGGCCGGTTATTGCCGTACCTTCCCCTGTCGGGTATGGCGTGTCAGCGGGTGGTCACGCGGCATTGAACTGCGCGCTGAGTAGCTGCGCGCCGGGTATTGCGGTGGTTAACATCGGCAACGGATTTGGCGCCGCGGCGCTTGCTGTCAAGATGCTCGGTGTGCCGGTGAGGGTGCAGGTCAAAGGGTAACGGTTGACGCACTACTAGCCGTAAACGCATTGTGTTGTGGCAAGGTTTTTGAGTTGTGCTTTTCATGCTTGTTTGGTGGAATCGATCATGCGATACCTGTTTTTTGCTCTGATGTGCCTGATGGTTTTGTTTGCTGGTGTTCAGTACAACGACCCCGATGGCACAATGTGGATGGTGATTTACGCTATACCGGCTGTGTGGTGTGGCCTTGGAGTGGCAGTGCCTGCGCTGTTCAAACGTAACTGGGTTAAATGGGCGCTGTGGAGTACTCTTCTGGCATCTGTGGCAGGGGTTGTGCGTTTTTGGCCTCTCACTCCCAGATTCTGGACCACTGAAGTCTGGTACAACGTGGAGACAGCGCGTGAAGGGATGGGGCTCATGATTGTTGCCGGTGTGCTTGTCACGTTGCTGTTATGCCATGGTCGGCGCGCTAAACCTGCCGACGAGCCACGATGACGCCGGTCAGGGCCAGCGCGAATCCACCGATCTGCCAGATGCCCAGTTGTTCCCCATAGAGCTTCCAGCTCAATATCGCAGCAAGGGGTGGAACCAGAAACAGCAGGCTGCTCGCCCGTGTTGCACTGCCTGTGCGCACCAACCACGTGAGCAGGGTGAAGCCTCCGATGGACAACACGAAAATCGCCCAGCCAAGATAACCCAGTGTGGCCGCAGTGAGTTCAATGTCAGGTTTGGCGAATAATGCGGCCATCAGCGCGGTAACACCTGCAGCCCCCAAGGTCTGAAACGTGACCGAGCTGAGCAATGGGACACTGATGATGGATGATCTTTGCATAAGTGTGCCTGCGGTAATTGCACCTATGCTCAAGACGCCAGCCATGATCACCCAGCCGAAAGGTGTTGAAGACATCAAGGTTTCCTGCATCGGTTGCGATTCGTGCCCAATGCCAGGAGTAACAGCCATAGCGACTCCGATAATACCCAGCACAAGGCCGAAGATGCTCAGGCGCGTGACACGCTCAGCGAACAGGTACCATGCCAGCAATGCTGTTACAGGTGGTTGCAGTGATCCCATCAATGCCATGATGCCAGCCTCCAGGCCTTGAGAGACTGCCCAGAAAGCCGGTCCAAGATAGAGCCCTTGCGTCAGAGCGCCAATGGCCGTTAGTCGCCAGACTTGACTTGGTGGTGGTATCGGCTTGCGCAATATGATCATGGCAAAACCGAACAGTATTGCGACAGCAGTAAAGCGCAGCAATAAAAACAGGTATGGATCAATATGTCCGGATATTCCGCGGGCAACAACGAATCCGGTGGACCAGATGAGAACGAAGGCCCAGGCTGCAGCGCTCTGAAGCATTTTTCCGGGCCGATGCCGACTATGTAGAAGTGCAGGATACATCTGTCAGGCAATGAGTGGGTAAAGAATGAGTGGGTAAACTTAGATGACCCACTTTGTGAGTTGCGAGCGTAATATACTCACCATCGAACAGGTAAGAGAATCAAGCTCATGCTGATTGCAGATATTCTTCGCGACAAAGGCGCACATGTAGAGACCACAACCTCAGGTACTCTGCTCAAAGATGCAATAAAGATGCTCGCTTCACAGCGCATAGGTGCTCTGTTAGTTAGCGAGGATGGCAGAAAGATAGACGGTATTTTAAGTGAGCGTGATGTGGTCAGAGCATTGGCTGACGACACGGTAGAGTTCGGTGAGCGCAAGGTGGTTGATCTGATGACACGCGGTGTTTTTACCTGCGAACCTGATGCCACAATCGCTTCGGTCATGGCGCTGATGGACGAGAAGCGTATTCGCCACGTGCCTGTGACAGTTAACGACGTGTTGGCAGGCGTTGTCAGTATTCGCGATATCGTCAATGCCCGTTTGCAGGAAGCCGAGATGGAACGTACCGAAATGGCCAACTATATAGCGGGCTCATCACTTTCTTGAGAAAGCCAGTCTGATGTCTACGATAAAAAAGTCATACTCCATTGCACTGCTGGGTGCCGGTCGCATCGGCAAGGTTCATGCAGCAAACATTCATCAACACCCCGGTACACATATCCGCTATGTGGTTGATCCCAATGAGCAAGCTGCACAGAACCTGGCAGAGCAAGTGGGTGCTACCGCAACGACAGTCGATGCAGTGTTTACTGATGCATCAGTTGACGCCATTGTCATCTGTTCTGCAACCAGTACACATGCAGATTTCATAGAGCAGGGTCTTATCGCTGGTAAGGCCGTGTTCTGCGAAAAACCGATCGATCTATCGATCGATCGTGTCAATGCCGTGCTGGAAAAAACCCGTGATTGCGCTGCACCCCTGCTGGTAGGGTTCAACCGGCGCTTTGATCCTGCTTTGGCGGCCATGCAAGCGCGCGTGCGCGCAGGTGACATTGGTGATGTTGAGCTGGTTACCGTAATCTCAAAAGACCCTGAGCCACCACCGATGGAGTACGTCAAGGTATCGGGCGGTATGTTTCGCGACATGACAGTTCATGATTTTGACATGGCCAGGTTCATGCTTGCTGAAGAGCCTGTCAGTGTCACGGCAACCGCTTCTGCATTGACCAGTAAAGCGTTAGCTGACTCAGGAGATATTGATACGGCCTGCGTTACGCTCCAATGCGCCAGTGGCAAGATTGCAGTCATTACCAATTCTCGTCGTGCCTGCTTCGGTTACGATCAACGGGTGGAAGTGCACGGATCACTGGGCACATTGCGAACCGAAAATGTTCCGGTATCCACACTGGTCCTGGAAAGAGAGGAAGGTGTTCGGCGCGAGACTCCAGTTCACTTTTTCATCGAACGTTACATGGAAGCGTATCGACACGAATGGCAACACTTTGTCGATGTGCTCGATGGTCAATGCCAACCGTCTTGCTCAGCCATAGACGGGCAACGCGCCTTGTTGTTGGCCGAAGCAGCCTGCGAGTCTCTGGCAACCGGTCAGAGAGTTGACATAAAGTAGGGGCTGTTGGCCGCTTTATGCTTTATCGTAAAAGGAGTATTCATAGTATGTTGCCTTCAACCATTACTGAATTCACCCCCTATGCTTCATTGATCGGTGGCGTCATGATCGGATTATCGGCGCTACTGGTTCTATTGCTGTTCGGGCGAGTTGCCGGTATTTCAGGTATTACAACGCAAGGTCTTCTGAGTCCGGTGGGTGGTGACTCGCTGTGGCGGGTTGCATTTTTGCTCGGTCTGGCCACTTCTCCGTGGTTCATGACCAAATTTGGTCAGGATCAATGGGGGCTTGGGTATCTCGCTCAGCTTCCCGTATCCACAAACCTCATCGGTATGTCACTGGCCGGATTGGCAGTGGGTGTGGGTACTGTTCTGGGATCGGGTTGCACCTCCGGGCACGGTGTGTGCGGATTGGGTCGTCGTTCAGCACGTTCCCTTATTGCCGTTGTGATATTCATGTTTACGGCAGCACTCACAGTGGCAGTTCTGAGGCACGTCGTATGAAAATGCCCGCAGCGTTGCGTTCTGTATTAATCACGATGATGCTGGGCGTGTTGGCTGGCTTGTTGTTCGGTGCTGGCCTGCTGGTGTCAGGAATGGCCAATCCGGCCAAAGTACTCAACTTTCTGGACGTACTGGGCAGTTGGGATCCCAGCCTTGCGTTTGTCATGGGCGGTGCTGTTCTGTGCACACTGATAGGTTATCCGTTGATACAGCGTCGTCAGCAACCGGTGGTGGCAAAGGCCTTTCAGCTCCCTACTCGCACTGATATCGACTTGCCACTGGTGGGCGGTGCCGCACTGTTTGGTCTTGGCTGGGGAGTCGCGGGCTATTGCCCCGGGCCCTTGTGGGTGTCGCTTGCCGGATTGGCCCCCGGGACTTTCATGTTTGCAGCCTTCATGCTTGCCGGAATGTGGGGAACTGCGTTGTGGAAACAGCAGAACCAGCAGG
>CAYGSW010000070.1:0-23070 GCA_964352535.1 uncultured Granulosicoccaceae bacterium | reverse complement strand
ATTCTTGTTTGCAACTCAGCAGCAGCTGCTGCTGCCGCAGTAGCTTCTTCCAGTTTCTGCTGTTGCAGTCGGGCGTCGTCTTCACGCTTCTGCGCCTCCGCTGCTTCCAGAAGCTCTCGCTGGCGCTTGTTCTCAGTCTCGATGGCCAGTTGCTCTTCTCTCAGAGTATCTGCCTCTATCGCGTTTCGCTTGAATACCTCTACCGCTTCAGCAATAGCGCCAATCTCATCGTGCCTGTTCAAGGCAGGTATGCTCAAAGAGGTATCACCCTGAGCCAATTTTGACATCACTCTGGTGATATGACGTAGTGGTCGAATGACCAATCGTTTGTTCAAAGTGAGAACAAAGGCAACCATCACGATCATTAATGCAAATGCTGTCAAGGCAGCCTGAAGACTATCAAGGCGTATCTGTTCAATAATCGGTTTGTGGTCCCAAATGGTTACGAATGTGCCGATTCTGGCGCCTTTAGCGTTCAGGATAGGCGCAGAGCTGGTGAAGAGGCTACCTTGCATGTCAAGTAGCTCACCGTCACTTTCAATTGCCGCGGTGAGAAAATCTGAATTCATTGCCACAGAAGGATCACCTGCACTACCTTCCATAACAACCCAGGGCTCAGCAGTCTGCAGCAGTACCATGGCACTCACTAGCAACTGATCCTTATCCTTTTCCTTGAACACAGTAAGCGAATCCAGAACCGGTTGTTCCTTTTTCCAACGTACCGCACCGGCAAGCTGTCCAGCCATCAGCGAGCTCATTCCACTCTGCGCTGACTTCGTCGCATGCAACATGTTCCCGGTTGATGTGTACAAGTTGAGACTGATCAGAATTCCAAACGCAATAACCACAGAACCTATCAATGTCGCCATCAAAGTGCGACCAACAGATCCCAGTTTTTTTGGATTGGTTTCAATGGTTGTCATGAGTGTTCCAGATCGAAGGAGAATTCTTGGAGAATAGTGCTGTAACAAACATCGTCTACGAATGAATACGACAATATTTCAATGCAAACTGCGATTATCGCTGACAGGCTTTACAAATAACGCTTGGGGTGACGGCAACGTGACTTAAACAGTATGCGATGCCATCACCGTGAGGGCACTTATTGCATCAAAAGACTTTCAGCATCAACGCCAATCGTAACAGCACCAATGTTTTTGCCTGTCTCCGGATCTGTAATTGCGATGCTTATCTGAGTCTGAAAACTCTGCGTGGATTCATCCATCTCAACCTCATCAACAAACATAGTCTTCGGTGCAGCTGGATAAGTCTTCTGCCATTTTGCCTCATCACCCTGCCAGTAGTCAGAGGTGATATCACTTTGACCTACGTTAAGTCCCTTGTCATCCATCACAAAAACTTCTGTAACAAGGCCTTCACCTTCATCCTTCACATCACGCAGAAACTTCGACAACGAATTACTGGTGACCTCGGTAATCATCGGACCTCCTGAATTGGCAGATTCTGCCCGCCAGGTTTTATCCAGGGTATCGATATCACTCTGAGTCAGTGCTGCATTCTTTGCATTTTGTGCTTTGATTGCAGATATTACTACCGGACTTTGGATCCAGCCGGAAACCGTTCTTTCAGCAAACAGTTTGGCTGCTGCTTCAATCTCCGGATCTGCGATAGCGGTTTGACTCAGTACTACGGCGGCAGCAACGAGAACGCCAGAAATTCGTGAAAACTGCTTCATATTCAATTACCCGGTAACATTTACATGTGATAGAGACGCAGCACCCTGCCTGAATTGGCCACAGGTCCCTTTGTGATCAAGGTCAGGATAACTACCTGTTTTCGGAGTATTAATCGTTAAGGATGGCATGCTGCCAGGGCTCCGTAGAGTTCTCCGATATCTGATAATCGTCAGCAGGGACGTATGCTTGATAGAACAAACAATCGACATCGTTACTTAAGTCAACTGTTGACATGATTGTGCGATGCTGTTATCAAAAACAATACATACCCCGACTCCATAAATGTGGCCCTCCTGCATATATTCATAACTCTCACATCGGCAATCTCGCCGTGAAGAGGCCCAGTGAGCATTGCATCAGTCTGTGTTCACCATGCAAAGCTGATCGACTCTACCCAACCTCAGCTGTTACACAGTGGATTCTCCGGGCACGATGTCTGCTCAGTAGCCAATCGGAACCTGTACAAGTAGACGTCACCATGCACTGCCGTGAATACCCGACTGACCTGAAACTGCACTCACCATTGCCGCGTATTGCCAAGATCTGGCTTGGCGTGGCGCTTTTTATTGCATCTCTGTATATAGTTAGGGCCTCTATTGAGGTTATTCCACCAGAGGATCATTTCGCCTTGAGCGTTCTTCTGTGTTTCCTGTTGGGTCAGGTACTGTTGAGTATTGAACAGTCAGTGTTGAAGATCAGCCTGCCCTATAACAGAGCCTGGCTCCATCATCGCAGCTTTGGCAGGTATCACGAGCGCTCGTTACCTGTCTCCCAAATACATTCAGCCCGCCTTGAGTTTTCAAAAAAACCGCATGATGATGCTCCTGATACTGCACGCATAGTGCTTGTTACCGCATTGGGCATGATTCCAGTCAGTGAAAAATATCAGAAGAACCCCAAGCATCTAGGCACAATCTGCAGGCAGATAAACAGCTTTCTTGAGTCACAGGAAGGCTTGTTAAAAGCGTGAATCATCCAGCGTTCTGATTCAGGTAGCTTTAGGTGAAGTCAACCACGCCAGACAAGCAATCGACGCTCAACCAGTCCGATAAGCCAACTTACCGTTATACCCAGGATCGACAACAGCATAACGCCTGTAAAAAGTCGCTCAAGATCATACAACGAGCCAGCTTCCAGAATATAGGCGCCTAAACCATATTCAGCACCTAGCATTTCAGCGGCAACCAGCAGGATAATGGCAATAGCCAGGCTTACTCGCAAACCCGACAAGATACCTGGCATAGCCCCGGGTATTACAATTTTTCGCACGATGGAAAACCATGACAACGAAAAACTCTGACCCATACGGATCAATGAACGATCAACGTTATCTACCGCACCGTAAGTAGCGACAACCGTAGGCGTAAAGGTACCAAAGGCAATCAGCGCATATTTTGAAGCCTCGTCAATGCCAAACCAGATCACAAAGAGCGGCAATAATGCAATCTTTGGAATCGGAAATAACGCTGACACCAGTGGCACAAGACCGGCTCTTACCAGTGAAAACAAGCCGATGAGAATACCTACCCCTATGCCCAGAGACAATCCCAATGCGGAACCAACGACAAGCCTGGACAGCGACAGTAGCAAGTGCTTCCACAACAATCCGCTCTGCCACAGCTGGACAAAGGTTGAGAACACGTCCGACGGCCTGGGCATCGTAAGATTAGTGATGAAGCCGGAACGCGTACCAAGCTCCAGTAGAACTATGAGCAGCACGAATACCGCCAGACCAATGCCTCTTACAGGCACAGGTGAGAATCCACCACCACGATAAGGCACAATTTGCCGTTGTTCAACATCATCAGAATCGCCTTGCCGATGTTGCTGCTCAGACTCAGGCATCGATGAGCTCCTGATCAGCAGCATAGGCTTCATCGCGCATCAGGTCCCAAAGCTGTTGCTGCACTGACTCAAGGTAGCGATCTCCGAGCCGTCTTTCATTGAGAGGCATATCGATATCAAGACTCTGTCGTATGATGCCGGGGCGACGCGACATGACCACAACCCGATGACCCAGTCTTACAGCTTCTGCCAGATTGTGAGTAACATACACAGCCGTAAATTTCTCACGCACCCACAAGTCAATAAGATCGTTTATCAACAATTCACGAGTTTGTGAGTCGAGCGCTGACAGTGGCTCATCCATTAACAACACGGCAGGACTAACGGCCAATGCGCGTGCAATGGCAACACGTTGCTTCATGCCACCGGAGAGTTGCCTGGGTAGCGCTTTCCTGAAATCCAGCAAACGGGTGCGATTCAATACATCAGCTACAATTGACTCACAACGCGAAGCATCAATACCTCGCCCCTCTAGCACCAGCGTCACATTGCCTTCAACACTTCGCCACGGTAGCAAGGCGAAGTCCTGAAAAATATAGGTCAAAGGGTTTATACAGGCCGCAGGCGGCTTGCCCAGCAAGCTAATGCTACCTGACTCAGGCTTCTCCAACCCACCCAGCAACCTGAGCAATGTTGACTTACCACAACCTGACGGGCCCACCACACAAATGATTTTTCTCGAATCGATGGTCAGATCAATGTTGCGTAGAACCTCAGTCTGCTCATAGTGATGCGATAGACCTTCAACCCGCAGTTGCACGATAGATAGTCGCTATAGCGTGTCTACATAGGAAGAGTCCACCAGGGTCTCAAGCGTAATGGACTTCTTTACCAGACCCTCAGACTTGAACCACTCCAACTGATTGGAAATCGAGTCAATATTCATCTTTGCATCTGCATTGATACGCATGGCACCATTGATGATACTGGGCGCTGCTTTTTCGAAGGTTCGATCTGTGTACACATATTTGTGTATCAGTTTTACCATCTCGTCTGCAGCCGCCTCTCCCGCAGTTCGATCAACCAGCGCTGCATTGAAATCTGCTGCACCTTTAGAGAACGCACTCAGAAATGCTTCTGTCTTTGCACGTTTGTTAGCCGCATTGTCGGCGGATGTAAAAACGGTGGTTACCTGGTAGTTGGGAATGTAATCACCCACGTTACCAATGATGTGTACTGCACCACTGGCAGCCAATGGCTTGGCAATGTGTGGCACGATGGTCCACGCATCGATTTGACCAGATTTGATGGCACCGATAACCGCTGGGGTTTTCTGTAAAGGTTTGTAATTTAACGAGACATTTTCCTGCGCGGCAATCTGGGCTGCCATGTAGTGAAAGGAAGAACCCGATTGTGTTATGCCAAAGCTCTTTCCATCAAGCTTTGAAGGGTCATCGACGCCAGCCTGAAACGCCGCATCGGATACCAGAATTTTCTGACCATCAATACCCGGCGACTCAGATAGCGCTCCACCAATCACTTTTGCGGCGCCTTTTTCGGCCAACGCAATAAGGCCGCCGGATATCGCGGTGACCGCGTAATCCACGTCGCCCGATGCTACGGCTACTGCCATGGGCTGAGCAGCCTGAAAAAACTTGAATTCTACATCCAATCCCGCATCAGCAAAATATCCTCTTTCCAGCGCCACGAAACTGGCTGCATGACTGGTAAAGCGAAGCGCCCCTACCGTTATTTTCTGATCCGCCGCGCGTACGGGCATACACAGAATCGAGCCAACAGCAGTCCCACCGATAAGTGTCAGTGCCTGACGACGAGAAATTTTCGCCATAGTTGTTCCTTGTTTGTTGCGAGTTTTACGATAGTCTGAATCCTGCCTGATATGATCGTGAGTGTCTATCTTGCGAACAATCAATCGACTCGCATGAAAACATGCTGGCCTGACAGCACCACTTACTTGTTCGACTGATAGAACTGAGCCACCTTCTCAAGCATTTTAGTTCCAGGCTTAACACCTTGTGGCAGATTCGATGAATTCACCGGCGCACCCACAGAAGTACCCAGAGGAATGATACCTGCCCACTGGGGTAGATCCAGATCCTCATCATCATCCACAGGATCCCCGGTGCGTACCTTTGCAGAGACCTCGTCAAGCGATAGCCTAATCAGCTCGGTGGCCTTGATCTCCTTGGGTAAAGCGGCTCGATAGTCATCGGCCGTACCCGGTATCAAGTGCTCCGTAAAGCGATCAAGCAATTCAAGCTTTGCCTCGCCTGTAACAGGTTCAGGACACCCAAAAATAACGACACTTCGATAGTTCATAGAACAATGAAAAGCAGAACGGGCCTTTACTAACCCATCAACCAGGCAAACCGATACACAGATTCGCTCCCCTGAGGCCATCAATTTGTAGAGCCGACTACTGCGACTGCCATGCAGGTACAGATGGTCATCCAAACGGGCAATAGCTGTTGGGATGGATTGCGGCCAACCATCATCGACAAACGCCACATGCCCGATGACCGCGGCATCCAGGATCCGGTACACGTTACTGCGATCGTACTCGGCACGGTTTGCAGATTGCCGAACCCGCAGCTTATCGCCCTTGGGCGGAATGTTGGCTTTCACAGTCATGGCATGCCTCTATTTACTCTGTAATAACAGGTGGGGATAGGAATGCAGATTATGCTTGCTCATTGGCTCTTGTAAAAGGTATAAAATCAGAATTTTGATAGAACCATAATTTACCAATTCCATGCTGAACACGCCCGAATGGACAGAGCGCCTGAAACCCGAATCACCGCACGAGCTTTCAAAGGTGCGTCAGCTGTATCTGAACCTGTACCAGTGCATCAGCAATGGCGATCTACCCAATGGAGTGCAGCTTCCTTCCTCACGTGTACTTGCTGATCAACTCTCACTAGGGCGTAACACAGTCATCGCAGTGTACAACCAGTTGCACGATGAGGGATTGATCGAGGCAGACGGGCGACGCGGCACACACGTACTCTATTCAGGCAACTCGTCAGACAACGCAAAGCATGAAACACAACGCGACACAAAGAAGCAGAGCTCGGACGCAAGCGGCTTGTCAAAGCGTTCAAATCCACCACACGATTCGGGTCGAAGTTGTATTGCACTCGCACCTGGCATGCCCGACCCCGATCTATTTCCTCAAGCCGATTGGCGACGTGCAGCTACCAGAGCGTCACGACTTGATACACGTGAACTCGGCTACCGTGATGAGCCGCTGCCCGAACTGCAGGCAGCTATCGCCAGACATCTCACAGTCTATCGCTCTTTACCTGTCAAACCAGAACGCATCATAGTGACCAGTGGCACGCGACAGAGCTTGATGCTTGCTGCCAGCCTATACAGTGATCACGGACAAAGCGCATGGGTGGAAGCACCCGGCTATCGAGGCGCTGTTGACGCTTTCCGCCTGCAAGGCTTGCAACTGCATCGCCTTCGAGTGGACCAGCAGGGATGCCATTTACCTAAACCTCGAACTGGCAACAGCCCTGCCCTGATCTACCTGACACCCTGCTTCCACTATCCCAGTGGTGCACCTTTGCAAATGGAGACGCGCAAAACGCTGTTGCACTACGCAGCAAACAACAACAGCGTTATCTTTGAAGATGACTACGACAGTGAATTTCGCGATGCATCACAACCAAGACCTGCCTTGGCTTCGCAGGTAATACACCTGATACATTCACACAATACAAGCCCTGTCACAGACATCAATCCCATCGTGCTTCACGCAGGGACATTTTCCAAATTACTGTTTCCCGCTGCACGTGTCGGTTGGTTGGTGGTACCAGAAACGCACATTCTGGCAGCACAGGCGTGCCTGCGAATGCTGGGTGGCGGGCACAACAGCATTGCACAGGCAACGGTTGCTGAATTGCTGGACAACGGATCAATAGCGAGACACCTGGCACGCGCAAGACCCATCTATCTACAACGCCGACATACGCTGCTGGACGCTCTGGATGCTTCACCCATGTTTGCACCTTTACAGGACAATGGCGGCAGTCTGAGTCTAGTGGCACCGCTGGTGAAACCCGTCAATGCAAATAGGTTGATGAAGCTACTGGGCCAGCGATCTCTTGGAGCACAGAATTTCGATGATTTCCTATGGGATAGAAAAAACCGTCCTGAATGCCATGCACTAGTCATCGGCATAGGCAATGTCAGCACACTTGGATTACCCAAGATCATAGCGCAGCTTGAACAGTGCGTGAACGATGCATCGCAGTACTGAAGGCGTCATGGACTCCAATGGTTGGACGCTTATTGTGTGACGTATCCTTATAGCTGGCCTGTACACACGACAACTGTCATGTCGGCGTGACAGGCCATTTCTTGCCAAGATCAGCAACGCCAGTGCGCACAAGCTCACGCAATACTTCCATATCAATATCCGCTAACTTATTGATATAAAGGCACGCCTTACCTAGCTTATGTTTACCCAGCTTCTCAAGTATTGATTGGTAGTCTTGATACCCCGGCATGATATAGAGCACGAGATTAGCCTTGCGCGGACTAAACCCGGTGGCAAGGCAATCACCCCCGCGCCCGCTTTCATAGATGTAGTGATACGACCCATAGCCAATCATCGTGGGGCCCCACATGCGCGGCTGCCATCCGGTGACTTCGCGAAACATCTGGTCAAGGGTTCTCGCATCCGAATGACGGGTTGGATGATCAACCGCTGCGATGAATTTATTCACTGCCATGGCATTCTGACTAGTCTTTATGTCTGTCACCATCAGCCCTCCATTCTCTAACCAGACTTGTACCACGCTAGTACTACCAGCGAATCGTCAGCGGCAGCTCTGGTCGCAAATCTGCTAATTGATTGGATACACCCTGATTAAACGTCATGCTCATGCCATGAGGTTGATCCAATATTAAACTAAGCTGCTTCAGCGTCTCGAAATGCCGAAGTGTGGTGGAGGGCTCTCTGACCGGCAAGCTGATTTCCAGGCTTGTCAGATGCCACTCATCATTCAACGGTGCACCAGGTGCCGGTGCAGCCTTGGGCAGTGCAGGCGGCATGCAAATACACAGTGGCTCAGCCCGAATCTGCGCGTTCTCACCAACGTGAAAACATAGCTTGCCTCCAAAATAATCTGGATAGTACAGCCAGTTGGGAAATGCAGGCGCGCTATCCGGTGTAGGGACACGTACAACAATCCCGAATGGACTTGCCCCCTCATCAGCCTCCCTGGCAGCAAGTCCCAGCACTCGACCAGCACCGTTCAGTGCTTCATCTGCATCACTTATATACAACAGCTCAATGGTAAATCCCTGAAAGAAGAACCGTCTATTAGCTGTGCCTTGTCCCGGATGCACATTAAACGGCCCCTCTTTCAAACCCAGATCAATCAGACGGCTCGCGGCAAGCGCACCCGGCTGTGTCAAGACAAAGACATGATCGAGTATCAGTGACATACGCTGATAGTACGCAACATCAGCCTTATTTACCTACGAATACCAGAATTTCTTATGTGACGACCTCACCAGACGCTTTGAAACGCCCACGTATCAATTTATACAATGGCAACAAAATCAGAATGATAGCAATCACGGTTATCGGACCTGCAATGGGCCGATTAAGGAATATCATGGGATCACCCGACGACAGCAACAGCGATTGTCGCAACGTTGGCTCAGCAATAGGACCAAGCACAATTGCCAATACAGCCGGAGCCAGCGGGTAATCAAGCTTGCGCAGGAAAAATGCTGCGAAGCCAAATCCCAGCATCAACCACACATCATGCATGTCTCGTGTGGCAGCATAACCGCCAACAACAGACAATACGAATATCATTGAGGCGAGGATAGTAAAAGGCATACGCAACATCCAGATGAAGACTGGAATGGCAGCCAGATTCACAATCAGCGCAAACAGGTTGGAAATGTAAAACGAGCCTATCAATCCCCAGACAAACTCTGGCTGTTCAACAAAAAGTCGAGGGCCGGGCGTCAAGCCCCAGATAACCATTCCTCCAAGCAATATCGCAGTGGTAGGTGATCCAGGAATTCCAAGCGTTAGCATAGGCAGCATCGATCCGGTCGATGCTGAGTTATTGGCGGCTTCTGGCGCTGCTACGCCTCCCGGATGACCCTTGCCAAATTCGTCTGGTCGTCTGGAGACCATCTTCGCCACTCCGTAGGCCATCAATGAGCCAGGCGTGGCCCCTGCAGCAGGCAAAATTCCCACAAAAAAACCAAGAAAAGAGCCGATTGTTGTGCCCTTCCAGCCGCGGCGCATACCTTCCTTGGCGTCATCCACCGTGCCTTTAACTGTCATCTTGGTTTCGGTGGTTGTGATCTTGCCGCGAGTACTGTCAATGGTCCAGAGCATTTCACCGATACCGTACACACCGATCGCAAGCACCAGAAAGTTTATCCCATGTAAAAAGCCTGAAATACCACCAAATATAAGTCGCGGTTCGCCTGAGATCTCATCAAAACCGACGGATGCCAGCACCAGACCGATGCAGATGGAAAAAACCGTTTTTGGAATATCATCACCACCGAGTCCCACAAACGTTGCAAACGCAAGCAGCATCAACGCGAAAATTTCAGGCGGACCGAAACTCAAGGCGACTGAGGCCAGCAAAGGGGCAAAGCCTGTAAAGAACACATTAGCGATTGTTCCACCGACAAACGATGCAATCGCAGCAGTCACCAGCGCAAGTCGGGCTCTTCCTTGCATAGCTAGAGGTCTACCGTCAAAGGTCGTTGCTACCGCTGTGGAAGCGCCCGGTATTCCCAGTGTTATCGACGAAATCGCTCCACCATACATGGCCCCGTAGTAGATAGCTGCCAGAAAAATAATGGCTGATGCGGGTGGTACCAGAAAGGTAACTGGAAGAAGAATGGCAACACCATTGACAGAACCCAGTCCGGGCATTGCACCGATGAACAAACCGAGGGATACGCCAACAACGATCAACATCAGGTTGATCGGTTGAAGTGATAAAAGGATGCCATCACCTAGATGACCGAGAATCTCTATCATGGCTGCAAATCCTCGTTAGTAGATGATGTTGAAGAGGACATTGAATACCGGCTCAAGGAACGGCAGACCCTTGGGCATGGTGATTCGCATTAGTCCTTCAAAGAAAAAGAAGAAGATAATCGGCGCAAGCACTGCCATGGTGATGGTCAGCTTAATGGAGTGCCTACCCAGAAACCCCAGATAGTAGATAAGAAAGAAGAACATGGCTCCGTACATGGAGACAATGTCGATCAAGGCGATGAATCCAAAGATTCCGCCTCCCACCTGTAGCAACATCTTTTTACCATATCGATCCAGCAAGGGCTCTTCGGATTGAGACGGAACGGTCTTGCCTTTCAAGGCATTGATAAAGATAACAATCGTACAGACCAACATGATGGCTGCTAACCAGAAGGGCCACGCACCACCACCTGGACCTTCCCCTTCCATATACCCCACATTAAGCTCCGTACTCTTCCACATCAGATAGATGGACAAGAGTGCCAATACACCCGCCATAACAAGTTCTGCGCGTTTCATCCGATTTTTCTCCTGGGCTACCAGTGCATGAACATTGACTAGTGCACAAAAACAATAGGCATCGTGGATCTGTCCACCACCACTTGGGTTGTGCCCCCGAAGATGGTTTCTCGCTCATGGCTGTCGCTATAGGCGCCCATAATCATGGTATCTGCCCCCACCTGCGCAGCCTCTTCAAGCAATCTTTCGCCAATCTTTCTCTTGGCAGAAAAGGTATGAATTCGAGCGTTTGCTCCACGTTCGTTAAGGTAGCGTTCCAGATCGTCAGGCCCGGCACCATCAACCTGAGCGCCAGAACTCAAAATGGTGACTTCGGAGGCTCTCTCGATAAGATCAAGTGTAAGAGCCACCGCGCGGCTTGCCTCTGTTGATCCGTTCCATGCAATAGCCACCTTTTCACAAAGCGTCTCTGGCGGTTCGATGGCAGGCGGACACATCATCACCGGGCGACCCGTATTGAACAGCGCTGCCTTGAGCGTGTTACTGCCAAGATTACGA
Source organism: uncultured Granulosicoccaceae bacterium (assembly GCA_964352535.1). Classification (GTDB taxonomy): domain Bacteria; phylum Pseudomonadota; class Gammaproteobacteria; order Granulosicoccales; family Granulosicoccaceae; genus Granulosicoccus. Next base: position 11,517 of record CAYGSW010000070.1, on the reverse strand, counting down.
TCAACATCAGGCTTGGCCACACAAATCAGATCAGCCAGACGTCCATGACGTTTGATGATATCCACTTGTCTGCCCTGCTCCTCGACCCAGGAAGCCGATGCTTCGCTGTAGGCGGGTTCATCGGTCATCTGAAGGCTGAACTGCCTAGCCAGCACTTCCACCTCTTTGCGAAGCCCATCTTCCACCTGGTCAGCCACAGTTTCGGATTGTGCGAGCAGAAGTTCGCGCATGGATTTGGGGATGGGCACGCCATAAGGCATCATGTCTTCAGCACGTGCTCTGCAGTGTGTAATGACCACATGCGCCTTGAAACGCCTGGCAAGTGCTGCAGCATGCGCAAGCACATTGTCGCCTTTCCCATCTCCTCTGACTGGTATGACTATTTTGTAAATCAAGTTCCCCAACCTCGCGACACAATCAAAATGGTTTCCAACAAGCGACTCTCCGTCCGGATGTGAGGTCCACTCTATTACACAGCACGACCACGTGTTATGTCTACAACTAGAACAAGCCTTCTATTTCACCAGCGGCATTCAGCTTGATCACTTCTGCAGACGGCACACGTGGCAGACCAGGCATCGTCATGATCGCTCCACAGATGGCCACAATGAATCCTGCACCTGCCGACAAACGAACTTCACGAATCGGCAGACTATGCCCATCCGGTGCACCTCGACGTTCAGGGTCCGTTGTAAACGAGTATTGCGTTTTAGCCACACAGATGGGCAGGTGACCATACCCTGCCTCCTCCCACGCCCGCAATTGATCCCTGACTGCTTTGTCAGCTGTCACCTCGTCAGCACGGTAAATGCGCGTGGCAATAGTCTCGATTTTCTTCATCAACGACATATCATCAGGGTATAGCGGCGCAAACTGCGCACTCCCGTCATCAATGATGCTGACTACCTTTTCAGCCAGATCCCTGGTACCGGCAGACCCTGAAGCCCAATGCTTGCACACGATTGCTTCAGACCCCTGTTTTGCAACAAATGCTTGAACAGCGTTGATTTCAGCATCCGTATCGAGCGTAAAATGGTTGATCGCCACAACGACTGGAACACCGTACTGCTTGATGTTTTCGATGTGTCGTCCAAGGTTTGCACAACCATTTTCCACAGCAGCGACATTTTCCTCATTCAAATCTTCTTTTGCGACACCACCATTCATCTTCATGGCCCGTACGGTAGCAACCAGTACAACTGCCGAAGGTGCTATGCCAGCTTTGCGGCATTTAATATCAAGAAATTTTTCAGCCCCCAGATCAGCACCAAAGCCTGCCTCGGTCACTACATAGTCAGCCAGTTTCAATGCAGTCTTGGTGGCAATAACAGAATTGCAACCGTGGGCGATATTGGCAAACGGCCCACCGTGAACAAACGCCGGATTGTTCTCCAGTGTCTGTACAAGATTGGGTTGCATGGCATCCTTAAGTAGCACCGTCATCGCGCCATCCGCCTTGATATCACGACAGTAAACAGGCGATTTATCGCGCCGATAAGCTACGATGATGTCGCCAAGCCGTTTTTCCAGATCGGCAAGATCATTTGCCAGACATAAAATAGCCATGACTTCAGAGGCTACGGTTATGTCAAACCCGGCCTCACTGGGAAAGCCATTAGTTGCTCCACCAAGGCTGGCCGTAATTTGTCGTAAGGCGCGATCGTTCATGTCCAGAACACGTCGCCACACCACCCGCCGTGAATCAATCTGCAACGCATTGCCCCAATAAATGTGGTTGTCTATCATGGCCGACAGCAAGTTGTGCGCAGAAGTGATGGCGTGGAAATCACCCGTGAAGTGCAAATTCATGTCTTCCATGGGAACCACTTGTGCATAGCCGCCACCTGCCGCACCACCCTTCATTCCGAAACAAGGACCCAGCGATGCCTCACGAATACAGATCATGGCCTTTTTGCCAATGGCGTTGAGCCCATCACCCAATCCAACCGTTGTGGTTGTTTTACCTTCTCCTGCAGGCGTGGGATTTATTGCAGTAACAAGGATCAACTTGCCATCCTTGTTACCCGCTTGCTCTTTTATGAACTGGGCAGATACCTTGGCTTTGTCGTGGCCGTAGGGGACGAGTGAAGCACCTGGAATGCCAAGCTTCTCGCCTATCTCAAGAATAGGCCGCTTGTGTGCAGCGCGGGCAATTTCAATGTCTGTTTTAACTGCCATAACGTTCCCCTTGTTTAATAAAAGCGCAATACAACATCATCAGACTCCCAGATTTTCTCCAACACTCAAGCCATTGGCAGCTGCCCATTCAGAAGCACTCTGTTTGGCCTGCCCGTCAGGCTTGACACGCCTGATGAGAATTCGTCCACCAACGCTCTGGACGACCACGCCTACATCACTGATATCCATAATGCGCCCAGCCACACCATCACCAGCCACGCGCGCACTATCAAATACACCCAGAACAGAACCCTTATGCGTTGTCCATGCCCCCGGGGCGGGATTGGTACCACGAATCAGGTTGTACACCTGATCCACCGGCTTGAACCAGTCTATGTGAGCATGCTTGGCCGTACATCGCCGCTCATAGGTAGCCTGCGACTCATCTTGCTCAATGTGTGTGGGATTGCCTGTGCGGAATAACTCGCACACCTGCAGAACAGATTCCACCGCAGCTGGATATATCTTCTTGAAATACAGATCGATTACTGTGTCATCAGGTTCAATTGAACATTCCCAGTTGAACAACACATCACCTTCGTCCAGACCGTCAGTAGGATAGAACCAGGAGAAACCGGACGTGTCACGGCCCATGATAATGGGCCAGTTAACAGCAGAGGGGCCACGATGCAGAGGCAGCAATGACGGATGGAAGCAGATGGAGCCCTGCTTTGGTGTATCACGTGCCGCCTCTGGCACAAACACATTCACGAATGCCATGATCATCAAGTCAGCGTTGTACGCTGCCAATTTATCCAGTATGTCCTGATCCTTGAAATGTGCAGGCTGCTCTACCGGCAAGCCCAGTTCGTTTGCACGCTCCTTGATAGGATCGATGGGCTTACCGTCACGATCTGGCTCACAGTAAACAGCAACTATCTCATCGTTGCCCGCTTCAATAAGCTTGTCCAGGGCATCCTTTCCAAATGCTTGCTGGCCCATCACAATTATTCGCATGACATGACTCCCTGACAATTGTTTCCAAACTCACTGCCCCTGACTGATAAACCCTTATCTCTCATATCAGCCCTTCACCTGACCAACAGCACCAGAGTCGAGAACACGCTGTAGTTGCTCACCTTCGTAGCCAAGCACTTGCTGCAAAATTTCTGCAGTATGTTCACCCAACAGTGGTGAGCGGGTAACCTCTACCGCACTATCAGAGAGCTTGATGGGACAACCTACACTGAGGTATTCACCTCGTTCAGGATGGTCAACACGAACCATGGTGCCAGTGTCAAACAAGCCTTCATCCTCACTGATCTCCTTCATTGACAATATTGGCCCCACCGGAATATCGTATGGATTACAGGTATCCATGACCTCAAATTTGGTCTTGGTCATGGTCCACTGTTCGATGGCGTCAAAGATCTGGTTAAGCTTGTCCAGTCGCTCGGGAGGCTTTGCATAGCCTTCTTGAGTTTTCCATTCAGGCTTGCCAATAACATCACATACCTTTTCCCAGACAGCAGCCTGGATAATGAAGTAGGTGTACGCATTCGGATCCTGCTCCCAGCCCTTGCACTTCACTATGCGTCCTGGCTGCCCCCCTCCGGAATCATTGCCTGCACGCGGCGTGGCTTCACCGAACGGCACACCTTCACCAAACTGCGAGTATTCCTTGAGTGGACCAGAAGCCAGGCGCTGCTGATCCCGCAACTTCACACGTGCCAGATTGAGCACGCTGTCTTGCATGGCGCACGACACCTTTTGACCTTTACCGCTTTTTTCACGTTGAAACAAGGCGGTGACGATGCCAAGTGCCAGATGTAAACCGGTACCTGAATCGCCAATCTGAGCACCGGTAACCAACGGTGGTCCATCACGAAAACCTGTAGTAGACGCTGAGCCTCCTGCGCACTGCGCAACGTTTTCATACACCTTGCAATCCTGATACTTGCCAGGACCAAACCCCTTGATCGACGCCATGATAATGCGCGAATTGATCTCCTGAATACGCTCCCACGAAAATCCCATGCGATCCAATGCACCTGGGGCGAAGTTCTCTACCAGCACATCACACTCTTCTATAAGGCGAGTAAGTACCTCTTTGCCTGTTTCATTTTTGGAGTTGAGCTCTATAGAACGCTTGTTGTGATTGAGCATGGTGAAGTACAAGCTGTCAGCATCGGGAACATCCACCAGTTGTTTTCGTGTTGCATCACCTACACCTGGCCGTTCTACCTTGATAACGTCTGCGCCAAACCACGCCAGCAACTGCGTACACGTGGGGCCGGATTGAACATGAGTGAAATCCAGAATTTTTATCCCTTCCAGTGCTTTCATTACCTATACCTATCTGATCAATAAAAAAACTGTGTGCATCCGGTAGCCTTGACCGAACGCGCAAGCTCTGTACACGTCTGCGTCAACAAACAGTACGAGAGCGCGCCGCTACTTTCTCTTGACAACACTCTGCGGGTTAAGATTGCCAATGCGGCCACTTTCGGTGCCAGCACCTTCGTCGATAACCGCATTGACAAGCGTAGGCTTGCCCGATTCAAGCGCATCATTGACCGCTTTCTCAAGCTCGTCACGCGAGGTAACGTGCGCACCGATACCACCAAACGCTTCCATCATTCTGTCGTAACGAATATCTTTGACAAAGACCGTCGGTGCAACATCTCCAGCGCCAGTGGGATTAACATCGGTGCCTCGATAGATACCGTTATTGTTGAAAATCACGATACATACCGGTAGGTTGTAACGACAGATGGTTTCTATCTCCATGCCGGAAAATCCGAATGCACTGTCACCCTCAATGGCCAGCACCGGGTTCCCTGTTTCTACAGCGGCAGCAATCGCTGCCCCCATGCCGATACCCATAATCCCCCATGTTCCAACGTCAATACGCTTTCTGGGTTTATATAAATCAATGATGCTGCGGGCAAAATCCAGCGTATTGGCGCCTTCATTAACCAGCATGAGATCCGGATTTTCCTTGACGACAGTGCGCAAGGCAGCCAGAGCTGAGTGATAGTCCATGGGCGTTGTATCGGCACCAAGCTTCTGAGCCATTTTTGCAAGGTTGGCACTGCGTTTCTCACCAACCGTTGCAAGCCACTCTGCAGGAGGCGTTGGCCAGTCCTCACCCATCCCCTCCAGTAAGGCGGTGGCACACGAGGCAATGTCACCAACCAGTGGCGCTGCTATTTCGACGTTACTGTCCATCTCACCAGGTTCAATGTCAATCTGGATAAACTTCTTGGAACCCGGAGCTCCCCAACTCTTACCCTTGCCGTGAGATAGCAACCAGTTCAAGCGTGCACCTACCATGACAACAACATCGGCCTCCTTGAGCACCAGTGATCTGGCAGCTGCTGCAGACTGTGGATGATCATCGGGTAGCAGGCCCTTGGCCATACTCATCGGTAAATAGGGAATGCCGCTTCTCTCTACAAGCTCACGTACAGTATCGTCAGCCTGCACATAAGAAGCACCCTTGCCCAGAATAAGCAAAGGACGTTTGGCATTTTTCAAGATACCCAGAGCGCGTTCCACCGATTCTGGTGCAGGCAGTTGACGCGGTGCAGGGTCAATAACCTTGAGCAAGGAAGCCGCTCCCTCTTTTGCATCCATCACCTGGCCAAACAAGGCAGCCGGCAAATCAAGATAGACACCACCAGGGCGTCCTGACACAGCAGCTCGTATGGCGCGTGCTACACCAATACCGATATCCTGAGCATTGAGAACACGAAAAGCGGCCTTGCATAGTGGCTTTGCGATAGCAAGCTGATCCATCTCCTCATAGTCACCTTGCTGCAAGTCAACAATTTCTCGTTCTGAGGAGCCACTGATAAGAATCATTGGGAAGCAGTTTGTTGTAGCGTTTGCCAATGCGGTAAGACCATTCAGAAATCCTGGCGCTGACACTGTTAGACATAAGCCTGGCTTGCCAGTGAGATAGCCCGCTATGGATGCAGCGTTCCCGGCATTCTGTTCATGACGGAATGAGATGACACGCATTCCTTGCGCTTGTGCCATTCGGCCAAGATCAGTGATGGGAATACCCGGCACACCGTAGATCGTATTCAGATCGTTCAACTGAAGCGCATCAATCAGCAGATGAAAGCCGTCAGTCAATTCCTGCTCTTCCGCATTTTCTGAAACTTCATTTTTCTGCATTTCAGCATTCGTAACCATGTTGTTCACCGTCTACCAAGAACATTGTTCAGAAAAAAAAACGTTTATCAAACTGCCAGATCATCAGCGTCAGGAAGACCCTCAAGCTTCGACCAGGTTCTGTGAATATGGTCGTGAAGCTTCATGGTGTGATCACGCACCAGCATGCTGGCCAGATCACCCTCGCGATTTTCAATGGCTTCAATAATGGCCATGTGATCAACCACTGAGCGATTGATACGGTCGCCTTCGCTCATTGCCCTTCGGCGCACCGCATGCATATGCTGCAGCAGAGCATCAGCAGTACTACTGAGTAAGGAGCACTGCGACAACTCGAGAATGCGCTGGTGGAAGAGAATGTTGGCCGCTGAGTATTCCGAGATTTCTGCGCGATCAGAGCTCTCGCTATGTTTAATACCCAGGGCTCTCAGGGAGGATATGTCTTTGTCACTGGCAACTTGTGTCACTAATCTGGCAGCCATGCTTTCCAGTGCAGCCCAGACTACGACCATTTCTAACACCTCGGATAGCGACTTGCGACGAAGAAAGACACCTTTGCGAGGTCGAATCTGCACGAAGCCTTCTTGTTCAAGCCGCGCTAACGCTTCGCGGATTGGAGTGCGTGATGCGCCCAGCTGCTGCGCGAGTTTGCGTTCGTCGAGCCGCAGGTCGATGTCATCGCTGTAGAGATCCATTTCCATTATTGCAGAACGCAACACCACGTACACGTGATCAGCAAGTGAAAAATTTTCAGATACCGGCTTGAGCCGAGCGCTGAGTGAGCTGGAGGATTTATTGTCAGAGGGCACTTTCATGCAAGATTGCCAGAACCATTCCAATCGTTCACAGGATATATTCTGGTATACCATACACCATATCCCAACCTAGTCAAGCGTATTCCACTCTTTCAATCACACATTGAATTACTAAAAAATATTCTCCCAACTAATTGATATGTATAAATTTATTTAAAATTCTATACAGATCTACCACGCCTAATCAACAACTGACACTTTGCTGATTTCAAAAAAATCTGCTTGTGAATTTTTCCACACCAGGGTTATTTAAATGCTAATTCGAGCAAAAGATTCGGTGCTGGTATTCATAGACATGCAGGAACGACTGGTCCCTGCCATGCAAGCGCCAACTCTCACATTGAGAACCAAACCCTTGCTGCTCGATGCAGCACGTGTCTGTGAAGTCCCGGCTCTGCTCACAGAGCAATACCCCGAGGGACTCGGGCCAACTGTGCACGATAATGAGTGCATTATCTAGAGAACAATGCGAAACAAAAAATATCAAGAGAGATTACCCATACTCTCTCTGAATTCGGCCCAAGCAGTTATCATAGGGCAGTTATGGGCTTGTAGATGACTTCCACTATCTGCTATCGCTAAGATCATTTCCCCAACTGTTTTACAAACCAATGCTGATGCATCTGGACATCGAGACACTATGAACATACACGAGTACCAGGCGAAACAACTTCTCAAAGGCTTTGGCGCCCCAGTCTCAGAAGGTGTACCCATTCTGGCCCTGGCTGATATTGATGCCGCTATCGACGCCCTTCCCGGCCCAGTTTATGTCGTTAAGAGTCAAATTCATGCTGGCGGACGCGGCAAAGGTCGCTTCACAGAACTCGGTGAAGATGCCAAGGGTGGTGTTAGAGTCAGCTTTTCTGCCGACGAGGCGCGAGCCAATGCGCAGGAGATGTTCGGCAAGACGCTGGTCACAGCGCAGACCGGCCCGGCCGGCAAGCAGGTCAACCGTCTCTATCTGGAAGACGGAGCGCAGATTGATCGTGAACTCTATCTGTCTATCCTTGTAGACCGTGAAACCAGCAAGGTGTCCTTTGTTGCTTCTACTGAAGGTGGCATGGATATCGAGACGGTGGCTCACGATACACCTGAAAAAATCCACACTATCGGTATCGACCCACTGAGCGGCATTAGCGATGCTGATTGCGCCACGTTAAACGCAGCCTTTGAGCTGTCTGGCATGGCGGCTGAAGACGGCAGGAAGCTCTTCCCGATCCTCTACAAAGCGTTTGTCGATACTGACATGAGCCTGCTGGAAATCAATCCACTGGTGGTGCTGAAAGATGGGCACTTGCGGGTGCTAGATGCCAAAGTGTCATTCGACGGCAATGCTGAATTTCGTCATGCTGATATTGCCGAGCTGCGAGATGAAACCGAAGAAGATGCAAAAGAAATTGAAGCATCCAAATACGATCTGGCATACATTGCGCTGGATGGCGAGATCGGTTGCATGGTGAACGGGGCAGGCCTGGCAATGGCTACCATGGACATCATCAAACTCTACGGTGCCACCCCTGCAAATTTCCTGGACGTAGGGGGCGGTGCAACCACTGAAAAAGTCACCGCAGCATTCAAGATCATTACATCGGATCCTCAGGTGAAAGGCATTCTGGTTAACATCTTTGGCGGTATCATGCGCTGCGACGTTATCGCTGAAGGTGTGGTGCAAGCGGTAAAGGATGTCGGTTTGAAGGTACCGTTAGTGGTAAGACTGGAAGGCACCAAGGTGGAAGAAGGCAAAGCCATCATTAACAGTAGTGGTTTGGACGTGATCGCTGCGGACGATCTGGACGATGCCGCACAGAAAATCGTTAAAGCGGTAAAGGGATAAGCGATATGTCAATCATGATCAACAAGAACACTCGCGTACTCGTTCAGGGACTTACCGGCAAAACCGGTACTTTCCACACAGAGCAAGCGCTGGGATATCACGGCACACAAATGGTTGGAGGCGTCCATCCCAAGAAAGGTGGTACCACGTGGTCAACATCCGCTGAATCTGATCTGGGAATAGAGCTGCCTATTTTCGCATCGGTTAAAGAAGGCAAGGAGGCTACCAATGCCGATGCATCGGTTGTATACGTTCCTCCAGCAGGTGCGGCTGCCGCCATCATTGAGGCGATTGATGCCCACATACCACTGATCATCTGTATCACTGAGGGCGTTCCAGTTCTGGATATGGTGGAAGTCAAGGCGCGGCTGGCTGATTCGGATTCGCGTCTGGTGGGACCAAACTGCCCGGGCATTCTGACACCCAATGAATGCAAGATTGGCATTATGCCAGGTGGCATTTTTCAGAAAGGATCTGTCGGTGTTGTCTCAAGATCCGGCACCCTGACTTACGAAGCAGTATTCCAGACAACCACTGCAGGGCTCGGGCAGACGACTGCTGTGGGTATCGGCGGCGACCCTGTGAAAGGAACCGAATTCATTGATGTCCTCGATATGTTTCTGGATGATGATGAAACCGAATCCATCATTATGATCGGTGAGATCGGCGGCTCAGCTGAAGAAGATGCTGCAGAATGGCTGATGGAACAAGCTAGGCTGGGACGTAAAAAACCAATGGCAGGCTTTATTGCAGGTCGTACGGCACCTCCCGGGCGCACTATGGGTCACGCAGGTGCTGTCATCTCAGGCGGTAAGGGCGGTGCAGAAGACAAGATTGCGGCTATGGAGAAGGCCGGGATTGTTGTATCCCCCTCACCAGCAAAGCTGGGTGAAACGCTACTGCAAGCTATTGGTTGAGCAAGAGAGGAATTACTTACCGGTTTCCTGACAGTTTTTAACCTTGCTGATCAGCTAGTAGTAGCAGACCCGTCAGGAAAGCTGGTACTTGGCCCTGCAGCAACTAAAAAAGGCACATGAGTACTGTTGCAGTTGAGTACTCTGGCTACACCTGCCATAGTACTTAGGTGACTATTACCCCACAAAAACAGCAGCGATAAAAGCTGCTTTTTTGTGGGGAATACTATGTCATCAATCGTTAATGAGAAGGCTGCAAACAACGTAGCACATCTCTCCAGGTGACGATTCCGACAGGAACATCGTGATCATCGATAATAGGGATACACGAAAATCGCTGGGTATTGAAGACCTCAATGGCATCCGCAAGCGTCGCCGATTCATTGAGCGTCACAGGCTTTCTCGTCATCAACTGATGGATCTTGCGATCCAGAGTCGATCGATCACGATTACTTTCCGCGGCGGAACCGAGGTAGGGGCTCATTGCCTTTAACAAATCCCTATCAGATAACACGCCTTCCAGCTTTTCTACCTGCACAACCAGCAGATGATGAAATTTTACGTTGTCAAAAATGTCTTTTGCGACCTTTAAAGAATCATCCATGCTTACGGTGACAATTCGTTTTGTCATAACTTCAGTAATAAACATCAGATTCCTGATCCGGCAAACAGTACAAGCTTATAGCTAAGCGATGAACGTACCGTGCAGCGTTACTACAAGAGCCTATTGCTGTATTTAACGGTTACTTTCAGCAAAAATGTACAAAACTGAGACAGCCGAAAAAAACATCGCTACGCTCCTACGCCTCATCATGGGTGTTTCATGAGGCTTGAGCCGCAATACGCTTTACTCTGTCGCAAATGTTGTCAGGTCTGGCAACGTGGATTTGGATTTTCGTTGATAGGCACGAAGAAATTTCCCATGAACGGCTTCAGCGGGGTGGGCTGCACGCAAGTGCTCAATCATGATAGCCAGCGCTTGTGCGGTTACTTGAGCATCTGCCAGTGCCCTATGGCTGTCTTTTGCCTCTATCGCCAATTCCCGAGCAATCATCCCCAGACTGTGACTTGAAAATGAGTGAAAAATGCGCCGTGAAAGCAACAAAGTGCAGAGAAAACCCTTTTAATCCTCCATGCCGAGGGTTTGTCGTCACTCATGCCGCCAGAATTTTTTGTCAAAACTGGCGTTGTGTGCCACCAAGTGCGCGTTGCCCACGAATTTCAGTGCCTCCGGCATGACCTCCCTTGCCGAAGGCGCTGATGCGAGCATCCGGTTGCTGATCCCCGTCAGCCCTGTGATAAACGAATGAACGCGCATGCCTGGATTGATCAGGGACGAGAACGTATCTACCTCTGTCCCATTGCGCATTAGCGATATACCGATTTCAATAGCACGGTCTCCTTTATTCGGAGTCAACCCTGTTGTTTCAAAATCCAGTACAGCGTAAACCTCTGATTCTGCCATGTCAGAATTACTGCTTGATGTCATCAGATGTCCAGTTTAAGAATCGTTAGTGAATTGTAAACCTGCACGCAGATAGGCTGTTGTGCACGTGAGTTCATAGACAACGTTTGGAAATTGACGCATAGGCTACATCGCACTAGTAGTCCGTCAACCCGAAATATTAGGATTCAGAGTTCACCAGCCGCCGCC
>CAYGSW010000069.1:0-23255 GCA_964352535.1 uncultured Granulosicoccaceae bacterium | reverse complement strand
CTAGGAGGCTGTTGTTCGATGGAATACGAGCACTGCGTTAGTATCTCAATGCTGACTTCGGCCTATGCTTGCTATGGGCACAAACAAGACGTACCCCACAAGTGGAAGCCAACGTTACCTGTCTATACCGCAGGATCACTAAGGCTGCTGCATATTGTCGATAATAGGGACAGATACACTCCCAGACTGATCCTCTTAAGGATACACGTATATCCTGCGCCGAGCCGGTATCAGGTATTTATTACCATCCGGTGGGCGATCTTCAAAGGCGATTTATAGGCATTACAGAGGCTACACAGTTAACAACAACAGAGCAGCCTGCCTGGTATCGAGTAGATGCAGTCCATAGTGCGTCATGACCGTTCTGCTTGTTGCCGTTGGCATGGTCACGCCATCGGAGGAACTACAGAGAATTACGCAAATCGTTTGCTGGAAAAGCCGCTCATATCAATGTTCACCGGCATATCCGACATTATTTGCGCGATGAGCATCCCACTTTTTGGAGCCATCATCAGGCCATAGTGAGAATGACCGAATGCGCCATACAGGTTGCGATGACGATGCAGTGCGCCTAGCACTGGCAAGCCATCGGGAAAACTCGGACGGACGCCCATCCATACCTCAGGCTCTGAGTCGAGAAGACTGGGAATCATTGATTTAGCGATCCGGTTTAGCGATTCGAAGCGAGCCGGATCGGGTGGCGCATCGGCTATCCCGAATTCGGCTGTTCCCGCAACGCGAATACCGGGCGACATGGCACTCGCCACTGTCTTGTGGTCCATGTCCATAACGGAGTTATTAATGCTGACCCCTGTTTCTTTGTATTGCACGTGATAACCACGCTCTGCGATCAACGGCAGGCGATAACCCAAAGGGACTAGCAAGTCCCGTGACCACACACCAGCAGATATCAGCACATGTGTTGCCGAGTAAACACTAGAACGTGTGCGAACCCGCCAGTCGCCGGAATCAAGCGGTACGAGCGCTTCTACACTGTCTCTAATGAAGGTGACTCCCATCGCTTGGGCTTTTGCCGACAGGACCTCTGCGATCTTGGCTGGATCGATTGCTCGCGCCTGATTCTTAATCAGCACCGCCGCACGAAACTCGGGACTTAAGTCAGGCTCCAATTCATGCAACTCTTCACCACCTATTTGGCTGACCGGTGCGCCCACCTCGCGTCTCAGCCGATATGCCAGCGCATCCGGGTTAGCCTTATCTTCCCGACGAAATGCGTGCACATAATAACTATCAACAACTAGCTGCTCATTTCTGGTTCCGGAGAGGTGTGCGCGATACAAGATGGCACAGTCTCGCGTCAGCAATTCCATATTCTGAACAGTCTGTAGAAAACGCTTCATACTGCCTTGTGCCAAAAACTGAATACCCCACGGCAGGATCTCACGTAGATAACGATATTGAAGCGCCAGCGGCCCATCCTTCTGAAACAACAGTGCAGGCAATTGCTTCCAGAGACCCGGTGTAGACTGTGGAATGATCGACCATGGTGAGATGATACCGGCGTTGCCTGATGAAGCACCATTGCCTGGCAGGTTCGGTTCGATGACCTGCACCCTCATACCTGCCTCTGCCAGCGATAATGCTGAACAGATACCCACAATTCCGCCGCCTACGACAATGATACGTTTGTCAAACACAGAGTTAATTAAGCTTCACGCTGAAGCGACACCCGTTCTGGCTCTGTTGTGTCGTAGCAACTGTATCAAAACAACCGGTGATGCAATGATAAGCGAGGCCATGTCAGCCTGAATACTGGGTCCGATGAACACAATACCGGCAATGGCAAACAGCAAGCGTTCCAATCGGCTCATCGGTGCCAGCCAATAACCCACCACCGATGCAGACAACGCAACCACCCCAAGAATACAACTGGTCGCCGTATATGAAAACTCCAACAGATCGAATCCGGTGGAAGAGACGAACAGCAACACCGGCGCATAGACAAAGGCCATGGGCGCAACGACTTTACCAAGCCCAAGAGTAAACGCTGAAATCCCCGTACGGAACGGATTCGAATTAGCTATAGCGGCGGCAGCATAAGCGGAAGTACAGACCGGCGGTGTTATCTCCGCCACTACGCCATAGTACAAAACGAACATATGGCTGGCAATCGGTGGCACACCCAGCTGTGCAAGTGCAGGTTGAGCTACAGAAACGAGCATGATGTACAGGGCTGTAGTCGGGATACCAGCACCCATCAGAATGCAGGCAATTGCTATGAACACCAGACTGATGAACAGTGTCAGGTCTTCGATGCTGATAAATGACAACAGACCGCCAAGAGTGACAAAGCCATGCAGGTCCGTTCCTAATGCACTTGCCCCCTGGGTCACCATAAAACCAATACGAAAACCTACACCGGTTGTGTTAATAACACCAACGACGATACCCACTGCCGCAGATGCAGCACCAACCGCCAGAGCGTACTTTACGCCCGTCTCGAAGGTGTCAGCCATTTGGGGTAAGCGTAGTCGTTCCTGTGGATTGAACACAGCAACGACCGTGCTCACTAACAGAACGACCAGAACCGACAGGCCAAAGCCGCCGCTCATGAACTTCCAGATCACAAAACTAGCAAACAGACCGGCAAACACAAGCGTCAATGGCTCCCTCCAACGAGACATACCGACAACGATAAGCAAGGATATGCCGCAGAACGCAGACATGTACGGTGTGTAGCCGGAGAAAAGCACATACAACAAACCGATTAAAGGTACGATATTGGCCCAGCCCTCTTTCCATACTTCCCGAAATTTCGGCAGCAGCTCAGCAGACAAGCCTTGCAGGTTAAGTCGGCGCGCCATCAGATGGACTACAGTAAAAACGCCCACATAGTGCAGCAATGCAGGAAAGATCGCTGCAATTACGATCGTGGTGTAGGGCAGTTCAAGAAACTCTGCCATGATAAATGCCGCAGCACCCATGATGGGAGGGGTGATCTGGCCGCCAGCCGAAGACGCTGCCTCTACACCGCCAGCGAAATGACCGGGATAGCCCAGACGTTTCATGTTCGGTATCGTCAATGCGCCCGTTGACACCGTGTTAGCTACTGACGAACCGGAGATAGTGCCAAAGAACGCAGAAGACACAACTGATACTTTGGCAGGCCCGCCCGTGTAACGCCCTGCAAGTATCGAGGCGTTATCGATGAATAGTTGACCAAGGCCTGTGCGCTGTGCAATGACACCAAAGAGCACGAAATGAAAAACAATGGTCGACACCACCCATAATGTGACACCGAAGATTCCTTCCTGAGGGAAGTACATGGACGACACGAAGGTTCGGACATTAACGCCAGGGTGCTGCAAAAGCCCCGGAAAGTACTGTCCAAACAGCGCATAACACATGAAGCAGCAAATGATAAGCGGCAGCACCCAGCCTAGCGTGCGCCTCGCTATGTCCAGTACCAGCACAATCAATATGCAGCCAAACAGCATGTCGAAGCCGTTTGGATTGCCCATGCGAAACGTTTGTTCCTCTATACCCAGAAACGCTATACCGCGCCATGCTAAACCCAGATACAGTGCAGCACTGACGCCCAATACCATTAACAGGATATCGAAATAGGGGACGCCTCCCAATCGCAAGGGGCCGATTTTCAGGGCGAAGGCACCAGGCCGCTTGAAAGCCGGATACAGTGAGTAGGTGAGAATGAAAAGGCCTGCCAGATGCCAACCCATATGCCAGTGGTCGGCTGGTAGCGCGAAGCCTGCGGTCAGATAATGATAAACCGCAAAGCTCAGCGACACGACTTTGAGAAAAGTTGCAAACCCGGGTGTGACCTGCCGGGTTGCAGCGCCCTCGTCGTACTTTCTTTCGATCGCATCGAGCTCTTCAGCAGAAAGCTCAGCAACCGAATTGTCATTAGTGGTCATGTCCCTGCTCCCGGTAACTTGTCGCAGGCACTACCCGTGCCGCCAGCAATTCTGTGTGTTATTCGAGCAGACCCGCTTCCTTGTAGAATTTCTCAGCACCGGCGTGGAGTGGTACACCTAGTGTCAACACACCATCGAGAGCGGTTTCCGGGGTGATCTGCTTACCCTTGGCGTGACCGTTGTCTAGAAGTGTGCGCGTATTATCGTTCCACATTGCGGCTGTGATGCCATACACCAATTCCTCACTCAGATCGGAGGACACTACAAGCAGCGCGGATACTGCCGGTGTGTTAACCGCATAGTCAACTCCCTCGTATACACCGGCGGGTATTTGTGAGGGGATATAGGCAGGTATGATGTCATTAATCTTTTGCAAATCCTCGTCGGAAAAGCTGTGCAATTCCATTCCTTTGGTAGACGAGAGCTGTACCATCGCAGCCACCGGCCAGCCTGCCGCATAAAAGTAGGCATCCAACTGACCATCAGCCAGTCGCTCAGCCGATTGCGAATTGTTCAGCTCTGCCTCATCCATATTATCCCGAGTTACACCCCAAGCTTCTAACATTTGTAGCACCGCAACCTGAGTTCCGGAGCCTGCCTGCGCAATACCCACACGCTTGTCAGCCAGATCGCCAAGGTCGTTGATGCTGCTGCCCTTTGGCATGACCAGATGCAGATCCTCAGGGAACAGATTGGCCACAATGCGCAACTTGGGGTGCGGCTTGCCTTCAAACTTGCCCTCTCCCATGTACATCGATCGCGTGACGTCCGCTGCAGCAAGGCCTGCTTCAAGCTCTCCGTTCTGCACGGCAGCGTTGTTGAACACTGACGCTGTCGTGGACTGAGCAATTGCGATCAACCCAGGAACACCGCACTGTCCACCATCCTCGCACGCTCTCGAGCCCGGAGGTGCTGAAATACCGTTGGCAATCGTGCCGCCAATTGGAAAATATGTGCCACCAGCGCCTCCTGTGCCGATACGGAAAAAAGTTGGGTCCTGCGCATTTACTGTCGAGCTGATGGCGAGTGCCCCGCTCAAACACAGAGCACCGATCAGTGTGTCCAGCTTTTTCATGTGTGTCCTCTTGATACAGTCAGTGTAAACCTTAAGTTTAAGCCCATTTTTACCATTCAACCAAATTGTATTTTCCTTTATATCTATAAATTTTTATAATATATTAGTTTTAAAGAAAATCTTTACCTCTTTGGCCTTCCGAATCCAAACCGTGCAAGTGAATTGCTGCAAAGGGGATCATCACGCGCGCAGATCCTGTCTCTATGAAGCTTCATCAATTGGCTGTATTTCGAGAAATCATGTTGACCGGTTCGGTATCGGACGCCGCACGCAACCTGAATCGCACGCAACCATCAGTTAGTTCCACCCTGGCGGCTCTGGAAGATCAACTGGGCATGCGTCTTTTCAATCGCAAGGGAGGACGTCTGCATCCCGTTTCTGAAGCCCACTACCTCCTTGAAGAATGCAGTCAACTTTTGGATCGCGCCGACAATCTGCGGCAGAACATGCGTTCGTTACGGACGTTGGAGAGTGGCCGACTTGATATCGTCTCTATGCCGGGACCATCTGTATTCTTGCTACCCGAACTTCTCGCCCACTTTCTGGAACACAAACCCGAAGTCGGTTGTGAGCTTGTGTCACGCAGTACCGATGCCGTGCATCAATTAATAGCAGCTCAACAATTCGATCTTGGCTTGGCCGATCGTGTCGCCACGTCTGATAATAGTTCATCACTTGTGTCGCAGGAAATCTATCGATTTGATTGCCTGTGCGCGATGGCCTCAGACGACAGACTCGCCAGCGAAGCAACCATCAGCCCGCAGATGCTGGATAACAAGCCATTGGCGTGCCTGTTTGGAAGCCATCCTGTCACTCAAGAGCTGAAAGCCGGTTTTCAAGCAGCAGATTGTCGAGCCAACATCCGCTTCTCCACTCAATACTTCCTACCGCTCATCCGTTTCGTTAAGCATCGCCTTGCTTACGGTATCGTTGACCCGATAGCGGTAGACAGCTACCTTGACACTCAACAGGAGGGAACACAAGTGGTTTTTCGACCTCTGGCAGTACCGGTCGGCCACGAAATCGTACTGCTTAAGCCGTCGTTTCGTGCACATTCATTGATCGCCACGGAATTCATCGACGCCCTTCGTCATAAGTTGCTGCTCATAAACGCAAGGCGTATCGCTGAAGAAGATGTAGCGCCATCTGAGTAAGCAGCGCCGCATTAGCAGCAGCGCATTAATGGTGTGTAGTCTACGACTCGCTCAACCGGAATTCCTATACCGTAACTACAAATCTGCATTCGATCGCGCTTTAGGATCAAACACATTCAATGCGAATGAAAACTCACTACCTTCACCGACCGTGCTGGTGACTTCAAATTCGCTGCCATGAAGGTCTATGATCTGTGCTGCGATACTTAACCCTAACCCCATGCCCGATTGGGTTTCACGATTTATCGCGGGTTCGACCTGGTACAAACGATCAAAGATATGCTTTATATCTTCGGCGGGTATCCCGCGCCCGGTGTCTTTGACCGACACTTTCACTTTATCCCCAGCCTCCGTCACACCCACTCCGACAGTCACCATCCCGCACTCAGGGGTAAACTTCAATGCGTTACCTATAAGGTTGGATAGGACCTGGATAATACGATCGCTCTGCATCAACACCAAGGGTAAGTCAGGCTCATCCTCAATCAACAAGGTAATATTCTTGGCAACAGCTGCGGGGGTTGCAGGAACGACACAGTGATCGAGCACTTCGTATATGCAGGATGGCTCCAGAGTTACTTGCATCTTACCGGTTTCAAAACGCGAAAGTTCCAACAACTCGTCAAACTGACACTTGATCTGGTCACAGCTTTGCAGGGCATAATTCAAGATCGTTTTCTGTTCTTCGCTGACATTTCCCGCCAGGCCATCATAGACAATGGAAACAAATTCCTGAATAGCTGTCAGCGGCGTTTTCACCTCATGTGACACCGTGTGATAGAAGCGCTGTATCTCCTCGTTGCGCCTGCGCAATAGACTATTGGCCACTTCAAGATCCTGAACGCGACTCAGATGCAATCGGCGCAGATGATTTTTCTCAATGGCATTGTTTACAGCGCGACACAAGGCAGCCTTGGTCAAGCTGCCTTTGGTAAGAAAATCATTCGCGCCCGAGCGAACAGCATCAATGGCTGCCTGTTCTCCGGATTGCCCGGTCAGAATAATCGTACAAGGCATTGTCCGACCTGCCTTATCCCGTAATCGATCAATAGCTTCTGTGCCATTCCCGTCAGGCAGGCGATAGTCAACGATGACACAGTCGAAATTGTCTACACTGAACGCCAGAAGTGCTTCTTGAATCGTGTTTGCGGAAACAATCGTGTGATCAGTTGCACCATCCGAACGCAAATAACGTTTGCACAAATGAAGGAAGATTTCGTCGTCATCGACAAATAGAATGCGTGAGCTGCCAGGCGGTTTTTCAACTTCCACTTCGGGCGTGTAATTTGAACTGACAATGTCATACGGAAGTTGATTCATATCCGCATTAGTGGCGCTTGAGTGCATAACTTGAACCCAAGATAACCATCCAATGCCAACCAGCTTCTCCGGTAACTGTTACCCGACCGTTGCTGCCGGGCCGGCCCTTTGCCGTGCCGCGCAGACTCAGCTCAGGAACTGGCAGCCTGGTTACGCCGTACGTACTTCGCGGCACTGGCAGCCACTTCATCAAGCGGTGCAGGCGTCAGACCAAGGCCCTTGAGAATATCGGCAGCCCCTCGATACAGCAGCATTTCGGCAACCTTTACACCCAACTCTACTGCTTCGTTTACATGCGCCTTGGCATCAGCTGTGACCACCTGCTTGCCATCAGGGCTGGCGACAAGCCCTCTTAGCCACAGCTTGTTTTCCTGTCTTTCTGAGTAGGCAGCAATCGGCACCTGACAACCGCCGTCAAGCCGTGCACTCAATGCCCGTTCAGCCATCACCCGATAACTCGTGTCCTGGTGGTGCAGCTTGTCGATAATGGCGGCCGTGTCGTCATCGTCAATCCGCGTCTCAATACCCACGATTCCCTGCCCGGCAGCCGGCAAACTATGCTCGACACTCAACTCACACGCTATGCGCTCCTGCATGTCCAGCCGGATCAGCCCAGCTGCAGCCAGAATGATAGCGTCGTACTCACCCGCATCCAGCTTAGCCAGTCGGGAATTGACGTTGCCACGCAGGTTATGCACATTCAAATGCGGGAATCTGGCCATCAACTGCGCCTGTCGGCGCAAGCTACACGTGCCCACAACAGCTCCTTCCGGCAAGCTTTCGGGAGTTTCGTACAGATTTGACACGAATGCATCATGCGGATTTTCCCTGTCCATGATGTGAACCACTTGCAGACCTTCCGGCAGCACCGCCGGAACGTCCTTGATGGAATGCACGGCGATATCAGCAAGCCCATCCAGCATCGCCGTTTCCAACTCCTTGACAAACAGCCCCTTGCCACCAATCTTGGCAAGCGGACTGTCCAGCAATTGATCTCCTTTGGTCGTCATCTTCAGCAACTCGACAGTAACGCCTATATCAAGCGCTTCTACACGAGCCTTGACATCCTCTGCCTGCCAGAGTGCCAGTGGACTTTTGCGTGTTGCGATTCGAAGAGTTTTCATAAACACCCGTAGGAAAGTGACGAACGAAAGAAGATAACCTGATCAGGACCTCAACACGACATAACATGTATCGCGGGATCGGAGCCTTCTACACTAGCGTCAAAGATTACCATGGCGCAAAAAAAAGCAGCGATCACTCATTTCATAGAGCGTCGCTGCCATGTACAGCCAATCAGTAAAAACTAGTTACTGAACAACCTTGGCCTTCACGTCGGTGACAGCACGTGCCGCAACTTCCGTGTCCGTTGGAATGACAACCTTTGCACTGGGTTCCGGGTTATTCGGGTCCAGATACTCCGGTACATTCGAATAGTCAGGCACGGCAGTCGCACTTTCATCGTTGAGCGGCGCACGCCACACTGGGTAGTCATCGAGCATGCTCACACCATACAGTGGCTTGTTAATACCTTGATGACAGGTGTTACAAGCGGCTTTTGGTGCATCATCCAGTTGTCCCAGACGATGGTCAGGATAAACAGGCTGCAATGGGACCATATAGTCGTTGTTGATGGCAGGTACCATCTTCAATCCATGCCAGGCAGTTACTCGGGCCGGTGGACTCTGCTCCCAGGAAGCAAAGTTGCGCGAATTGTGACAATACGTGCAGTTCACACCCAGTGAATCCGACATATGCATCATTAATGACCAGGTTTGCTCCAGGGCTTGCATTGACTCATTATTGTTTTGCCCTTTCAGAGGCAATGCGTTTTCGTGAGCAATCCGTATTTTTCTGGGCTCGCCAACAAGATAGGGCGTCAAAGGATCACTCAGCATCGATGTGTAACCTGATTTTGGTGCCACATTGTTCTGCTGGTAATTATTAGCCGCCATACCTCTGGCATGTTCAGGACCATTGTCTTCAAACCAGATGTATTCCGGTACGTTCTTGCCACGGTGACAGGTGTAGCAAGTGACTCCTGTTTCCTTGACATGATCGCTCCACTGACTGTTGATGGTCTGTGTCATCTGCATCATGCGGCGTGACACCACTTTCGTGTACAGATCATCGTCGGCGAAGTTGGCACCCTGGTGACAATAGGCACACCCTTGCTCAGGGGACACCCATTGCGTAATCGATGCCATGGTGCGTGTGAATTCACCAACGCTCAGATCGCCCAAGACCTGTACATTCTGATAGACATCCTTGGCCAACGGCGCACCCGGTGTGTCTGGTGTTGCAGGTAACGCCTCTGGTACCTGATTAAGTGCAACCAGTGGATCCGTCACATCCGGATTGTTCGTCTGCCACATGGCTACACCACGAAAACCCACTTGTTCCGATTCCATCGGTGGTGCTTCCCAGCACCCTTGAAGCAAAGCCGCCGATGTGACGAGAAGGGCAAGCGTTAACGCTTTCGACAAATTCATTAGTTTGCTCCTCCTAGGGCTGGATCAATGCTGGGGACGTACACTTCAGGATAAGCTGGTGCAATACCGTGCTTCACACCCCACATATACCAGTTATCAACCACTGTACCGGTCAGCAGGATGCCGATACCACCGGTTATGGGGGTGAGAATCGCAAACCACCAAGCCCAGCGGTGTATCGATTCCATGGTTGCATTAAAGCCCATGGTCCAGCGCCAGAATAGTGATGCACGCTCTGTTGCCGTACCGCGATCGGTGATCTGCTCGATTTCACGTTCACCGCCGTAGCGGCCTACCGCAAGGATGGTGGCAGCGTGCATACCGAACAACACAGCAGAACCATAGAGAAAGACAATGGACAGCATGTGAAACGGGTTGTAGAAAAGATTACCGTAGCGCATGGAAAATGCTGCGGTCCAGTCCAGATGAGGGAAGATTCCGAATGGCACAGCTTCGCCCCAGTCACCCATCAGCAATGGACGAAAAAAGCCTAGCACCAGATAGAGCCAGATAGCAGCGCCAAAGGCCCAGGGAATGTGATATCCCATGTTCAGGGCTTTAGCTCGCAGATAGGTCCGCAACCACCACAAGAGAATTGACATGGTGAGGAAGAATCCTGCCAGCAACCACCAGCCACCCTGAGCCATCGGCGGAATACTCAGACCCGAACCCGGTGGTGGCGGCTCAAGTGCAAGCCAGAACAGTTGCCGGACAAACTGCACTACGTCCCAATTAACGGATGCCAGCATGTTCAGTCCGATTATCTCAAAAGCGATGAAGCCAAAGATGACAGATATCGTCCCAGTCGCACCCAGATAAATGGGTCCCAACTGTGCGTTGCCGAGAACACCCAGCAGCCATGAAAATACCGGCTTGCCCGCACGATTCTTGGTCTGGTTGCCAATGGGAATTCCCATCTCGCCATGGCCATGAACCTGCACCTGGGTAAAGATATTTTGATATTCAGGCATGATTTATCTCCTAAGCCCAGATGGGTAGTTCAAGCCACCAGTTCCACCATTCTGGCCAGCCGCGTGTCCAGAAGGGACCGCTGATGATGATGCAGACGGCACTCCAGAAGGCAGCGTTGATAGCCAGAAAGAATCCCAGACGATGAATGCCCAGTGTTCCAATGGAGTAACCGATGATGTCGCGGAAGTAGGTATCTTCATACTCCGGTGTCTTGACTTTCTCACCATCAGGCACATTGGTGGCCGACAGTACAAGACCACCATGCAATGCAAGTGCAAGACACGTGGTGAAGAAGAACGTCACTGCCAGCATGTGCGCAGGGTTGTAATGAAAGTGCAGAAACTGGTATCCGATGTTCGATACCCAATCCAGATGACTCAAAATACCGTAAGGAAAACCATGTCCCCAGGCTCCAAGCAAAATTGGTCTGAAGATAACCAACGTGACGTAAGCCAGGATCGCAAAACTGAATACGATAGGAACGTGATAGCCCATCCCCAATTTTCTTGCTATTTCGGCTTGTCGACATGCCCACGAGACAAAAGCACCCGTAGCGCACACGGTTATCAATTGCCAAAGCCCGCCCTCTTTTAGGGGTGCGAAGCCAAGACCATAAGACAGATCAGGTGGCGCGATATTAATTCGCCAGACGTTCCATGTATCGCCAATAGCTGCTCCGTAAACAATAAGCAGGGTCCCCACAGTAGCGAAGAAAATTGTTGTTACACCAAAAAAGCCAACGTAGAAAGGTCCGACCCAGAAGTCGAACAAGTCTCCACCGACTATCGTGCCCCCCCGAACACGGTACTTCTTTTCAAAGTTAAGCATCGCCATGTTAGATTTCCCCGACTATAAAGGCCTGTTTTTATGTTGCCTGACCAAGCCCAGCCGACGGGCGGCGTGACGGCCGCACTGCAATGCGCCCGAGATTTGCCACGCGCCTGTCGGCTGTACTGTCATACAGCTGTCAATCAACCCAGTAGAGTTGTATCAACACGAGTCTCAACCACATCGGCAGCACTCACCGCCATGGAAGGACCTTCGATCCAGTTGAATCGATCAGTACTCAAGACAATGAAGTGAATCACGATCGCGAGTGTGAACAAGAATCCAGCCATACCTACCAGGGCACGACGTGGATCAAACAATAACCATATACGCCACATAGTTGCGACTCCTTAAGCGATGTAAGACATCAGGGAAACGACTTTCTCAGTCGTATCACCCAACATGGAATACCCTTCAACACCCGGGAACCAAGGACGCCACAGCCACACGAGAAAGTGTGCAACCACTGCGATTCCGGTGAAGAAAAGGAAGCTTGTAACGAAGATAGCGTGAAACTCACGCGCTTCGTTCTGTTTCAGTCCAGACAGCGAACCGCCCGAATTAACGTCAGCCATAACTGAGCCTCATGTTGTATGACCCTTGTTTCACCGCAGGCCAAGAGAAGACGCGTAAGCGTCGTAGATCACCGCACAGGGCGGTAGTGATTTTTGCGACATCCCAGAAAAAGCGTTTGTCACAAACTTGAAAACCCTGTTTCAATCCCTGGTGCATCGACAAGAGATTGAAGAATGCTGTTTAAATCTCAGAGTGAGGAGCCAGACACTGCAACTCTTCGTACTACGACCCTAAAATTACTTACTACTGCTGAAACACATAAGGAACCGTGCTGTCAGCAGCATCTCGCGCTTCGCTCCACATTGAGCAGGAGCCGTCATCTCCAGCACAGATCCATGGATGGCGATTGCGCGGTAACAAACGACAAAGACCTGTTATTGCCAGGCAAACCATAAATATAAGCGCGTAAAGCACGCGGTATTCGATGGATTTCACAGGCGTAGCTGCATGTACATGGGTATGCGGCGTATGCATTTGCGTCTGACTGTGTTTCATCATCGATGGATTAGCACTCATACGATAATCTCCTCATTGGCCCTAATGGACTGGTTCACCGGACGGTAACTTTGCCGTCACGTGTTCAGTTTTAACGCGCGAGCTACCATCGCGGCGCGCATTTGCTTCACTGGCATCACGTAGAGTCTTTGCCGCTGATATCTGTGAAATGACAGGCTGCTGCGCTACCAGCTTCTCAAGCATTTCGTGCGCATCCTGATCCCAATGAATCTGTGGCTGGATACGACTTGGCGTTGCCTCTTGCTTTTCATCCAACACGGTACCCAGTGGCAAGATGTTGAACAGTGCATCAAACAAGCTGTTGCACACTTCCTGAATAAGATAGGTTGCACCGCTATAGCCCATGAAAGGCGTGCCGGTGTGTCTGCGAATAGCGGTACCAGGAAACGATGCCGGAATGTAGGAAGCCTTACTGCCTATCTCTGCCAGGTACATGCGTTCGTTATAACTACCGAATACCATCAACGGCGTCTTGTTCTGGACCAGTTCGCGCACATTGTCATTATCGGTTTTCTTGCCTGAATTACGCTGGATGGCAAACTCGCACGGTAGCCCCATTTCCTCTTCCAGAAAATGACGGATACCGCGGGTATATGTCTCATGCGCGACAACCCCGAAGCTTGCCGTTCCAAAAAAGTCCTGTGTCACAGAACGCCACAGATCCCACACAGGCTTAATGGTGGTGTGCTTTTCCTTTTCGATAAACGGTTCAGGATCAAGTCCTGTCATCTCACCCAGCGTTCTAAGGAATGCTGTGGTGCTATGCAAACCAATCGGTGCTTGCAGGTAAGGCCGTTCAAGGTTTTCGCACAGAAGACGTCCGTATTCGCGATACATGCAGACGTTGACTTCTGCATCGGCCAGATTGTTGATATCAGCCAGATGCGAACCCAGCGGAAAGCTCATGTTCACTTCCGCGCCGATGCCCTCAACAAGACGTGTAATCTCAGCTAGATCACTGGGCATATTGAACTGCCCGTACATGGGGCCTATAAGATTAACGCGAGGTTTGTCACCCTCTTTTCTGCGAAGCTTAGGCACCCTTTTAGGTCCGAATTCTGTCCACAACCAATACATCGCCCGGTCCGCGCTTTGCCACTGGTCCTCATCAATCGTGCGCGGTAGAAAGCGCAGAATTCCCGTGCCCTCCGGCGTCACACCACCGCCGATCATCTCGGCTATCGAACCTGTCACGACCACTGCGGGCAGCTCAGGATCCAGCGTCTTGTGAGCACGACGCATGGCTTTCTCTGTACCATCCTGACCCAGTTCCTCTTCGCCAAGACCGGTAACGACAATCGGCAACTCGTGAGGCGGCAAACCATCCGTGTAATGTAGAACCGAGGTTACGGGCAGGTTTTCACAACCCACAGGCCCATCTATGATGACTTGTAAACCCTTGATGGCAGTAAACGCGTATACCGAACCCCAGTAGCCGCCTGCCCTGTCATGATCAAGTACTAACATCAGGTTGTCGCCGTGCTGGCACGAGAGGCTGCCTGTTTGGCAAGCTTCTTCGCAAATTGTTGACGAAATGCAGGGCGTTGCATGGGAGAGTCTTGCCAGATACCTGACGTATCTCCCTCGCCTACGCCTTCAAAAAATTCCTGCATCTTGCTAAAGCGAGCTTTGTTGCCGAGTGACGCATTGATAACTTGTGCCACCGATCCGGCCCCCGCAGCACCCATGAGCGGACGTGCGGAAATGAGATTGGTAAAATACAAGGCTGGTACACCTTTAGCCTTGGCAGCCTGAACCAGCGGTGTTGTGCCAATGGCAAGATCCGGCTTATAGTGTTCAAAAGCTGCCAGATCATCTTCCAGTGATGCACGGAATTTCACTTCAACACCACGCGCCTCCAGCCACGCCAGATCATCAGCTGACCAAGGCGTCCTGGGACACGCTGAACCCACATAATAAACCGTTGCACCGCTTTCAATCGCAAGCCTTGCAACAATCAGTTCGGAGCCTTCATAACCGGAGACAATCAGACTTGCATTGATTGGTGTGGCAGCCAAAACCTGCTTGATCACTGGCAGCGCAGCATCCTTGGCGGCATCAATCAGCGATTGCTCAACGTCACACACCTTGCCAATTGCATCAAGCCAGGCCGCGGTACCTTCGACGCCTACAGGCGCAGAGCCGACAACCGGTCGACCGGCACGTTCAAATTCACGAATGGATGCGGTGTAGAAAGGATGTATGGCAGCTATGGCAGCACCATCAAGCGCCGTATACAACTCACGCCATTCGCGAGTAGGAACCGTGGGCCCTACAGCCAGACCCATCGGCGCCAACAACTGGCTGATAACCATGGGATCAGCTGGAAACAGTTCGCCCACGAGGGTAATGGTGCGCATATCTGTACGCCGTGTTTCAGGCGCTGCAACGGGTCCCTGCTCTGCTTCGCGCCGTGCGTATTTAAGCATGGCACCCGCCAGTACATCTTTTGCTTCAGCATGAGTGGGCACACCAAAACCCGGCACATCGATACCGACAATCCGCACGCCATTGATCTGATCAGGTAGAAGATCCAACGGCACGCCAGAGGCTGTAGGCACACAAAGATTCGTAATGATAATAGTGTCGTAGCGTTCGGGATCGGCCATCTTATGAACAGCCTCACGGATGTCCTCGAACAGCTTTCCCGTTACCAGTGTTTCAGAATCAAACGGCACATAGCCAACGGTTCTGCGAGCGCCATAAAAATGCGAAGTAAATGTAAGACCGTAAACACAACAGGCACTACCAGAGAGAATCGTTGCCGTACGGCGCATGCGAAGCCCAACTCGCAACGAACCGAAAGCCGGACACATGCTTTGCGGTTGATCGTGCGGACCCAGTGGATAGTCTTTGGCGTATTGATCCAGTGTGTCACTCTTGCCTGCCGATCTGGCAGCCTCAAGCATCGTATCCTTACCAGCATGACAACCGGCACCGTCATCCACACCGGGCTTGCCCACAAAATTAACAGGCGTTTGAGTGACAGTGGTGGCTTTTTCCTCACCCATGATCAGGCCTCGTCGTACACTACTTCAAGCGTCGGTGTATCGATGAACGACTTGCCACACAGATCGGCTATCGTTGCCGGTGTCATCGGAAAATCCTTGTGTGAATCATCACCATCGAACAATGCCAGAAGCTCATCCTGCGTGAGTGTTGACGGATGCTGTGGCGTCGACTCACCTACGTTGGTGGCGAGCGATTCAAACAGCGGCCCCCAACGGCCTTCGGGTTTGCCAATGATCTGATAAGCAGCACTTTTCTTGCGGATATCGTCATCAGCAGGAATGGCACTCAGAATAGGAATACCCACTTTCTCTGCAAAGGCTGCAGCCTCACCGGTGCCGTCGTCCTTGTTCACGACAATGCCAGCCACACCCACGTTGCCACCCAGTTTCCTGAAGTACTCCACTGCCGAGCAGACATTGTTGGCTACATAGAGTGATTGCATATCGTTGGAAGCCACCACGATGACCTTCTGACACATGTCACGCGCAATCGGCAGACCAAAGCCACCACACACCACGTCGCCCAGAAAATCGAGCAGCACGTAATCGAAATCCCATTCGTGGAAACCGAGCTTTTCCATAAGCTCAAACCCGTGAATGATGCCGCGCCCCCCACAACCCCGGCCTACTTCAGGGCCACCAAGCTCCATGGCGTAGACGCCATCACGAATGAAGCAGACATCACCAATGGCCACTTGTTCACCAGCCTGCTTCTTCTTCGAAGAGGTCTCGATGATGGTGGGACACGCTTTACCGCCAAACAGCAGCGACGTGGTGTCACTCTTTGGGTCACAGCCGATCAAGAGCACCTTCTTGCCTTGCTGAGCCATCATGTAGGAGAGGTTGGCCAATGTGAAACTCTTGCCAATTCCGCCTTTGCCGTAGATGGCAATGATCTGAGTCTCTTTCGTAGGCTCACCCGTGTGGACAGCATCAGGTTCTTGCGAAGCTTCATCGCGCAAACGCTGGGTCATGGTCTTGAGATCGTCAATAGCTACAGTGTGGGTACCCATCAGGCGCTCCAGTTAAGTATCATTTTCAGACAGGCTGGGTCGTTAAACGCCAGAGGGTATGCCTCTTGTGCCTTTTGATATGAGTATTCGTGAGTAACGAGCCCATTCAGGCTCAAGGCTCCGGCTTGCACCAGTGCCAACGTAAGGGACAGATCATCGGGCACCCACTCGGCGGCAATATCCAATGTGGCTTCACGCATGAATGCTGGCGCAAAGTTAAAGTTCACGGGTTCGTTGTAAAAACCACCCAGTGTTAAACGTCCGCCTTTGGCAAGGCGTGCAATGAGTTGATTGAAGTGTTCACCACAGGCTCCACTCACATCGACAATGTGATTTCGCGGAGCAGCGTCATCATCATCCGGAGAGATGACTTCATAGCCCTGGGCACCTTGATGCCGTTGCGGGTCGAGCTCCCATACCAACGGAGCCTCGGCACCGATAGCAACGCAGATTCTGGCCAGAAGCCTTCCCAGGACACCGTGTCCGATGATTAGCTGTGGCGCACAAGGCACGATGTCAGACACACTAAGTGCCTCACCAGCACCCTTTCGATCTGGCTGCCGTTGACGCAAGCGGTAAGTCAGTATATGCATGGCTGTTGCGGCCAACGCCAGTAACGTGGCCTGATCCGGCGGCAGATCGGCCACCGACATTACCCGTTGCTCAGAAACAACCAGCGTTGAGGCACTCGCACCAAACAAGCCGCGCACATCACCTTGATAGCAACTGGCACCCGGAACAAAGACCCGGTCACCCGCTTTCAGCGAACACGCAACACCTGCATCCCTGACAACACCGACAGCTTCGTAGCCTGGGACCAGAGGATAGGCCAGTCCGGGAAAGGCAGGCATGGTGCCTGTCCAGAGAAGCTTCTCGGTACCGGTACTGATACCTGATGCTTCGATGTCAACAACAAGATCCGTGCTAATTGGATTGACCAATTCAACAGATCGCAACGCCAGCTGGCCAGGTTGCTCAAAAACTACTGCTGTAGAGGACAAAGGCACTGACATACAAAAACGAATCCTTAAGGGTGTGTTCCAATAGTGTAAGTTTACATTGACACAATTTATTGTCAACCTTGGTTGACAGGTTTAATCGAACAAATTTTGACCAGTTCTCAACTGACGTGAACCCTCATCAGCAATCTCAGGCTTTGGCTACCAGCAAACTTGTCAGCATGGGCAAGTGCGTGCGCATCGATGTACAACGACTGAAACCTGCCTGCGCCGTAAGCGACTGTAGCTCCTGCGCCGTACGTGGACGACCACGCCCCATCGCGTGCAGATAAAGTCCGAAATACGCATCCGTCGCAGGGTCGCCCACTTTTTCGCGAGCCATGGGCTCCGCCAGAAGCAATGTGCCGCCTGCTGGTAATGCAGCGCGGCATCGTTTGAGTATGGCTAGCGCAGCGTCATCATTGTGGTCATGAACAATACGCACCAGCGATATGATGTCGGCACCCTGTGGCAGATCGTTCTCGAAAATACTGCCGCCGTGACAACTCACATCATTCGATAGGTTGGATTGTGCAAATCGCGCCTCTGCCTGAGCAGCCACAGGTGGCAAGTCGAACAACATAAGCGCCAGATCAGGCGCAGCTTGCGCAACGGTGCGCAGAAAGGTGCCATCACCACCACCAACGTCAAGCAGGCGCTGATGCGTATGCAAGGGATACGTATCGATAATCTGTTCTGCCACCATGGCCTGGGATGCGCTCATCAGGTCAGTGTAGGGTTCAGTACCCAGGCCTTCGCCGCTTTGCTGCTGACGCGCTCCGGCATAGTCCCAGAACATTGACAACATGGTTTCATCCTGTTCACGCTTGAGCAATGCAACAGGATCCGTCATGTCGCGGTACAGAAAAGTGTGATGCTCGATCATTTTGCAGACGCCCGGATTGGCCAGCAAGGCAGCGCCGTGAATGCCAAGGCCATAACGCTCATCACCCCTGTTCTCGATCAGCTTGAGTGATGTAGCTGATCGCAACAGGACATCCGTTGCATCTCGATCCAGACCCACAGCACGTGCAATGGCATCCCTGTGCAGAGGACCTGCCCGCAAGATCTTGAACAGGTCAAGTTGCACGCACGTTGACAATATCTGCGAATACACAAAGCCAGAAACGAGATCAAACAGGGCGCGGGCTCGACGTTGAGCCATGAATCGCATGAATGGATTGCGCCGAGCCTTGCGGTGGAAAGCCGGGTTTGCCAGCAACCGATTGCGCCAAGCAAAGATGCGGTCTGAAATGGACTCGGACGCGGGCACATCACTCAGGTGATCAGCTGTATCGTTTCCGAACAGAGACGTTGTAGGTGTATTACGCTGCACTGAGGGCAACCTCCTTTGGCAGAAAACGATGCGCTTCATGCCGAATGGTCTCTATGAAAAAATCGGCATTCTTGCAGTCAGGAATAGAATCAATGACCTGTTCGATGACCTGTTTGAGCTTAGCTACGGCGTGATCAATACCCAGCTCATGAACGCAATTGGGTCGATCGTGCATGGCATCCACATTGACGGGCTTACCCAGTTTTGCCGAGTCGCCCAGTACGTCGTGGATGTCGTCGGCGATCTGGTAGGCACTTCCCACCAGATGACCCGTGACGGCCCATGGTGTGTCGTCAGCACCCACTGACAAAGCGCCAGCTTGGGTTGCTGCGGCAAACAGAGCACCGGTCTTGGCCCTGTGGTAGGCATCGGTATCAATGTAGTCTTCACATTCCCAGGCCTGTCCGGCTGTGATGCCATGAACAGCGCCCACTTGATGTGACAACATGTTAATCAGCGCCAGCTGGGATTTCACATCAACGTTCTTGACGCTACTGATGCGTTCGAAAGCACCCACGATAAGCGCATCAGAAGCCAGGATCGCCAATCGATCATCAAACGCCCTGTGCAACGTTGGTTTACCACGACGCATGGCGGAATCATCAAAGCAGGCAAGATCGTCTTGCACAAGCGAGGCGCAGTGGAGAAATTCGATCGCCACAACGGCCTGATGGGCCAGCGGTGCGGAGGCGTCGGCACAGGCCTGAGCCACGGCCATAACCAGCTTGGGTCTGACGCGAGCGCCGCCTGGAAACACAGCGTAATGTAACGCGGACGCTAGCTTGGCAGGACAGGGAGACAAGGTCATCTCGCCCATCGCACGCTCCAATGTCTGTTCTATATGTTTGCTGACATCCATGATGGAATTCTGTGGTGGCCTAGTGTCAGAATATTCTGACATAATGTTTGTGTCAACCAAAATAGACAGTTCGTCTCATGTCACTTCCTGCATTCACCGATTCTGTAAACAACGACGGCTATCGCTGGTGGTATCTGGATGCAGTCAGCGATGACGGGCGCCATGCGTTAACCGTGATTGTCTTTATCGGAAGTGTGTTTTCTCCGTACTATGCAAGGGCTCGCAAGCGTGGCAGCACCCCGGCTAGCGCCCACTGTGCTGTTAACGTTGCGCTGTACGGCGCCCCGTGGCGCTGGTGCATGACAGAAAGAACCGATGCCTCAATGCGTAGATCAACGGATCAGCTGAGCCTGGGCAAGAGCTACATTCGTGTTGATGATGGCAAGCTGTCTGTGTCAATCGACGAGATTTCAGTGCCTTTTCCCCTGCGAGTGCGCGGACGCCTGACCATCAATTTGCCAGACTACGATCTGCAGGCTGTTCCCCTGGACAGCGAAAATCCGGCTTCTGCGCAGCATTTCTGGAAACCCGTGGCACCGCAGGCCCCAATCACTGTCGAATTTGACAAACCTTCTCTGTGCTGGAGCGGTCAGGCCTATGTAGACAGCAATTACGGCGATGTTCCTCTGGAATCCAGTTTTTCGCATTGGGTATGGTCACGCAGTCACGCGCCTGAAAACGGCACCACGGTGTTGTTCGATCTGGTTGATCAGCAGGGCAACCGCAGCCAGAGAAATAGGTATTATCATGCGGATGGCACTGTATCGTCCTGTAAAGCCGAGCAGACACACCAGCTTGCATCCACGCGTTACTGGCGCGTTCCCCGCCAGGCGCGCACACCCCACGGCGTAAAGATCAGTGAACTCCAGACCCTTGAAGACACTCCATTCTATTCAAGGTCACGGTTTATCGAACACCATAACGGTCACACGCAAGCCACTGTTCATGAAAGCCTGTATCTCGACCGGTTCGATTCAACGTGGGTACGTAGCCTGCTGCCTTTTCGTATGCCGAGAAGTACACGTCCTGTTCTGTTAGATTAACGTAACAATGAGTAGACACTTTGCCGGATCTATTTTTCGAATAGCTCAGGTGCAATGTCCCTGATTCAGATAAACGAGCCTTAAAAACCCATGTTAGATGTTCAACGCCAGACCCGACAAGAAGTCATCACCGCCATTGATGACAATGGCGACCTGTATCCGATTAGCAAGTGGGATGCTCACGTACAGAACGTACCGCACCTGGCTGTGTCGGTTTTCCTGTTTAACAAGGGCAGAATGCTGCTGCAACAACGCGCAGACTGTAAATATCACTCTGGCGGGTTATGGGCCAACACCTGCTGCTCGCACCCTCGCTGGAATGAATCCCTGCCTGACTGCGCCGAGCGGCGACTCTATGAAGAGGTCGGCTGTCGGGAAATAGATCTGACGGTATTCGGAAAGATAACCTACGAGGCTGATGTTGGCAGCAAGCTGTTTGAAAACGAGACATCTCACTGTTTCGTGGGTTACGTTGACGATGACACCTTGCCGACACTGTTCAACCGGGAAGAAGTGCAAGCCGTCCGATGGCACGACATGGCCGAGCTCAGGCAGGATATCAAAGCCAATCCAGCGCATTATTCGAAGTGGATTCGCATCTACATCGGCCAGCACTACGACCTGATAGCAAGCGTGGCCAACGGAATACCGACTGAGACGTTAAAAAGGACACCTGCAGAGGCTTGAGGCGATATCGCCGAGCGCGTATTATTCGCGTAGTATTACATGCACCTGCAGCTGTCCGCAGGTAATGTCGTGGGCTCTCAACAGCCACTTTTCGGACTACACAATTCACCAGCGACTGATCAATGTTGATCAGTCCAGAACACGGAGCTCTTGATGATCTGGATTTGCACCATAAGCCTGCTTTTTGTGGCAAGCTGGTTGTTTTTCAACGCTCTCAATGAGCGTCGCTGGGTGCAGGCGCACATTCATGACGAATCGGTCGCCAGCGACGAAGGGTTACTACCCAGTTTCACCATGCGCACCGGAACCGGGGCTGTGGACGGCGACGGTAAAGTCTCGATCGACCAGGAAAACTCGCGTTTCGCCAGAGCGGTGGCGAAGGTCCAGGAAAAAACATCAAAACTTGGCGACAAGTACTTCGAATCCAAGGTGGCTGCAGCACGCTTGAGTGATCCTGAAAATCCTCCACGCTCGGTTCGCGAGGAGGACACGTTCTTCGGACGGGCAGTTGCCAATATCGGTGAAAAAACTGCACGGATGGACGAGAAGCTTGAAGCCAAGATGAAACAGGCTTCAAGCCAGTTCAGCCGTAGCACCGACGGAACCAATCAGGACGAGTCAACGTTTGCAAGAGCTTCACGCCTGGTTGCTGAAAAATCTGACGAACTCAGTCAACGCATTGCCCGCGGCGCCAAAAACATAGCCAGCATCCGCGAGGAAGACAGAGCCGCCGAGGCACAGTCGGGCCTATTCGGCAAGATGGTTGATCGGGTTTCGGGCAGCCTGGACAAGTTCGAATCGAAAATCGATGAAAAAGTTGCCAGATCCAAAAAGCCCAGCGCTGACAAGGAGGGCGATTTGATGTCGCGGGTCGCCTCCAAAGTCGGCGAGAAAGTCAGTGAGATGGATGAAAAATTCGTGAGCGCCAGCAAGAGTGTTGTCAATAAACTGGACAAGAGCTGAAGAGACTCACTACGAAGCAATAGCCATGGAACAATTATTGATAAGTTAGAGCGATAATTGACACGTCAACTGAGGCTTGCAACATACCAGCGCTTACGCTTGTGTTAATTCGTATAAAAAGCCTGTGAAAGCAGGCTTTTTTTCCCATTCATTCACACAAACGGTCTTTTTGCGGTCGTCGCATTCAAAACCATTTGCTCAATGCAGCTTCAACTCGGCTCTTGTGTGCTTGTAGATACGATCGCCGAGCATGATCAATAGCGTTGAAAACGTTCCATGCACAGCGTTTTGATGCATCCGGTACAGCGACAGATAAAACATCCGTGCGAGCCAGCCTTCGATGAATACCGAACCACGCATCAAATTCCCCATCAGGTTTCCGACGGTCGAGAAGCGGGACAGACTGATCAGGCTGCCAAAGTCCTTGTAGACAAAATCACGAGCCTTCCGGTTCTTGTGTCGGGCCACAATGTTGTGCGCCACGATCGATGCCCAGGGCATGAGCCGATCCACCGA
>CAYGSW010000068.1:0-23347 GCA_964352535.1 uncultured Granulosicoccaceae bacterium | reverse complement strand
CGCGGAAAGCTGGCCGAAATATCGCGCTTTCGCTCGATCAGCTTATTCTCGGACAAGCTCCTAGGAGCCATTTACGCTGATAGCGGGCGCAGATTCTGCATCGCTTTCGGCAAGCTCTTCGTTGGTTTACCTGCGAATCAGCTTCTCTGAAATGGCATGTCAAGTCAGCAATTTTAGCGAATGGAGGTGCAGGGTAATCAAACAGTGCGTATCTGAGGTAGCATCCGAGTAACGAATCTAGGGAGAGCTGCAGTGCTGTTGATGATTGTGGGATTAGCGCTATTTCTGGGTGTGCATTCGGTACGCATGATGGCACCGCATTGGCGACAAGCCCTGATTGATGTGCGCGGAGAGCAGAGTTTCAAGGGGCTGTATTCTATTGTTTCCCTGCTCGGGTTGGTACTCTTGATCATCGGTTATGGGCAAACGAGAATCGCCCCGCAGTACCTCTGGTTCCCTCCAGCGAGCATGTCCCTTATCGCAGCCTTGTTGATGCTTGTTGCGTTTGTCTTGCTCGCGGCAACCTATATTCCCGGAAATCGATTAAAGGGCGCTGTGGGACACCCGATGGTATTAGGTGTAAAAGTGTGGGCAGTTGCGCACCTGTTGGCTAATGGTCGATTGGGTGACGTCGTGCTTTTTTCCGCATTTCTGGTCTGGGCTGTTCTGAATTACGTCAAATCACGCAAGGCTGATCGCTTGGCAGGTGTTCTAGCCGTCAGTAAAGACAGTCTTGCCATTGATGCTGTGACGGTGGTTGTCGGTGTAGGGGCTTGGCTGGTGTTTGCGCTGTGGGCTCATCGCTGGTTGATAGGCGTAAGTCCCTTCGCTGCCTAGTCCGCTGAAACGACACGCACAATCCGGTGGATACATGCACTATCCGATTGGTTATGACTTGGTCTATACCCTCAGACTTCCGCCCAATGCAATGACAGTTGCGCTGACATGACCTTATTGTGGGAACGAACCGAAAACGACACGCATTACAGTGTTCGTCGATCGGGTGGATCTATTCGTTTGTATACCAACCGAGTTTTTCATAGTCAATGGAATCCCAAAATTCCCTTTGCCGGCGGCATCTGGGACTGTCTGAGTCTACCTGCTCTGCATCGACAACCCGGTGAAATCAAGCGTGTACTGCTACTAGGGGTTGGTGGTGGAGCAGTCATCAAACAGCTACAACAACTCGACGACTTCAGCTGCATAGTGGCCGTAGAAATTGACCAGCTACATCTGGAAATAGCCCAGCGCTGGTTTGATGTCAGCGCAAGCGCCGTCTCGCTAGTCCATGATGATGCAATAGACTGGATACGTCAGTATGAAGGGCCCGCGTTTGACCTGATCATTGATGACCTTTTTGGTCATGACGCCGGGGAACCCATGCGCGCTTGTGCGTTAGACATACAGTGGCTTGAGAATATCAGGCATCGACTGACACCCTCCGGTATTCTCGTGACAAACTGCATCGGCTCTGCCGAGCTGTTGAATGCCCTGCCTGAGATTGGCGCCGCAGGTTTTCAGTCCGGCTATCGTTGGCACTTGCCCAATTATGAAAACGTGATTGGCGTATTCAGCGACGCCCCCATTCATGCCAGGCAGTGGTCGCGACATCTGGAAGCCAGTGCGTTGTCAGTCAAGTCACAACGACAGGCGCGTACGATTGTACGTCGCCCGTTGCGCGGACTAACCTTGTACCAGGACTAGAAACTGAAAGAAAGCTGGGCGCCCAGTTCGGCAGATTCTGTGCCTGTCAGCCTTCCACCGACTTCCAGAGGTCCGAGACCAAAGCCCAGGCTGAGTGAGGTGCTGTCGTTATCTCGGGCGGCGTCATGGCTGATGCCACCACGCAAGGCCAGTATACTTTTGCCGAATTCTACGCCAAGGCCCATTTTCTGAGTCTCGAAGTTGTCTTGCTTCGCTTCGTTTAGCGCGATATCACCTGTGATGGTGACCATCCCTTGCGCAATAGCTGCTCCGACTACGAGTTGAGGTGTAGTTTCGAATTCAAATCCTTCATTGGTGGTGATGGACTCTGGAATCAGATTACGAATTACAGCTGCCACCTGTACAGGTACCTGTTTCAAAGTCATTGAACCACCAACGTCAGTTGTGAAGGAGGTTTCAGTGACTTCGGTATCGTCGAAGCGGTCAGCGGCGCTGGGTACATTTTCAACAAACTCATCACTGACTCTAACGCTCAGGCTGCGAGCCAGCAATGATGAAAATTTTGGTGTGACGCCAACATCGACACTGTAGCCCGCTACCGCCACTGTGGTTGCAAAACTCAATCCCAATTGTGTGCGTAACATGACACCACCAGAGGCTTCAGACTGCAGTACATCCTCAGGCTGTTGAACGCTGAGCGGTAAGCCTGCTGCGTCGACTTCCAGAAAGTTCGACGTCAGGACTTCGTTCAATGTCAGCTCATCGCCATCAAAAACAGTACCAAATTCTGAAATGTACGACCGGTCTCCTTCGGCGATATCCGGTGTACCACTGCCAGCCGCGCTAACACGAAGGTTAACCGCAAAAGGGACTCGGCCCTGAGTAAACGCCATGCCAAAATCAGCGATACCCAGACCTTCAATGGATTCCTCGTCAAGAATATCGAGAATATTGAGCACGCGACCCGATAGATCGGATAGCGCCTGTGTTCCGGTTAAACAAGGTTCATCACCGTCAGTCACGGTCGGGATACACGTGATAGGCGTCGTGCTGAGAATGTCTATCTCACGATCGATGTCGCTGATCAGGTCTTCATTGTCGTCATCTATCAGTGTATCAATGGCATTTCCCGTGTCACGAAATTCTGCACTGAAGCCTATGCGTAAGTGGGTTTTCTCGCCTCGGCGCTGCATGGACATCATGGACGCAGGATTAGACAGTGCTCCGGGTACACCCATGCCGTTTGCTACAACAGCGCCACCCAGCGAAATCGAGCGCGCATCGCTTGCGATTACATGCCCCGCACTTGCGCAAAGGATTGTTGCCATCGCACTTAAGCCTAGGATCCGTCTCATGAATGTACCTCGTGTTGTCTTTGTCTTGGTAGGTGCAGGATTGCCCGCATGCGCAATGTTGAGCATGCGAGTGCATGAAGCTGTGATACCAGCAGCACAGCACATACCGTACCGAGTTGGTTACATGTGGAGTTAGTCGTGAGTGTGCCAGATATTGAAGGATACACGGCCTGAAGACTATTGCTGTCAGGCCAGTCAGAGCGACCGGGGCCACACCTGCATCAGGTTTATCCTACCCTCTGACATTACACTACGTTAGTTTTGGCAACAGAACGACTCGCCGCAATGATGGCGTGACGAATCTGGCCAGACAGCAATGCGCGCGCCTCATCTTCCACCTTGAACAATGAGGGGTTGGCGCGGAGTGTATCGTCGATACGTTCGATGTACTTGTGCTTGACCATGGCATCGACAAAAGCATTGTGCAAGTGTTTGTCAAAAAGCTCTGTGGCTGCCATGCCATGTGTTCTGGCCAAGCGCTCTGCTGAGAGCTGACATTGCTGTGCCAGAGCCGTCACGCCAATGGTTCCATCAGGTGCCTGTGCCAGCAGGCAAGCGCAGAGATAGTCCCGTTCAAGCGCTTGTGTAACTACGTTGGCAAGGCGCATCAGAGCCACAGACTCAAGTGACCCGGCAGCCGCACGTGTCCATACATCACCGTGTTGGGCGATGAGATTCGCCTTGGCCAAACCATCAAGAGTTTGCGAAAGCGCGTCGGTGTGCAATTGGGTTGGCAGGAACAACTCACCCTGGATGACGGGAAAAGTAAGAGACACCAGATGCTGGATGTCCTGATTATTGCGATCACGCTGATTGGCAAATGTTGCAGCAACCAGCGCAGGCAGGGTGAGCAGATGCAGGATGTTGTTTCTGAAGTAGGTGAGTGGTCCGGCTTGTCCAGGGCGCAAAGATACCATGGGGCCGATTTCGTCATTCAAGGTTTCGATAAAGCCCAATCGCGCGCCATGAGCGATAAGCTCTTGTGCGTTTACATCCGGGATAGTAACAAGGGTATTAGCGTAAGCACCTTCGAGTAGGCGTTTGTAGATGTCGAGTTGTTGTTCAAGCTCATCACAACTGATACAGCCTTGAGGTGTTGCCAACAGGGTTGCAGCCAGAAGGCTGATTGGCGTTACGCTTGCCGTTTCATTGATTCGTCGCACAATGGTGCTGCCAAGCTCAGTAACGACAGGTTTTACCCATGCAGGCCGCTCATCATCTACCGGCATGGACCTCCAGGCAGGTTCATGCTTGTCCAGTAGCGTATCAAGTTCTATGGGATCTCCAAAGCTGACATGCACACGGCCATAGTCCTCGCGAAGCGTCTTCAGGGATTTGATAAGCGCAAAAATGGTTTCACGCTGTTTTTTTCCACCAGCAAGTTCACTGGTAAATGCACGGCCTTCCAGCAGCCGCTCGTAGCCAAAATACACTGGTACGAAAACGACCGGATTTTGTGGCTGCGTAAGATAGGCGTGTACGGTCATGGCCATCATGCCACCTTTGGGTGGCAGAAGCCTGCCCGTGCGACTCCGACCGCCTTCAACGAAATACTCCAACGCATGTCCACGCTGCAAGAGCTCTTTCAGATAAGCATTGAACACGGCGCTATACAGTGGTTTCCCGGCAAAACTTCGGCGCAGAAAGAACGCACCACCTCTGCGTAGCAGACCACCGACCACTGGTAAGTTGAGGTTGATGCCCGCGGCAACGTGGGGCAGTGAAAAGCCTTGTATGTACAGCACATAAGAGAGCAGCAGATAGTCAATATGACTACGGTGGCAAGGTACGTAAACAATTTCACGTCCGTCAGCCACCGCTTTGAGACGATCAATGCCATCGACTTCAACGCCGTCGTACAGCTCATTCCAGAGGCGGCCCAGCAGCTTGTGCAAGATACGCACAGTGGGGTAGGAGACATCAGCGGCGATCTCATAGGCATACTTTCTGGCCCGGCTTTGCGCTCGATTCAGACTGCCTGTCTGGGCCTCCTGGTTGATTGCCTTGCGTACCGATGTATCTGCTAGTACATGGTCCACTAGCATGCGTCGATGTGACTGATCGGGCCCGAGACTGGCAATACGCCGATGTCTGAAATGCACTCTGAGTATTCTCGACAGCTTGCGAGTGAGAATCTCGCTGTTTTCTCCTGAGCTTTTCAGTGTTGTCAATGAGATCGGCTCACTGATGCTCAGTAGCGTATGCCGACCGTGTATCAAGGTGGTTGCCAGTTTGCGGGTGCGTCCTGCAATCTGCCAGTTTTCACTGAACAACAACCGGAATATCGACGACTCCTTGTCCGGAGCGCGGCCCCAGTAGACCGATACAGGCACTATCTGCAGCTCGCTGTCAGTGTGCTCCCGGCCTTCGGTAACCAGCCTGGACAAACGATCTGATACAACATGACGATGTTTTCTGAACAGAGTTCCACGACGCGCCTGCAGTACGGCAACCGATGATCTTTCACGGCAGTTGCCGAAAATCAGTGGTTTGATCGGATTGACAAGTGACAGTCGACGCGCAACTATTGATAGTGCAGCGCGATCAGCTAAACCTCCCACCTCCAGCACGTATAGCACCGGGATATCGGGATTTATCAGTTTTGAGGGATCATCTGGCAGTACATCCGGCTTGACCCACAATCTCAACAGGCGGGTGAGCACGCGCTCAATAAAAGATCTAAACGTCTCAGGCATAATAGGAATCCGGCTCCACAGGATCATCATACCGTGTCCCGACTTACAATCCGCAACGCAGCAGAATTTCAGTCGTCCACGGTACAGGCTCTTGAACCTGTGAAAATCAAGGGCAGCATCAGCGATGTGTATTTGCAATTTGCCAATAGTGAGCCTGCTCTGCGCGCCTATCTGCACATGGAGGCAAGTCTGCGTGAAGGCTCACTGTCAGACACAGAACTGGAGGCTGTTAAGTTATGGGTCAGTGAGCAGACGGGCTGCGAGTTCTGTCTCTCTGTCCACAGTATGAAGGCACGCCACGCAGGCCTGAGTCAATCGCAGCAGCTCAAGGTACGATCAGGTGCGCCGTTGGGTGAAGCAAGAATTGATGCGTTACTGGCTATTGCTCGTACAATCTTCAAGACGCCGGGCAGTGTTCCTCAAGACATGCTGGAAGAGGCTAGAGCGGTGGGTCTGACCGATGAAAATCTGGTCGATCTGACAATGGCTATCAGTACTATTTTCTTTACCAACATAACGAACCATATAAACAATACACAGTCGGCTTTGCCACCAGCGCCAGTGCTTGAAGTGGTGTCGGGTGAGCGCAGCTTAGAAGACTAACGACTATGAAAAAGCAGGCAAAGAACATCCTGGGTGAACAGCTTCTACCGTGTGGTATGGATCCTGTAACGGGATTCTATCGAGATGGTTGCTGCGATACGGGTCCTGAAGATGTCGGTTCACATACGGTGTGTGTTGCGGTTACTGATGAGTTCCTGAGCTTCACCGCTTCGGTGGGTAACGATCTGTCCACACCGATGCCAGCCTATGGATTTCCGGGTCTCAAAGAGGGGGATCGTTGGTGTCTTTGCGCAAGTCGCTGGCTGCAAGCTCACGAAGCAGGGCACGCACCAAGAGTGTATGTGCAGTCAACACATGAAGCAGCCTTGCAGATCATCCCCATGGAGGTTCTGACCAGTATGGCTGCAGATCTCAATTAGCGGGCAATTTGCCCTGACCTGCGCAGGCAGCGGCGTGCGATGTGTTCACTTTTGCTCAATCACTGCACGAATAATGGCTTTACCAGTGACAATTCCAAGCGCGCTTGCCTGGTCCCAGCGCTCGCGCCATGTTGCAGTCTGTCCGCTGTGCTCTGTGCGTCGTCGGTTTAATTGTGTCTGCGTAGCTTGCGTGTGCATTTGCATTATTTGTGCAGCCACCAGATCTACGTTGTATGGGGTCTTGTCGGGCGACAGGCTGATGGGCACGGCTGGAACGTCCACTGGCAGTTTGAGTTGATGCTTGCAACTCTCTAGCGCCTTGTTAATGTTCAGCGCCTTGGGGTCATCGCCGTTGAGCTCGTAGGGCGGTTCCCACAACGCTTTCGGGCTTAGCTGGTCGATGTGTGTCAACACCAGTAGAGTGGGAGGACGCTTTCTGTCGGGCTCCTTCGAGAATGCCTGTTCCATTGCTTGCATCAGTTTGACATCAGGTGCGCGTGCCGGTTGTGTGGCCCGCATAACCCAGATCAACAGATCGGCTTCTCGCGCAATCGCAAGACCAGCAAGAATGGAGTCATCCTTATCACGAAGGCCAACGGTATCTATCAGATGAATGGACTTCGCGGGGGTTAGCTGTATATCGTCCCGTTGTGCTGCAGCGTGTGTATCGGAGACGTGTTCAGTGCCGATCGACTCAAGTGATGGCCAGTGGAGTGAATGGACTGTAGTTTTATCCGTTGTGGGCAGTATGTCAGTCTCGGCTTCAAGGCGTTTTATCAACGCGTTGATCAATGACGATTTTCCTGAGCTGACTTGACCCATCAGTACAACGCGAAGAGGTTCGGCAGGTATCGCACGATTATGAAGATCCTGGTTATGGCTGACGCTCCGGTACAGAGCAAGTTCTTCAGCCGAGTTTTTCAGTCTGCCGCTGTACAAGTCCATACTCACCTGGACCAGTTCTTGTAAAAGCAGACGCTTCAGATCATGTTGCACGTTGTCACTGAGATTGGTGAAGATCTTGCTAGTAACGTGATCGCGAAGCTCGGCCGCTACTGCAGCCAGGGGATTTACAAACCGGGCAGCCCGACGTACGTTGTTTATCCAGCCAGCACCGCGTTTTATTTGGTCTTGTCGCGAGTACAGGGTTAACAAGGACGACACTTTAATCCGATCCGCAAATGGCACATGGCTAAGGATCAGCTGACGATACCGGCTACT
Source organism: uncultured Granulosicoccaceae bacterium (assembly GCA_964352535.1). Classification (GTDB taxonomy): domain Bacteria; phylum Pseudomonadota; class Gammaproteobacteria; order Granulosicoccales; family Granulosicoccaceae; genus Granulosicoccus. The sequence goes on along the minus strand of CAYGSW010000068.1, from coordinate 15,427 downwards.
GGTGATAGAGAGCACCATTAATAGCTCTGGTAAGGTAAAGCTGTATGTGGCCTGAGAGGTTCGAGCGTTTTTAGTGCCATTGCCAAAGATCAGATCCTGAGCGTTAGTGGCGTAGAATTGTGATATTGCAGGTAGCATCTCAAGACAGACTTCTGGAAGAGCCTTCCAGTCTGGTTTGGACTCAAGGGTCTGTTCAATCAACTGCAAGCCCTGCCGCCAGACGTGCTTGTCCACAGCTGACCAGTCTTCTCGTTCCTCCAGACGTAATGGCAGCGATATCAGATCGAGACTTTGCATGCTGCTTGCAGACACAGGGTCATCCTGCAAATCGGAATGGTCAGCGTGTATAGCCGATGCAGAGTTGGGCGCAGCCGCTTTGTCTGAAGGAGTCGGCCAGAATCTGTATAGTGCATAGCCTGCCGATGTCACGAGCAGCCAGCCGAGGCTGACAGGAATCAGCCACTGGTTTTGCCACAGCTGCACAAGCCCGAGAAACACCAGTGTGATCAGCGGCAGGCAGACGACCAGCAGCGCGTACCACACCGCCGCTCGCTGATCCCTTAAAACTTTTGAAAGCATAGACTTAGACCGCATTGTATTCAGTGGTGTTCTAGGAGGCTGTCCGAGAATAAGCTGATCGACCGAGAGCGCGATATTTTGGCCAGTTTTCCGCGTAACAACGGCGAATAGAACAACTATTCACCTCAATTGACACGAAAACCTGACTCAAAATCTCACACTCTCGCTTCGATCGTTATTCTCGGACTACTAGGTCAGTGGAGTATTCTTGACAGAAGCAATCGTGATCAACGGCCGGTGAGTGAAGACATCGTGATCACTTGAACTATAAAGTCGAATGCAGCGCCTGATCATTTTCGTCTTTGCTCCTTGAAGGCATTCTGAAAGGCCTCGCGCAACAGTTCTGAATCAACCGGTTGGTTGTGGTTACGTCTGTAAAAATACAGGCATGCCGCTCTGCCCAGCGCATAGGTGCTGGCGAAACTGATGCTGGCAGCAGCGGCCGCGCCTGCGCTTTGTCCGTAGAACGGAATCAGCTTGGCAACCTGGCGCGTGCCCAGTGATACCAGATAGCGATACAAGAAACTGGTGCCAAGCGCTGCGACGAATTCGCTGGCCGCACGTTTGTCCCATGACAACTTGTAGCGCCCTGCCAATGCGTGCAGCATCTTGCCCTGCAAGCTGGGTACGGCAACCAGGCCGACAGCCGGGAGCAAGTCGGCGGCGGCTGCAGCGCCAGAGTAGCCCAGCACTTCCTTGCGTACGCTAAGAAAAACGTTTTCTTCCTGCGAGTCACTTTGTTGCCGCGTTAGAACGCGGGCAAGTTCGGGCACCATATCGATAATGGCTGACTGCAGGTCTGATAGTCCCCGATCTTGGTCCTCAAAGCCATCATCGGCATGAGTGAAGTCTATCCTGACGGAGGTTACCTGACGTTTCAGAATGCTTTCGATCTGTTGGGTATTGTGGGAGATGGCGCGTTCAGCATCTGCCGGGGGTAATGTGTGTAACGCGGTGTGTATGTGCAGGATGGGCATATGTTCATGCGCCCCCTTCATCGCTTGCAAAGCACTGATTACGATGTCCTGTGATGGATCGTCAATACGGGTAATCAGCATGAGTGCATGACTGCCTTGCTGTGCCTGGTCGAGATCCTCAGCCGGATCATAATCTGACTCGCCCAGCCCTCGAGTATCCAGAAAACGCAGGACTGGGGCAGATGCAGGGTGATCATAGTAGGCGGCTGTGCGCGTACAGGGTTCGAACCCATTGCCAATCTGAGCGTGGCTATCGCCCGTGAGGCGCTGAATGATGGACGACTTGCCGGATCCGGTCTTGCCCATCAGCCACAGTACCGGGATGTGTTGCCGATGCGTTTCCACCAGAGTATCAATCACAGGGCTTGATGTGGGCTCAATGAGCGCTTGAAACCATCGACGCCAACCCGGTAACACGTTCATCGTGATTTACCGGCGTATAATACGGCGTTGCACCCGATCATGGACACACTTTGCGCCATGCGCGAACTCATTGAGCTACAAACTGGCCAGGTCGCCTTTATCAGCGGTCTCATGTCAGGTTTTTCCATTTCAATTGCTGCCCAGATACTACGTTATGGGATCAGGAACCGCCGAGCACAAGCGGTTTTCCTGATGTTTTTAGCGTGTTCGCTATTGTTTCTCCTGGCGTTGTACGTGGATGTGCGCCTGAGTATTGAAGTGGCCGGCCTTGAAAGCGTGCCTGCAGAGGCGTTGCAGCAAATCATGTTTGTACGCAATCTGGGAACCAGATGTGCAACGATTGCGCTCTGCGTGTTCATTGTGGCAATCGGTTCGATAGGGTGGCTTGCATCGCCAGTTACAGGTGCGATAACAACGGCCATGACAGTTGTCATGGTATTTGGGTTCTATACCGTCTGGAGTCGGATCAATGTCATCAGTAGCTTACTGCCTGACGTATAGCCTGGCATGAAAATCATCAGTCGTCTGCTAGGTTTCTTCGAGACGCGAATCGAACCGTTTCCGGACCACGCGGCAGAATGCCCGCCTGCCACGCTAGTCCCGTTTCTCTGGCACTATTCTCGCGATTCCTGGCCCTGGCTGCTATCCATGGCTTTGTTCTCCGGCATCATTTCGGTGCTGGAAGTCAGTCTGTTCGGTTTTCTGGGGAACTTGATTGACTGGTTGGGCAATCGTGATCCGGAAACCTTGCTGGCTGAAGAGTCTTCGAAGCTTTTCTGGATGGGGTTGGTAATTCTGCTGTTGTTGCCATTGGCTGGCTTGATCCAGTCTCTACTTCTGCACCAGAGCATTATCGGCAACTTTGTCATGACTATCCGCTGGAAGGCGCATCGCTGGATGCTTGGGCAAAGCTACTCTTTCTATCAGGATGAGTTTGCAGGGCGGGTGGCTACCAAGGTCATGCAGACATCTCTAGCCATTCGTGATGCCGTGCTCAAGGTGCTGGATGTTCTCGTGTACGTGGGTGTCTACTTCATTGGGGCAATGCTGCTGGTTTCATCGTTCAGTCTGTGGATGATGCTGCCGTTTGCTGTATGGCTGGTGTGCTACGTGAGCATGCTGCGCTATTTCCTGCCGCGCCTGAAGAAAGTGTCGCGCCTGCAAGCCGATGCGCGCTCAACAATGACGGGGAGAGTGGTCGATAGTTACACCAACATCATGACGGTAAAACTGTTTGCTCATGCCGGGCATGAAGCCGCCTACGCACGCAGCAGCATGAAAGGGTTCCTGAACACGGTGCATCCGCAGTTTCGACTGGTCACTGGGTTGAACGTATGTCTGGACATCATCAACGCGCTACTGCTTTTTAGTGTAGGAACTGCGGGTGTATTGCTCTGGATGAACGGTCATGTGGGGGTTGGTGCATTGGCAGTCGGGGTTGGCCTTGTATTGAGAATGCAGGGCATGGCGCACTGGATCATGTGGGAATTATCCGGTTTGTTTGAAAGCATTGGCATTATCTATGACGGCATGGATATGCTGTCTACCAGACAGGAAATCGTGGATGACCAGCATGCCATTGACTTGCCCGTACCTGCTGGCCTGATCCAGCTTAAACAGGTCAAGTTCCACTACGGTAAAGATAAAGGCGTCATAGACTGCTTGAATCTTGATATCGAGGGTGGAGAAAAAATCGGACTGGTCGGGCGTTCGGGCGCTGGCAAAACCACGCTCACGAACTTGTTGTTGCGCCTCTACGATGTGGAGGAAGGTCAGATTCTTATTGATGGAACGGATATTCGCTCAGTCAGGCAGGAAAGTCTTCGTCGCCATATTGGTGTAGTCACTCAGGATACCTCGCTGCTGCATCGATCGGTGTATGACAACATTGCCTATGGTCGACGTGATGCTGACATGTCCGAGGTCATTGCGGCTGCACAGCGGGCCAATGCGCATGAGTTTATTCTTGAGCTTGAAGACAGTCAGGGGCGATGCGGATATGACGCGCACGTTGGTGAGCGTGGCGTCAAGCTCTCAGGCGGGCAACGTCAACGACTGGCCATTGCCAGGATGTTTTTGAAGAACGCACCCATACTCATACTCGATGAGGCAACTTCAGCTCTGGACAGCGAGGTGGAAGCGGCCATTCAGGAGAACCTCAGTGCTCTCATGCAAGGCAAGACTGTTATCGCTATTGCACACCGTTTATCAACTATCGCTGCCATGGACAGACTTATCGTTATGGACGCGGGCGCGGTGGTGGAAGAAGGCAGTCATCACGAACTGAGCAGGGGCAACGGGCTATACAGTCAATTGTGGGCACGACAGTCTGGTGGTTTTCTGGATACTGCAGACTCAGTGGCCTGAACAGGTTGTTGATGGGCTTGTGTGAGATTGATGGTAGGACAAAATATTATGTTGCAACGCAAAATTCAGTGCGCGCACATATTCACCTGGTTGAGTCGAAGCTGTCCTGCAACTCTGTCAACCATCATTATTTGAGTGACTACTTTTTGTATCTTCCCTTTGAACAGTATATGGTTCTGTTTCACCGCAACACCACGTGCGGAAGAACGATAAACTGACAACAACTGATCGCAGACTTGCGCATCAGCCCACGACAATGGAGATTTAATGAATACATTCAAACTATCGGTTCTTGCCGGTGCATTGAGCGTTTGCGCTCTCGGGGCGGTTAATGCTCAGGCAGCTGAGCTGGAAGTCACACACTGGTGGACATCAGGCGGTGAGGCGGCAGCCGTGAAAGTCTTTGCTGATGCATTCAATGCGGGTGGAGACACCTGGAAGGACGGTGCTATCGCCGGTTCCGGTAGTACCGCACGGCCTATCATCATCAGTCGGATTCTGGGTGGCGAGCCGATGGCTGCCACTCAGCTTAACCACGGACGTCAAGCTGAAGAGCTGGTCGAGGAAGGCTTGATGCTGGACCTCACAGAACTTGCAGAGAAGGAAGGATGGAAAGAGCTGGTACGCCCGGCAAAGCTTCTGGAAAGCTGCACGCTCGATGGTCGGATTTATTGTGTGCCCGTTAACATACATAGCTGGCAGTGGATGTGGATCAGTCTTGAAGCCTATGAAAAAGCAGGCATCGACGCACCTGCCGACTGGAACGATTTTGTTGCATCTGCGCCTGCCCTGCGCGAAGCAGGCATCATTCCTTTGGCAGTAGGCAACCAGGCTTGGCAACTCAACGGTATGTTCAGCAATATATTGCTGGGAGTGTCAGGCATTGATACGTGGCGAAAAGCGTTGATTGAAAGGGATGAAGAGGTGTTGCGCGGTGAAGATACAGCTGCAGTGTGGGAGGCTTTCGGTGCAGCGCGTTCACTACAGCAGGAAAACAATGCGGTTCAGAACTGGAACGATGCAACCAGTCAGGTTATTAACGCACAGGCTGGTGCGCAGATTATGGGTGATTGGGCGCAGGGTGAATTCTCCGTAGCAGGGTACACAGCGGGTGACCAGTATGACTGCTTACCGGGTTTGGGCATTGCACCTGTACTGGATACGGGTGGCGATGCATTCTACTTTCCCAAGATCGATGATGCTGAAACGACAGCGGCGCAAATGCGCATGGCCAGCATGATGATGAGCAAGGAAGTTCAAGTGGCATTCAATCTTGCCAAGGGCTCATTGCCGGTGCGTGGCGATGTCAATCTGGAAGATGCTAACGCGTGCATGAAAAAGGGTCTTGCGATTTTGGAAAACCCCGACAACATACTTCCGTCTAACGATCAGACGTTCAGTCCGGATACACAAGGCCAGATTGAAGATCTCATAACAGAATTCTGGTCTGATGCAAGCATGAGTGCAGCTGATGCTCACATGACATGGGGTGACATTATCATGGCAGACGAATAACAGTTACTGCCCATAACCGGGCTATGGATTTACTGCGTGATTTTCATAGCCCGGCAGAGCCACTCTCAATTCGACACCTTAATGCACGTGTGTGTCGAGCAGAACGACGGTGAGCAAAATGTCAATAAGTAATCCCGGCAAGCACCCTGGTGGTTCTGATGGATCAGCGATCGATCATCAGTCTGATTTCCACAGTGATAAACGTCCCAGCTCCTGGCGACGCCATTTAAGCGCCAAGGTCGCCGCTGTGCCAATGATAGCCACAGCGCTATTCGTCTTTGTAGGATGCTCGCTGTGGACTGTTGTCTACTCGTTTACCAGTTCTAAAAGCCTGCCCAGGGAGCGTTTCGTCGGCTTTGATCAGTACGAAAGATTGTTTAACTCCAATCGTTGGGTGGAGTCCGTTGAAAACGTGTTCATCTTTGGGATATTCACCCTGGTTTTCTCGTTAACCATCGGATTCCTGCTAGCGGTTTTCATGGATCAGAAGATTCGGTTTGAAAACACCTTTCGCACTATTTTTCTCTATCCGTTTGCCTTGAGTTTTATCGTCACGGGGCTGGTGTGGCAGTGGATTCTGAACCCTAACCTGGGTATAGCCCAGGTAATACGGGATTTTGGTTTTGAGAATTTCGAGTTGACTATATTGGCCAGCCGCGAGTATTCCATCTACGCGATTATTATTGCCGGTCTCTGGCAGGGTACTGGATTTGTCATGGCCTTGATGCTCGCCGGACTTCGTGGAATAGACCAGGACATCTGGAAAGCAGCCCGCGTCGATGGAATTCCAGCCTGGAGAACCTACCTGTTCATTGTCATCCCCATGATGCGCCCCGTCTTTATAACAACGCTTGTGATAATCGCAGCAGGTATCGTCAAAGTGTATGACCTTGTGGTGGCAATGACGCGTGGTGGTCCGGGGATCTCGTCTGAGGTGCCAGCCAAATATGTGTACGACTACATGTTTGGTCGTGCAAATCTGGGTCAGGGCTTTGCAGCGTCGACCGTCATGTTAAGCACAGTGATTATCATTCTCATACCTTGGTGGTACATGGAGTTTCGTGAAAAGAGAGCGAAAACATCATGACAGCTGAAGCCCACCTATCGGCTGAAAATATCGAGCAGGCTGCCATAACTAAAGCGCTGACCGGCTCCAGAGGCCCGCGACCGCAGCGAGTATTCTCGACGCGCAATATTGTCATTTACGGGGTATTGTTTGTCGCCGCAGTATACTGGCTGGTACCGCTGTATGTGATGGTTGTAACATCACTCAAGGGCTTGCCCGAAGTGCGTCTTGGAAACATTTTTGCACCACCTGTTGAAATCACGTTTGCACCCTGGGTCAAGGCGTGGGATTCAGCTTGCACGGGCTTGAACTGTGAGGGTTTGAAGACCGGTTTTTTCAACAGCGTCAAGATCCTCATACCCAGTACGATCGTGTCAATCATTATTGCGTCTGTTAATGGATACGCATTGTCGTTCTGGCGCTTCAAGGGTTCAGAAGTGTTTTTTGCCATATTGCTGTTTGGTGCTTTTATTCCCTATCAGGTCATGATCTATCCGTTGGTGATCTTGCTCAGGGAATTGGGTTTGTTTGCATCGCTGGGTGGCATCGTGCTTATACATACCATCTTCGGCATGCCCATACTAACGCTGTTGTTCAGGAACTACTTTGCGGGTGTGCCCATAGAGCTGTTCAAAGCTGCCAGAGTAGATGGCGCTGGGTTCTGGCGAATTTTCTTCCAGATCATGTTGCCCATGTCGTTACCGATCTTCGTTGTTGCCTTAATTCTTCAGATTACCGGAATCTGGAATGATTTTCTGTTTGGGGTGATTTATGCCGGTACACATAATTTTCCAATGACCGTGCAATTGAACAACATCGTCAATTCGGTGCAGGGCGTAAAGGAGTACAACGTCAATATGGCAGCGACACTACTGACGGGGATGCTGCCATTAGTGGTGTATTTTGTATCCGGCAAGCTCTTTGTCAGAGGCATTGCTGCAGGAGCGGTAAAAGGATGATTAGCGTTGACATTCGTAGCCTTGATCTGAATTTTGATTCTGTTGAGGTGCTGCGTAACTTAAACCTTTCGGTAGAGGAAGGTGAGTTTCTGGTGTTACTCGGCCCATCCGGGTGCGGCAAATCAACCCTCTTGAATTGCATCGCCGGACTGTTGGACATCAGTGATGGTCAGATCTTCATCAATGGAAAGAACGTCACCTGGGCTGAACCCAAGGATCGTGGTATTGGCATGGTGTTTCAATCCTATGCACTTTATCCTCAGATGACGGTGGAAAAAAATCTCTCATTTGGTTTGCGAGTCGCTGGTATGGACAAGGCTGAAATTCGCAAGCGTGTTGATCGGGCTTCAGAGATCTTACAAATAGAGCCTCTGTTGAAGCGCAAGCCTGCCGCATTGTCCGGTGGCCAAAGGCAACGGGTGGCCATTGGCAGAGCACTGGTGCGCGATGTCGATGTGTTCCTGTTTGACGAGCCTTTGTCCAACCTTGACGCAAAACTCAGAACTGATTTGCGAGTAGAGCTGAAGCGTCTGCATCGACGCTTGAAAAATACGATGATCTATGTCACTCATGATCAGATAGAAGCACTCACGCTGGCCGATCGTATCGCCATCATGAAAGGCGGCATCATTCAGCAGCTGGATACGCCCAATGGCATTTATCACAAACCGGATAATCGGTTTGTGGCGGGTTTCATCGGATCGCCAAGCATGAACTTCCTCGCGGGTACACTGGAAAAATCCGCCGATCAGTGGGTCTTCAGAGTCACTGCAGGGGCGCATAATGCTGAAACGGTGGGTGATATTCCATTGGAACGCTACGAATTCACTACCACACCTGTACAAGGTCAGCCAGTGGAGTTCGGTATCAGACCCGAGCACGTTGATTTGAGCTCGAGTGCAACGTCTGCTCATGCGCAGCTGACATTCAATGTTGAACTGACAGAACCGATGGGTTCTGATGCCGTGACCTGGGGTAGTGTTGCAGGTGTGCCGTTTACCGTTCGAATGGAGGCCGACGATGTTCCCGATGCAGGCTCGGTGCTCAAAGCCGGTTTTGATCCAGCTCGGGCGTCGCTTTTTGATGTTGATTCGAGCGAGCGTGTCTGAGTGCAGGAAGAACGTCGTTGTTATCGGCAAGGGTTGACAACGACGTGGCAAATAGATCGCTATTGGTTTTTCGAATTTTTTTGTAATCTTTTTAATTTCTCTATTACCTGAAATGGCACCCATCAAGAACACTAACCCTTTGCGTGCTTTTTCTGCGTAGGCCGAGAATCAGACTTACCCCGCGCTACAGCGGCTTTTTATTAACGTCACTGACAATGACAATACGGAGTAGACGGCGAACAAACATGAATTGGTATTTTCAACTGTACAGCGCGAGAAACACGCCGTTATCCGAAACGCTGCGTCTGGTTGCAGAAGCAGGTTATACCGGGGTGGAAGCTTATCGGGATAATTTCGTCGACAGCGAGGCTCTCAAGCGTGAACTGGATAAGCATTCGCTGAGTGTTCCGTCCATGCATATCAACCTTCGACATTTGCGTGCTGATCTGGATGCGTGCATTGCCAGAGCGTATATGTTTGGTTGTCAGCATGTCGTGTGTCCTTTTCTTGAGCCTGATGAGCGTCCTTCGGATATCGCACAATGGCTGGCACTAGGGCGTGAGCTTGACCGTATTAGCTTGATATTGGCGGCCAGGAACATCACGTTTGCCTGGCACAACCACGATTTCGAGTTTGAACCGTTGGTAGATGGCACGATTCCACTGGAGCAGCTTCTGGACACTGCGCCTTCCATGACTTGGGAAATCGATGTCGCCTGGGTGGTACGCGCCGGTACAGATCCTCTACCGTGGATACAACGCTACCAGTCTAGATTGTCAGCAGTACACCTGAAAGACCTGGCACCTGCAGGGGAGCGGCTTGACGAAGACGGATGGGCAGATCTGGGTGACGGTGTTGTTGCCTGGGATCAGCTAATGCCCCAGCTACTGTCTTCGCCGGCCAGTCTGTACATAACCGAGCACGATAATCCATCAGATCTTGACCGCTTTGCGACTCGATCAATCAAGAAGGCTCAGCTGCTGGAAGACAGCACACCGCTTCATGGACAGAAGGGGAGTGTTCAATGAGGATTGGTATTATCGGCTGTGGCAACATCTCGACAACGTATCTGCAGCTTGCTCCTCAATTCAAAGGGCTTGACATAATTGCTTGCAGCGACTTGAATGAAAGTGCGGCCCAGGCTCAGAGCGATGCGTTTTCCATTCAAGCAATGTCTATCGAATCATTGTTGGCTGATCCATCAATAGAGTTGATTGTCAATCTGACGGTACCCAGCGCACATAAGGCGGTATCAGAAAAAATACTGCACGCGGGTAAACATGTTTATTCCGAAAAACCCTATGTGCTGTCTTTGGCTGAAGGCAAAGCGCTACAGGCTATTGCCGACCAGCAAGACCTGCGAATAGGTTCGGCGCCCGATACCTTTCTTGGTGGTGCGCATCAGCGCGCGCGCCAACTGATCGATTCCGGTAAGGTAGGTACGATAGTGGGTGGCAGTTGTTTCTTCATGAACCATGGTATGGAGAGCTGGCACCCCACGCCAGAGTTCTTTTACGGACCAGGCGGTGGTCCCATGCTAGACATGGGCGCCTATTACATCGGTAACCTTGTGCAACTTATTGGTCCGGTCAAGCGAGTCATGGCCATGTCCTTGCGTTCATCTGATACTCGAACGCTCGGCTATGAGGCCCGATTGGGTGAAACCATCCCTGTAGAGACTGCCACGTCCATCAATGCAATACTGGAATTTCACAGTGGTGCACAAGTGACGGTCGGACTCAGCTGGGATGTCTGGCAGCACGAGCACAATTGCATGGAGCTGTATGGATCCGAGGCCACTTTGCACGTTCCAGATCCCAATTTCTTCGGCGGCACATTGCGTATAGCCAAAGGTGCTGATGTGCAAAGCATTGAGCCTGACCACCCGTATGCCGTGATAAATTTTGAACAGCTGAACGGTACAATGTCAGCGAACTATCGAGGTGCTGGTCTGGCAGATATGGTCGATGCTATTCAGACCGGTCGCAGTCACCGCTGTAGCAGCACATTTGCACTGCATGTCGTTGATGTCATGACAAGTGCCATGCGCTCTTGTGAGACTGGAAATTCAGTTCAGATCGACTCAATTTGCGAGCGTCCGGCCGCGATGGATGCTGATGCTGCGGCAGCTTTGCTATGTTAAAAATGCACTCGTCAATCGATCTTTCCTCACGATGGCAGCTAAGCGCTGTTGATATTGGCCAGAGCGCTTCTAGGGGACTCGTTCTATCCACTGGCGATAGCATCGATTTTGACATTCCGGGGGATGTTCACTCTGCGTTGCTTGCACATGGCTTGATAGATGAGCCCTACTTCCGGGACAACGAGTTTGCGGTTGACTGGGTGAATCAGACTGCCTGGCAAATAAGCCGACATTTTTATGTTGATCAATCCATGCCCGCCAGAAACAGTGTGCTTATCCTTGACGGAGTTGACTGCATTGCCACGGTACGACTCAATGACACAATCGTGGGGTATCTTGATAATCAATTTGTTCGTTACGCATTTGATGTAAGCGATAACTTGGTAGCAGGGGAAAATTTCTTACACATCGAATTTGCTGTGGCACAAGAAGTTGCTAAGAACAGAGCCGCGCAATACCCGATAGAGCTGCCCGGTCGGCATGGTAATAGCCGTATTGATAACAACAATTTCCTGCGCAAAACTCCTTGTCATTCCGGCTGGGATTGGAATATCTGTTTAATGCCCACAGGTGTGTATGGGCACATTGGCCTGGGACATTATGCAAACTGCCGTATTGATGACGTGTGTGTCAACCAACAGCACAGTAACGGCCACGTCGAACTCAAGCTGAATATCGCGGTGCAAGGCTTTCGTAGCGGATTGTTCTCATGCAAAGCATCAGTGGGTAATGAGTTTGCGGTTTTTGATGTGGAGTTGTACCCGGGGATGCAGCATGTGACAACAATCCTGAAATTGCAGTCACCGTTGTTATGGTGGCCACGCGGTACAGGGGCCCAGAACAGACATCAACTCAGTATTAGTATTGCTGATCAACACTGGCAGGCATCCATCGGTTTACGTGAAAGCAGCATTGTCTGTGCGCCTGATACACAAGGTGTGGGCAGCGGTTTTGCAATACACGTAAACGGTGTACCGGTATTCATGCGCGGTGCCAACTGGATTCCCGCTGATGCATTGCCTGCGCGTGGAAAACCGGACGTGGTGCGGGAGCTTCTGGAGTCAGCAGTTGATGCCAACATGAACATGATTCGTGTGTGGGGTGGAGGCCAATACGAGTCGGACTGGTTTTACGAACTGTGTGATGAGCTGGGTATCATGGTGTGGCAGGACTTCATGTTCAGTTGTAATCATTATCCGGCGGCCGATGCACAATGGATAGCCAGTGTGCGTCTGGAGGCACGTCAACAGGTGCGCAGACTCAGCCGCTTTGCTTGTATAGCGCTATGGTGCGGGGACAATGAACTCGTCGGTGCGCTAAAGTGGTGGGATGTAACGGTTGCTAATCGGGATCGCTACCTGGCCAACTATGTGCGGCTGAATACGGCGTTGGAAGAGATAGTGGCTAGCGAAGTGCCTGAGCTCTGCTGGTGGCCGAGTTCGCCATCGCAAGGCGTTATGGACTATGCGGATGGATGGAAGAGTGACGTGGCTGGCGACATGCACTTCTGGGACGTATGGCACGAAGCCAAACCGTTTTCAGCCTACCAGGAAATCAAGCCGCGCTTTTGTTCCGAGTTTGGATTTCAATCCTTTCCTTCCATGCCTGTCATTGAGTCGTTCACGGACAAGGATGATAGAAATATCAGCTCTCGGGTGATGGAAGTGCATCAACGCAATATCGGCGGCAATGCGCGAATTGTGGAGACACTGGTGCGCTACTTCCAGTTTCCCGATTCGTTTGAGCAAAGCGTATATCTTTCACAATGCCAGCAAGCCATGGCCATCACGACAGGGGTGGAGTACTGGCGGTCATTAAAACCCCGATGCATGGGAACACTGTATTGGCAACTCAATGATACCTGGCCTGTAGCGTCGTGGTCATCGCTGGAATATGGAGGTGGCTGGAAGTTGTTGCACTATGCCGCACAGCGTTTCTACAAGGATGTGATCATGGTCATTGTGCCGGAAAGCCGAGACGTGTTGGGTAGCGCCTCACCGTTGGTGATAAGAGCAGTGAATGACAGCAGGGAGGTTGCGTCATTGATATTTACTCTTCGCGCTATTGATATGCAAGGTGATATTGTCCGGCAATGGACAGGGCAGGTGCAAGCAGGCTGCGACAGCGCTATCGATGTGCGCACCGTGCAGTCTGAAGAGGTGCCGCCAGATTGTTTCCTGCAGCTACAGTGGGATGAGGCGGATCTGTCAGCAGGCAAGCTAAGCTGCACCAGTGGCTGTGCAGAGTATTGGCCGCAGCCCTATAAATCGTATGAGCTGCCCAACCCATCCATTCATGTAGCATTTGATGAAGATACAATGAGTGCTACATTGACCTCTGATAAACCAGCATTCTTTGTATCCATCGAATTAGGTGGCAGGCGCGTCTGGTCCGACAATGGATTCACTTTGCTTCCGGGTGAGCCAAAGACGTTGACGTTGGTAAAAACCCTGAGCAATCCGCTAGTGCCCCTGTGTGATGACATGTCGATACAACATCTTTGTTCTTAGCGCTAGGGCTAGGGTTTGGTGGTTAAACTGCATAAGACGCGTGAACATGGCACTGTAGCCAATAACCCCAGCGTTTAGCCACAGGACGATAAACGATGACTTCTCCTTCACGTGTCCCATCTGCAATTGATCGAGCCAGGCATTTTTGTGAAACCTATGAGCTCCGAATACCGATACTCATGGCACCCATGGCAGGTGCTTGCCCACCGAAGTTAGCATCCAGTGTGGCTAATGCGGGTGGTATGGGAGCCTGCGGCGCACTATTGATGGATGCAACTGGCATCGAGTCGTGGGTGTCGGATTTTCGGGCAAGCAGTAATGGTGCGTTTCAGCTCAACACATGGATTCCAGATCCAGCACCCATGAGAGATGCCGCACATGAGCAAATGCTAAGTACATTTCTGAATCAGTGGGGGCCAGAGCTTGCCCAGGATGCCGCTGAGGGTGCAGCACCCTCATTCGAAGAACAATGTAATGCCATGCTGGCTGCGAGCCCACGCGTTATCTCATCCATCATGGGGCTGTATCCGACACGCATGGTGGATGCCATGAAAGCGAATGATATTCACTGGTTTGCAACAGCGACAACGGTTGGTGAAGCTCTGGCTGCAGAGGCAGCGGGTGCGGATGTCATCGTTGCACAGGGCATGGAAGCTGGCGGTCATCGGGGGGCTTTCAATGCAGCGGATGCGCAAGCTGGTCTGGTCGGCTTGTTTTCGCTGTTACCTGCTGTTGTCGATGCTGTCAGTGTGCCGGTGGTGGCTACCGGGGGTATTGCAGATCCTCGCGCAGTCGCCGCTGCGATGACATTGGGTGCCACCGCGGTACAGGTGGGCACTGGCCTGTTACGGTCCAATGATGCCAATACACCGCAAGTACTTGCAGAGGCCATGGCTGTCGCCAGGCCCGAAGATACTGTCGCAACGCGAGCGTTTTCAGGTCGTCTGGGTCGTAGCTTGAGAACTGCCTACACAGACGCTGCCGCTGCTGAATCAGCGCCCGAACCTGCTCCGTATCCGATACAACGCAATCTGACAGCAGCGATGCGCAAGCAGGCAATTGCTACGCAAAGCCTCTCTGGTATGCAAGCCTGGGCAGACCAGTCATCAGCTTATGACCGTACAGCGCCAGCTGCGCAAATCCTAGCTGAACTCTGGGATGGTGCACAGGCATTTCTGCCTTTCAATATATAGATAGCGCACTACATTAGCTCTTTTGTTTAGCCACCCAGGCAATATGACGTGCCACAGCGTCATCATCGCGTAAGCTCTGTGCAGTGTTCAAACGAGTGCCCAGCTCGTTTTCCGAGTACAGCTTGTGCAAGCCTTTGTGGCAGCGCTGACAAATCATGATGCCGGCATTCAAGTCATCCTTCGAATAGCGTTTTGCAAACCGTTTGCGCTTGTGCAGTTTTCTGGGTATCAGATGATGAAACGTCAAAGCGTTCTCTCTCTCGCACAGTATGCATGCGCCATGCTTGATGCGACGGTTCATATCGGTAGCTTCAGTTTCGTGGATAAGCTTTTTCCAGCAATAATGCGATTAACCCTGTCCATCCAGTCTGATGACTGGCGCCAAGACCTTCACCTGTTTCGCCGTTGAAATACTCGAAGAATTGATGCAAACCTTCATCCGCCTTTGCCTGAAGTTCATCGTTCTCTCCGCACCACGCACGCTTGCCACTTTCGCCAGACTCAAATAGCCTGATGAGCCTGTGTGTGATGTGGCTGGCAACCTCGTTCAGATTCATCATGTCACCAGAACCGGTAGGGCATTCAA
>CAYGSW010000067.1:0-23963 GCA_964352535.1 uncultured Granulosicoccaceae bacterium | reverse complement strand
GATGTACCTGGCGCGCGCGCATCTCACTTTTACTGAGAAGCTCTGGTAAGGACTCGCTCCACACAAGGCTATTCTGCTGAGCCATGATCAAGGTTGGAAGCGGATACAGCGCACTGAGGATGACCACTTCCAGATGGGAGTTGAAATGCCTTGCCAAACCAGCTGCCGGTGCCAAACTTGACAATGGATTGTCAGTAGGATGAATTGCTATTAAACTCTTGTAAGTCATGTTTCCAACTGCCAGCTTTCAGCATAATTTGCCTTTATTTTTAAAGTATCTCTAATCTACAGGTTGCGTTGGTTGACTTGGATCAATGATCAGCTTTTCGTGTAGGCGGATGTGGGGCTAGTGGTCCGTCAACCTGATAATGTCGCCAATTTAAGGTTGACGGACCACTAGTGTGGATTATTTTAAGGCGGTGGCAGCAGCAACACTATCTGCCCGCCTACCAAATGCAATAAACTCATAGCTCCTGCCAAAGCCAGTCCTGACACACCGGGGACAGGCAGCTTCAAAACGTCGGCAAGGCCAGGCAACCAGAGCGCTGCAGCTAACAATGCAAGACATAACGTAATCGCCCCCCACACCCAGGGATTGCAAGTCACCTCGTTAACAAGTATTGCTGATCCTGCCTCACGCATGTTGAACACATTCCATAACTGGGCCAATGCAAGGGTGACAAACGCCACCGTAACGGATTGTGCGGCGGGTAGTTCAAGCCAGTAGAGAGACAATGTAAATGCACCGAGGGTGGCTGCGGTGATGACACAGCCCAGTAGTGCAATATAGGCCCAGCGACGCTTGTCCAGGATAGGCTCGGTCGGATCTCTGGGCGGTCTATCCATGACACCATCACCACCTTTGCCAAGTCCCAGCGCAAAAGCCGGAAACACATCGGTGACCAGATTGAGAAACAGAATCTGCAGAGGTAATAATGGCGCCGGTAAGCCAATTCCAACCGCCAGCCCCACAACCATTACCTCGCTGACATTGCAGGACATCAGATAAAGTACGAACTTGCGTATGTTAGCGAATATCACACGTCCTTGATGCATTGCTGCGATAATGGTAGCAAAGGCATCATCGTTGAGTACCATTTGTGCAGCTTCCCGAGCTACTTGCGTTCCACGCTGGCCCATGGCAATTCCGATGTCCGCCTTTTTTAGTGCTGGCGCATCATTGACACCATCACCGGTCATGGCTACTACATGCCCGTTCTTCTGATACAGCGTGACAATCTTCAACTTGTCGGCAGGGGTAACACGTGCAAATACATCAGCTTGGATGATCCGTTCGCGATCCTGATCACTTGGGTTGTCAAGATCTATCTCGCTGATCTGGGCACTGTCGATTACCGACAATCCCTGTGCAGTTGACACAGCCCCTATACCAGCCTGCCGAGCGATCTCAGCGGCAGTGTCTGCATGATCCCCTGTCATCATGACTACACGCACACCTGCAGCAAGGCTTGCGGCGATTGCGTCTGGCACATCATCCCGTAGAGGATCTGACAAGCACACCATGCCAAGCAACACCAGCCCCTGATAGGGTTCAGCATCCACAGAGCTATCGGTTTTCGTCGCCAGTGCCAACAATCGAAATCCGCGACTTGCCTCTGATTGGGAGCGGGTAATCCAACACCTGCGCGCCTCTTCACTCATAGCAACAATTCCATCGGGTGTTGCCTCTCTATCGCACACTCTCAATACCTGTTCAGGAGCACCCTTGACAGCAAACCGTGCACCATCAGCGTCAGCATGCACTGATGCCATCATCTTCAAATCCGCATTAAACGCATGCTGCCTCTGTTCGGGTGTAGCATTCAGTAGTGCATCTCGTTCGTATCCGCTTGCCCTCGCCAGATCCAGCAAGGCAAGCTCCATCGGATCCCCGGTCCGATGTTGATTGTCGCCAAGTGAGGCTGTATTGCACAAAGCGCCAGTCTTGATAACAGACGCCAGAATCTGATTCTGCTGAGGGTCAAGCTTGTGCTCTTCCAGCGTGAACATGCCATCAACGTCATCAGCATCAAGCGTCACATCACCCTGGGCCAGCAGATACGCCACTGCTGTCATCCGGTTCTCAGTCAAGGTCCCCGTCTTGTCTGTCAGAATAAGCGTGGTAGCACCCAAGGTTTCAACGGCGGAAAGACGTGCCACCAAAGCGTTGCGTTTCGCCATACGCCACATACCTCGCGCCAGGCACAAGGTGGCCACTACCGGCAACCCTTCCGGCACCGCTGCTATGGCCAGCGCAATACCGGTTTCAATCATCTGGTTCAAATCTTGGCCCTGAAACACACCTGCCGCTACGATGAAGCCTGTCAGCCCGAGCGTTAGCCAAACCAGCTTGTGACCAAGCTTGTCGAGACGTTTTTCAAGTGGCGACACTTCAGCCTCCGCCTGTTGAGTAAGATCGCTAATGCGGCCAAGCTCAGTGTTCACACCCGTGCCAACAACCACGGCCTCCGCAGTGCCCTGCGTGATCGCCGTCCCCTTGAAAGCCATGTTGGTTCTCTCGGCCAGTGCCACCTCACCATCTAGCAATTGCGTCTGCTTGACAACCGGCATGGATTCCCCGGTCAGGACGGATTCGTCAACGTGCAGATTCGATACATTCACCAAGCGAAGATCTGCTGTGACTACATCACCGGCATCCAGCAATACCACATCGCCAGGCACAAGCTGATGCGCATCGACCATTTGGCTCTGTCCATTACGTCGTACACGCGTCTTGACCTCAGCAATCCTGTGCAAGGCCTCCATGGATCGAGCGGCGCGCAGCTCTGTGACAAACCCGATAGTTCCATTAATGAGCAAGACAACCACAACGGCCAGCGCCTCCACCACATCGCCCAGGTACAATGAGAACGCAGCTGCTGCGGCAAGCAACCACACGATGATGCCTGTGAACTGCTCAAACAGGATAGACAGCGTATTTCTGTTAGCTTGCTGTCGCAGACGATTGATGCCATATAGCCTGCGACGTTGGATAATGTCTTTTTCATCAAGACCTGTTGAAACATCAACATCCAGCATGTCAGTGATCCTGGCCAGATCCTGTGAGAAGGCACTGTGGGGTAGCGGGGCGTTCATCGAATCGATCCAGAATTAGCGCTTACCGGTTCAGATTACCAAATCACGTCCAGCACGCTGTTGATTTTTATCAAGCAGTAAGATTACACATAAGAATTTGGTCAGGCAGGCTACGTTATCTACGCTTACGACTATCCCAAATAAATACACTGAAATTTTAAGCTTAACGTGTCTCTTAGTATGCGATGATGACATTTCTACATCGACAGGGAAGACAACTCCACGTCACGCTTGGCATGTGAAGTATCTTTGATCACAAACGTGTTTCACAAGTCTGGACTAGTCCATTTCATATTCCAGCTTATAGTTCTCTTGTGGATTGAACCACTAACCACAAGACTGCTTTGCTGCCTGCTTCAACAGGTTTGATAATGCTTTAGAGTCAATATCGTCAGTTGTCTTGAAGTTGATGTGTCGACGTAGTTTTCCAGTCCCGGTAAGAAGGTGCAATGGATCGTCCAGCAACGTGCCTTTACTGAATGCAAGTTGAACATGTGTCTTATACAAAAATACACCACAGAACTGACCCTCTTTCTCTGCAGGTTTCGACGTGTGGAGCATTCCACCATATTTAGCCACCGTGGTTGCTTTCGGTACCGCTTGGCAAATGATACGGTGTAGTTCATCTGCAATCGATGTTAACTCGTTAATCATGGTCGAACTCTGCTCTTCGAACAAATGACTGTTCAACGGTGGTTTAGTGAACAAAAAAATACAGTTTAACTTGATCACCTGCGTTCATTAACGTCAATTGACACAAGTCATAAGCGTGAATGTATTGCCTGGTAGCGCTTTTAGCAAGTGGACAGTCCAAGTTATGATATTTAGTCTGTCGCTTCACTCACAATGGCCTGTAGCTGATCATCTATTTTTTCCATGACAGTACGCGTCTCGCGATCCATGTTGTCCATCGTTTTTCGAAGAAATCCGACCACAATTGTGCCCGGACTTGCTGTCGTTTCGTACGCGAAGACAACGTAGGGGCAATACGCGATATTTGATGCACTGATTTCTGTCATCTCTCGGGATAACACGGCAGAGCAAAACTGCCATGTAACAGCATTCAAATATACTGTGTTTGTACTGCCTACATCAGCTGCAGTGCGTGCCAGCATCTCCCCGATATTCGCTGTGAAATCGATCACAAATCCCTTGTTGCTAATCGCATTTTCAATATCAATACTGACATCGGAAAACGTTGCGTCGTCAACACGTACTTCGACAATACTCGCAGAACTGTTAGCCCCATGTGCGTATAGGGAAACAAAGGCAACGAGTGGAATTAGTTTATGGAACCAGTTGTTCATTACATGTACCTGGAGGTTATTGGCTTGTATTACTCTAACCAGTAAGTATTCACTCGCATTGATTCTTGTCAATAACCAATAGACGTTTGATGTTTGGAAGATGGGTGGCCATCTGAATTTGATGAAACTCATTCTGGCAGAGGACTAGCCGTTAGAGTAGTCTGCAATTACCTGCGTCTTGGTTTTTCCTCAGATTAAACATAGGGTTCCAGTTAGGCGTTTGACGTAGAGGACAATATCGCAATTGCCTCACGCAAAGCTTTGTTGGGCAACCCCGTCAAGTCCTTGGCGACTTCAAATACGATGCGCTCTTTCAGAGGCTCCGGAAACAGTGATCTCAAATGACCTAGTGTACGGGGTTCTGCGATAACCAACAGTACATCAAACTGATTTTTCGCTAAGCTCTTTTCCAGCCTCTTTACCAGTTCGGCAGCGAAGGCCCGTTCATTGAAGCGTACCGCATCTGAAGGTGGTTCGTATGCTGAACGGTTCTTGTCAGCTGATGCATGCGTTCGTCCCGGTCTGTCGCTAGCGAGATCGCGAGCTTTCTCGTTTGTCTGAATGTACTCAGTATTCGTGCCACCTGCAGGATCACCAATTCCCGTCAATATGCTTGCACGCGCGCCGTCGGCTACCAGTGCCCAAGTACGTTTTTTCTGCATGTCAATTATTTCCGCCTAGAATATACGCATAGATTCAACCAAAGTAATGATCGATGAGTTGATCCGTATCAACTGCAACTGTTCGGTTTGGAGTAAGTATGGACTTTGGTTAGTGCAGCTGATTACTGCTTCTGGATTTTTGAAAATACTTGATAAATGACAAATAGCCAGTGCCTGTAGTGTGCTGTCTTTCGGGCAGTCGAGAAGCCAATGATGTGCTCTCGATGCACGAAATTACCATGTATTCTGGAATACGGTGCCATATTGGCGTGCAGTTCGTTGTATAAGGATTGCAGAAGTGTGCGTCAAGAATTAACGAAGGTTTGTTGATATTGGCCGCTGTGCGAAGTGTGTATTGACTACGTACTTATATGATATGCGGGCTGATGTGACATAGTAACAACCTGTAGAGTGATGTAAAAGTGAAAGATGACTTATTAATGTTGGTTTGTCCTGTTTGCCAGACGTGTAATCGTGCTCCGGGTTCTCGGTTGGATGAGCTTCCAAAGTGTGGCAAGTGTAAATCGGCGCTCATGCCAGCCGAACCACTCATACTAAATGATTCCACACTTTCGTCCATGTTGAAAAAAGACGGGTTGCCCTTGGTGGTTGATTTCTGGGCAAATTGGTGTGCACCTTGCCGGCAAATGGCACCAGCTTTTCACGACACGGCGTTTCAATTTATCCCAAGGCTGCGCTTTGCAAAGGTGGACACTGAAGCATCTCCACTGAGCGCTTCACAGCACCATATTCGAAGTCTACCCACTCTGATCCTATTTGTTGGTGGAAAGGAAGTTGATCGACGAGTGGGATTGATGAGCCAGGCACAGATAACTCAGTGGCTTGAGGAGAATTTTGCATCCTCTCCAACTTAGCGAGGGTAAGCGATTCTATCAAGTAGGAGTGTTTATAAATTTCATACTCAAGCTTCCTAGTGAGCATGGATGCTTCATGCGTACCATAAAAAAGATCATGTCGATATTAGTCTTGGGCTTATTTCTGTTCCTGCCAATGAGCGTGAATAATTGGTACCATCAGTTGGTCAATATGGAATGCCATTTATTGCTTGCTTTGAGGTAAGGATATGTTAATTACAAACCACGTAAAGAACGAGCTAGGATCCGTCCAATTGGAGTATTGTTAGCATCGATAGTATTTATACATCTGTCTGTAGCAAGAGTTTGATATGTCAAATAAGAAAGTTGGACCACATAGGATTTTCCCAAGTGCTAAAGACGATGACATAGCAGCAAGTCGCGTTTGTGATTCGGAGCAGACGCGCTCTTCTTCCTATGGCTTGGCATATGCTGACAAGGATTTTTTGCTTCGCGATGAGCTTCGTCCGGCACGTTTTCAGCTTGAACTCCTGAAAGCAGAACTCACACTTCAGGATAAGGGTATACACTCATTGATTGTTGTGTTTGGGAGCTCTAGAATTGTTGAGGAAGACATTGCTAGGCAAAGATTGCACAAGGCACAAGATCGTGTAATTAAGAATCCGGATGATGATGCCAAGACGCGGGAGGTGCGTATTGCGCAACGTCTGTTAAAAAAAAGTCGCTACTATGACGAGGCACGAGAGTTTGCAAGGCTTGTGACTGCACAACCGATTGTTGACGATTCAGGTTCACTGGTGATCGCGACCGGTGGTGGTGGTGGCATCATGGAGGCCGCGAATCGCGGTGCTCATGATGCCGGAGGACAAAGTGTTGGATTGAATATCGTTCTACCTAGTGAACAACATCCGAATGTCTGGACAACACCGGAACTTAGTTTTCAGTTTCACTACTTCGCTATAAGGAAGATGCACTTCTTGATGCGTGCCAGAGCACTTGTTGTATTTCCTGGAGGGTTCGGCACGCTGGACGAATTGTTCGAGACGCTGACTCTGATTCAAACGCAGAAAATCAACCCCGTACCTGTTTTACTATTCGGTCAAGAGTATTGGCAGCGTATCATCGATTTCGATGAATTACTGGAAGAGGGTGTTGTTGGTGATGCGGATCTATCCCTGTTTCACTATGTGAATACCGCACAGCTGGGCTGGGATGTAATACACGATTACTGCTCTGTTTGACCGTCAGGATTGAACTTGTTGATTCAGGCTGTTCAGCGTGTTTGCAGGTCAGACCTGACTTACTGAATTGAAGATAGAAACATTCGTACTTGGATTTGTAAAGGATCTGATTTTGATACAGCCTCTGTTGGCTTTGGGCCTTTAATTGGATGCCGAAAATATTCCGGGCGTCAACACATGCACGCCAATATATTGATATCGGCGCACAGTTCTCTTTGCCTTTTATCCTTTTGTGTTCATTGGCTCAGGTAATGCTCGTATGTTGGATGTGGATGCTTCATGGCACCTGACCAATTGCTCCATCATGGTGTAAGTCATTGTACCCACGCCGAAAAACATCACGCTGAGGTTTAAGAGCCATCCGAAAAAGGGGATGAAGTTGACGACCACCATGGCAATCAGGCCGGATGCAAGAACTAGAAGATTGCTGAATACCGTTTGAAAGGGCATCTTATGGCACAATCATTCCGTCAGATAGCTTTAAAGTTGTGAGCTTCTGATCAGGGCGAAAACTTACGATGGAGCAGTCTTACACCCAGGGCCGTTTCTGTACGCGGCAGAACGCTATGGTTTTGCTATGCATATTGAGGAAAGTGCCGGGTGATCCCAGCGATTTGGCAATCGTAGTGCGCTTCGTACCAGATGTGCATGGATTGATGTGCATGGATTGGGAGATCATCAAGAAGTTGATCTAGCTGGCAAATATCCACTTGCCAACACCACCAGTACATGGCTTTTTTGCAAGTTTGCAGCCAGATTTATGCTCAGCAGCGTGGCTGATACCATCGCTGGCGCCACCACTAACAGCATCAGACGTGACGGGATCAGCACCACAATTGCAAGTAGCGGTACACCCAACAGTGCAGCCAGCAAACCAAAGTGCCCTATGAACGCTATCAGCAGGTAGAGTTGGGCGCGCACTTCATTTGCGTGGACATGGACAAGATAGCGTGTACCAAGAAGACCAAACGTAAACGCGAGAAGTATTGTCAACCAGCCGGTATAGCGTACCCAGCTTCGTCGATCAAAATCTCTGCTGTGTATCCAGGCATAGTAGAAGGCAAATCCTATCAGCCGCATGACACTCTGCTCAGTCGGATTGATGAGTGTACCAGGGATAGGTGTGTTCAAACTCGGCCCATGTTATTTGGTTGCACTGCATATCGATTACACAAAGATCGTCCCGGTGGCCAATAACATTCGCTAATGGTCTCACCCTGCCGTGCAGAAAGTGTATTGATACAATGGTGTTGCGATTTGTCTCAACAGACTGCAACACAATCACTTTCACTCCCAGTTCGCTACCTATGTCTTTAACGTGCATTTTAATCATTAGAGCACCTGCTTTTTCACCTCTGGGCAATTGCTTTCAGAATCGGTATTGACAACAATAATCTTGCCGTGACGCATAGAATTTGCAGTGGCACAAGCTGCATGTCGGTTTGGCCCTCAAGTGTCAGGGTGTGATCAAGGAAGTCCGGCTCAATGTGGATTGTGGCCTGTTTCAGCTTAGCCAGCACTGCCGAAACGAGCCACCCAACTGACCACAGCTGACCTGTGTCTGCAGGATCACCCAAACCTATTCGAGCATGTAGGTACAGATTAGCGAATCTTAGGCTTTTGATCAGTGACCGGGTGTACACGATCAGACATTGGCGTACATCTCCGATAAAAAGAAAAGCGCTCGATCGTGCTTTTGCACTGGTCTGAGACTTACTGGGAGATTTGTCCGGTTTTGACTTGTGTGTGCGTATTTCGGAACGTTCCGATTTATTAGCTGGTATGGAAATTTGGATGTGATTATAAAACCAGCAAACCTCATAATGAGACTGGTACTTTCTCATTTTCGATACTTGAACGTTTAACGTTACCGGAATCGCCAAAAGAGCGATCAGAAGCAACACCATGACTGAGGCAACCGCCAACTCGACACAACCTCAATTGTCCTTCGATAGCTCGCGAGTTTTCTAGGCTGTGACTTTACAAACACTCTCCGCTACTTTTTCCAGTACCGATGCCGTTCTCGATTTTATGGGTGCCAAGCGCACTCCCTCTTCATTGATTACGATCCTTGAGTTGATCACCGTATGAAGAGAGAATATTCCCTGTGTCAGAACATGACTGTGCCTTGGAAAGTTATTGGGGTGATTGATTCTGATCAAATGCAGCAACGAGCTGCTAATGTTGAACCGCTGAATATGCTGGCTCGTCTTTTTTAGAATGCCAAGATGATGCAACACCTTCGATTAATTTAGGTTACTGCATCGTTACCCGAAGTCTGGAAGTGTCACGTTCCTTTGGCATGTTGAACAGCGACAGTCTTTTTTTCCCAGCCTTTTCGGCGTGATTTTGTAGATGTGTCCGAATCGATATTTGATTGTGTGCAGTTCAATTGAGCTGGATCAGCTCAGGATGAGCCGTGCCGGATGAAAATACACCTGTATTCATTGTTATCAGTCCATGAACAGGTGTCCAGCCATGAAAACCTCCGAAATAACTGCTTTCTTTGACAAAGCCACGAATACAATCAGCTATGTTGTTCTGGATCCATCGAGCAATATTTGTGCCGTTGTTGATCCGGTGCTTGGCTATGACCCGGCATCGGGAAGAACCTCGTTGGCCCCTACCGATGATCTGATCAATTTTATTGCCAGTAACGATCTACATTTGGAATGGATTCTGGAAACACATGTGCATGCTGATCATTTATCATCTGCACCGACTCTGCGAGACAGATTGGGCGGTAAGGTCGGTATTGGATACAAGATTACTGAAGTCCAAACTTTGTTTGCCCCTATGTTTGATGAAGGAGAGCAATTTGCGCGTGATGGCAGTCAGTTTGACCATCTTTTTGGCGACAATGAGCAATTTTCCGTGGGTGCTCTTGATGCGAGGGCTCTGCACACACCCGGGCATACACCGGCGTGTATGAGCTATGTGATCGGTGACGCCGTCTTTGTAGGCGATACTTTGTTCATGCCGGACTATGGGACAGCACGTGCAGATTTTCCAGGTGGCGATTCCCGAACGCTATATCGCTCAATACAACGTCTGTATAACCTTGATCCTGCGACTCGTGTATTTCTATGCCACGACTACAAAGCGCCAGGGCGGGAGGACTATCAGTGGGAGAGCACCATCGCAGAAGAGCGTGCTCACAATATTCATGTGCACGACGGCGTCACAGAGGATCAGTTTGTCAAGTTGCGTGAAGAGCGTGATGCGCAACTACCAGTACCCACGCTGCTATTTCCATCCGTCCAGGTCAATATGAGAGGTGGTGAGTTACCCGCTGCGAATGAACACGGTAAACGATTCCTCAAGATTCCTCTTGATGTCATATGAGGTGAGAACTGCGGGTATAGGATTTGCAGTCTGAGGGTTGATTCGCTACAGATTGTTTCGCACAGGAGGCAGGTGTGCGGAAGGATCTGGAATGTGCACGGAAGAATCTGAATGTGCCTGTGTGTACCCGTGGCTTTGTGAATTCTCCAGAGTGGCTTAGCGCCTTTATAGATTCAGTCACTCATTGTGTATATTGACCTCATTCAGCCGATCGATGACTTCTTGGTCACTCACTTGGGCGAATTCAAGAAAGTGCGATCCCACTGAGTGGAATGGGTCTGGTTGATTCAGACAGACGATGTCGTCCACTACCGAATACAGCGTTCCCACCACCTCAGGCGGAGCAACACCCATAGCGAGGACCAATTTATGTGGCGCTTGTTTGTGCACGGCACTCACTGCAGCTCTGACAGTTGCGCCCGTTGCAATACCGTCATCAACAATGATTGCGGTACAGTCCCTTATTGCTAGGAGTTTGCGGCCATGAAGGTACAGTGAACGGTGCCTTTCAATTTCCTTGAGTTTCTGCTCTTCGATGTCCTATATCTGGGCGTCTGGAATATTGCAAAAGCGTTTGATGTTTTCATTAATACTGATCAACGGTGCCGGGCCATCGATAACGGCACCCAAAACCAGCTCTTCATGACCAGGCACCCCGATTTTCTGAACCAGTAAAAGATCCATGGGTGCATGAAGTTGTTTGGCAATTTCTGCTGCAATCGGTACCCCCCTCTGGGTAACGCAAGAACCACAGGGTTCACGTAGTGATTCTGCGACAACGTTGCTGCTAGCTCAGTGCCCACGGCTTTACTATTCGTGAACAACACATGTTCAGTCATTAACGATCTCATTGCATTCTCGACTCCGTTACTTGGTTAGCCATGGCAGTCACCGTTGTGTATTTCACCTCACCCCGTTTGTTCAGCCTGGTACCTTTGTGTCTATGACGCTATTTCAATCGATAGCGTATTCCCAATACAGCTGATGTATTAACCTCATCATCGGCATCGACAGGCTCCGGCTCAATATCTACATCATTGGCGGCCAGGGTCAATGCTGCGTCAAGTTGATTGGTCAGGTGGTACAGGAATGTCGAGGAGAGTGAGTTGGAGACGAAGCGTGTGTCGTCTATGTTATCCACTTGCTGGTAGCTTAGATCCCACGCATTCAACCAGTCAATTCTGTCCGATATTTCGTAGGTATAGCTGAGTCGATTTGCCAGTTGATGAACGGTTTCGTCGCCAAAAACAGGTTCATAGCTGGCTGTTTCCAACAGCTGCCCGGTGAGTCCAAAGGGTTTCGCGTACTCGAACTCAAACCGCAGCTTGGGATCGCTGTCGACGGTTCCCGAAAAATCGCTAAGTTGCAGCCCTACCCCTGCACGTACCAACCAACCATGGCGTCTGGAACTGATGGGTTCATCAAACAGTACATCATCTATGTTGACCACGCCAAGTGCGCTCAGGGTGTTCTCGGAAAGCAGATTCTCTGCAGCCAGAATGCTTTCCATTGCGGCATACCACACACCACGATAGGTGTCTGGGCCTTCCTGAGCACGATATTGATCTTCTCTGGCTATGATGGTGGCCAGCTCGATAGCTGCGTCATCGCTCAGATTGCCGGTGATCTGGGCGCTGTCCTGCAGAGATTGCTGGATTCTCAGCGCTTTCGCCAAGGCAGTTGCGTTCCACACGCGTCCGTAGCCCAAGCCCACCGTAAACCCAGCGTTGTCATCTTCCGCGCTGTCTTGATAGGCGTAGTCCGCTGCGCCGAACCAGAACAGATTTTCATTGTCTTCACTGAAGTAGTTGTCTGAATTGACGCCCACGCCCAAGCCATAGTCGTCACGGGTTTCATCGTCATCATTCGGACCGCGAGTGGCATCGTAGTTTGCGTCGATACGGTAGTTAAGGACATTCTGACGTGTACTCTTTCTATTTTCGTAGAAAGCATTCAGCAGTGCATCGTAGGAAATCTGATCCTGGTTACCATCGTTGGCATTGGCAGTGAAGTCAACATACGCTTCCTCAAATTGCGTGTCGGGGTCGGTAAAGTCGGTTAATTCGATGGCCGAGGTTGTGGTACTAAATGAACCCAATACCAGGGAAACGCCAAAGAAGACGGGCGAAAACCTGAATCTATCAGAGGATTGCGAAAAAGCCGGTTCACTATTGCATGTGGAACTTCGATGATTCGTTGATTCCATGTCTACACCCTTATTGTTACTGACTAGTTGTGTAAGTGCCATTGTTCACCCAATGGCAGGGAGCAGAGTTGATCTGCATCATTTACCAAGACAGCATTTTTGTAAATGAGTAGATAGACTGATTAGGTAATAGCCGAATGGGTGAGTAAGCCGGAGGAATCGCACCTCCAGCTTTAGCCGGTGGTGGTTGATATGCGGCACGGGCTATGCTGTTTGATTCAGATCAGCTGGTGTAGTGAATGCGCAATGCAAAGATATATTGCATCCAAGCAAGAGGCAAGTACAAATCCGGTAGCGCTGACGAACCCGATTGACCGCACACGATATAAAGTTGCCGCATGCTAAGAAACGCCAATGCTTTCTGCATTGATTGCCTGCTTACAAAGCGCGTTATCAATATAAATATGAACGCTCTGTAAAAAAAAAATCATTATACATCTGACAAAGTGATATCCCTGAATCCGCTTGTTAGCGCTCAGGAATATCACAATGGTAAAATTGATTGATAGGACTTCCTTTGCTCTTTACTGTTATGACATTGCGCTCTGAGCAGCTACCTGGAAGAACCAGATATCCAATCAAGCAGGCTCTGCTTCATTGACCTTAATTTTTTTCGTCTTGGTCAAAACTTCAGGTGGCTTGGTAATCTTAAGAGACAGCACACCGTTGTGGAAGTTCGCGTCAACCTTGTCGCTGTCTACTTCAAATCCGAGAGGAATAGTGCGTTCAAAGCTTCCTTGAGATCGCTCTATAAGGTGATAATTCTTCTCCTTTTTCTCAGCCTCGGTTTTCTTGCTGCCTTTGATGGTCAATAGCTGATCAACCACTGTAATGTCGACGTCATTCTTATCTACGCCGGGTAGCTCAACTTCAATATCTATTTCCTTATCTGTTTCACTCACATCAATACGAGGAAGTAGACTTGATTTTCCACTGTTGCCCCAGGGCGACATGGGAGTAGACATTAACCCGGTGCCACGAAAATCGCTGAACACGCGATCAATTTCTTTATGCAGATTCTGAAATGGATCATTTGTAGAATCGTCTCGACCCCAGAGACTTGGTAGTAATGTTTTCATAGTCATTTGATGTTCCTTGATAATGGACACGAATTGATACTATTCAATAACAGGTTGGTTGCCTGTATTGAACAAGAAGTATTTAAATGGATTGAATAAGACAATATCTTGATTTGCCTCAATTCTACTGATTGACTACATCGCGATGCTCTGAATACAAAATCGGATGGCGATTGTTTAAAAAAAATAAAAGACTATTGATTTATTCGGTTGCGCAGGTGGTCTGATGCATGAAAGAGATTCGTGTCTTACATATCGTTAAGAGTGACTCAAGGAAGATCGGTACATTGGGTGGATATCCTGGAGTCAGCGCGGCAGAAATATTTCGACTGCGAGTAATTCCTTTCTGCCGCTTTTCCTGCTCGTTTTCGTAATTTAGGCCCGCTAAAATCCTAAAACCAGAAAATAAACGACTTAACATTGAATCACTCTCGCTCGAAATTATCAACCGCCTAGACTCCTAGCCTTGAACATCTTGTGATAGCGAATGTGCTCCACGAAATAGCTGAAGATATGAAGCACGGTTGCCACCAAAAAGACCATTGCCCTTAAGCAGCGCGAGAAACGATTCATTTGCTGTACAAGTAGGGTAGTGAGAACCGTAACCCCTCGAAATAAGCCAGTTAATCTGCTGGTTTAACCAACGCATGCCACAGAAACGACTACACCGTGTCCAGTACCAGCAGCGACCAATGTCCCGCTGTAGGCCATCGTATGCCTGTCAACAGCGATGAATCTGTAGGAATTCCAGTACAATGAAACCTATAGAGGCTGCCCAGCATCCGTCTGAATCGGGACAATAGACAACAATCACTTCGTGACAGATTCTCGTGACAGATTCTCGTGGCAGATTTGAGAGTGGTCATGTTATTTAACTAATGCAACTGATTTTCAGGGTTAACAATTCCGGGTAACGTGTAGTGGTGTGTAGCCATGTTAATGGTGTGTTGCTTCAAGAACGGAAAGTGCCGCTTCATGCTTAGTTGTGAAGTGGCGGAGTGGCTTGAGGTAAAGAGAGAATAGGCCATGATGTTGGTGCAGCGGTTAATCCAGTACGCTGGTACACATTGAAATCGGTGGGAAAAAAGGTGTACGCTATGAGTCCCCTGGTGTAATAATCTCAGACTTGATGGGGTATCACCGATCAGGTCTGATTCAGACACATACGAGCAACGGAGATACTTGATGAGTACAGTTGGGCATCTATTGGAAACCAAGAAAGGTGACGTTCTCACCCTAGATCCGGATGCTACGGTATTGGATGCAGTACGCTTGATGGCCGAGCGGGATATTGGTTCTGTTGTTGTGCTTAAAGATCATCGTCTAGTTGGTATTTTGACGGAAAGGCACTATGCACGCAATGTTATTCTGGCGGGAAAACGCTCAGAAAGCACATTGGTAAGCGAGGTTATGTCTACTTCTGTTGTTTGTGTGTCGCTGGCACATACGGTTGATGAGTGTATGGCGTTGATGACTGAACACCGCACTCGTCACTTGCCAGTGCTCGATGAAGAAACCCTGGTTGGTGTTGTATCTATTGGTGATCTGGTGCGAAGCCGAATTGAGGATCAGGAACATGTTATAAACCAGTTAACACAGTACATCCAAGGCTAGCATTAGTCTTGATGGTAGTACATCGCCGCCAATATGTCTTTACGTTAGCTGGATTGACTATTTTGCTTTTGCAAAAGCATGATTAATGGTGTTCTTGCTTCTAGGCTGCGTGAAACTAAGCCGTTCGATCCAATCATCCCAGGGTTCGGATAGCGTAATAGTATCAGCGCTATCATTGCTTAAAATGACATTAAAAGTTTCTGCATTTTCGTTCTTCGCAGTGAGTACAAGTCGACTACCATCTTCTGCCTGCAGTTCGAGGGAACCACGTGAGAAGCGTCGCTGTTCACTGTTTTCATTAATGAACGGTGTAGTCACTGTCGCCGTTATCATTGTATCGCCAGTCCGCGGAGAGCTGAGTGCCAACGTACCCTGCATTTGTGCCGAGGCAGTTCCATCACCTGAATCAGTGCCATATCCAAATACCGTATCGACATCGATCAGGACGATTTTACCGCTGCTCTGGGTCGACTCATAGCGTGTAATCTTGGCGCTGCGGCGAATATTGCTCGAAATTTCTGAACCTAACCGGTAAAACCCCAAACTGCCGCTTATAAGCGATTGTTTGATATTTGCTACTTTCAGGCTCAGTGCATCATACGTATTGGCAGTACTTGAAAAGTCGGAACTGACATCTATCCGACCCAGTAAGGAAAGATCTGAAGAAGCACACGCGTAGAGCATTCTGGTGCTTGAAAAGCATCGTCCGTCACACGAGGTAGGTGATCTACGCTGCGTGACAACACCACCGGCGGCGCATGCATTCTCCGAATAGCTTGCATAATTGGAATTTGCAAACGGGAACTCGTAGCGGCGTCCTTCAATCGTCGAGTATTCAGGTGAAATCAGCTGATCATCGTAAATAGCGTGGGTAAAAACGTCAAACACATCACCAACGACAAGACGCCAGTTTGATTCAGAAAGAACTGGCGTCAAGTCATCGTTGTAAGGATTGTTATTGTCATTGTCTGAGGACGAATGGCAGGCATTTAGGGTTAGAAATACAGTCAGAAGTGCCAGTTTTATAGTCTGTACGCTTGTGTTATCGAACATGCTCATCGAACGCGCTCCAAATACAGGTACAAATCACTCCACGACAGCTCGATGGCGGTAGTGATACTGTCAGTGGTAATCGTTGTCAGCGTGGTTGATGAAGGATTGCCGTTATCAGCCTCAACGCTCATCGTACTGCCATCATCTGCGACCACACTTAGCGTGCCACGATCAAAACGTAGCTCCGTTCCGTCGTCGTTGACAAATACTTGTGGCGTACTGATTACAAGTTCATGATCACCTGCCAGCCGGCTGTCGCGCAGAGTAAATGATGCATCAAATGATGCAGATTCATAGCAGTCGATAAACCTTGGACAGAAGACGCCGCTACCCAGTGATGTTTTTGTAACATCAAGAGTGAGCGTGTTGGCAGAGTCGTTCACTGTATACACGAGCTGTTCGCTTCGGAAAGTGTGTATGCCTACAGCACTGTTGGTACCGAAATCATCTATAATAGTGCGAGAGAAAAATCCAGTCAGGCTGCTCAGTTGGCCTTTTACATCAACGAGTGAGAGCTCATTAAAGTGGTAGCGATATTCACCGAAATCTGTATTGAATTCACTGGATCCTCCGTTGATCAAAAATCCACTCCAACGACAGTCCAAAAACGCAAAGTCGGAAGACTCGAATTCACCAGCTTCTTCCGATCGTACCGTGATGTCGGCTTCACCACTTTCAGGGCAGTCGTATTGTCGTGATTCGTAACTGTCTCGTTCAGTCTGCAGAATATAGTCAGTTGAAGTTGGCACAGTAGTGTCAGTGAACTCATGCAGCGCGAAATACTGTTCGTTGTAAATTTGTCCGGTGATGACGTCCAGTACAGTGTAAAGAACGTCTTTTGCATTGTTGGCTGTCAGCGCCGAGATCTCACTCGTGCGCTGTGTAAACGTGCTGTCAGCTGCCCTCTGGTGATGTACACTTTCTGCTTCTATCGTATCGGCCATAGTTATGTTTGCGGGATAGCAGGCTACTAGAAGATAGCCAAGCATCCAGGCAAAATGAGTGCCGCATGTACGACACCGCCGTAACAGGTGTTTGGTAGACATGAAAAATGCTCTCTCATACATAGGCATAAAGGAAATATTCGCCCCTGTTTGAATGCTCTGTGTTGATACAGATCAAATCTGCTAGCAGTCTTACCCTTGCAAAAACAGACATAAGCAGCTCGACAATAGGAGTCCCTGCAAGCTCATCAGGATATTCAATTGATCAATATCAATGCAAACCTGTACGTGTTCTATAGCATTAGGTTTTTAATTTCAAAGACAAGATTATGAGACAGGTATCCGATATTGTTTTGAATCAACAGCCCATTGAGCTTGCACTAACGTCGTCGGTGCAGGACGCATGCCGTCATATGTCGGAAAAGCGTATAGGGTCGGTGTTGGTCGTTGATGAAAACGGCAGGCTACAATGTATCTTTACCAGCCGTGATGCTGTGCAACGTGTTATAGCCCACGGTATGGATGCTCGAGACACGGTTCTGGTTGACGTCATGACGGCAGAACCAACAACGATGTCACCTGACAATAGCGCTATAGAGGCGTTACGCTTGATGTGGGATGGTGGTTTCAGACATATACCCGTAGTGGATAACGATCGTGTTGTAGGTGTTGTGTCACGGGGTGATTTCAAGGCCAGCGAAAATGATCGACTCGATGAAGAGCGGAATCTCTGGGAACATATGCGGTGATGTTCGTCACGCATTGTTTGCACCAGGAACTTCGAACCAGCAGTGGTTGCCAATAGTGTTTCGTTTGCGCTGATTTGGGTTGTTCTGAGCCCTTTTTATCGCTATCCATCAAACTAGGTAATTTTGATGGATAGCGCTCTATCAATGACAATGATTACGCGGTTTTATGCAGACTGGAACGTAGTCTTGATTGCGATACAGGGTATTAATCATGATCTATGACTTGCCATACCTTAATCTATGATTTGCACGTATTGATGCCGAGAACAGAATAGGGTGGACACCATCCGATGGCTGCTGTAGCCAGCGGAATAAGCCCTAGAAGTCCCCACATGGATTGCGGTCCCACTATCGTCAAGCTTAGAATAACCAAGCCTACCACTGCTCGGACTACGCGCTCTTTATTGCCGATATTACGTGTCATGTTTATCTCCTGATAATGACTGCTGTCATTGGTTCTCATGGTGACTGATAAATCCAACTAAATGTCATTATCGCATTATGGATAAGCAAGACATTTGATATTAATCAATAGCCTCTGGAAAAAAAGTTTATGTCCAAAGACGACAATATGCTGAAAACCGACATTGCAGGCCTGGGGTTGTACAGCTTCATTATAGAGGCAGGCTGGGTGATTACAATGGATGAGCAGATGCGCATACTTCAGGATCACTCACTGGTTGTCATCAACGCTCAGATTGTTATGTGCGCGCCGTGGGTAGACGCATCAGCGCGGTATTCGGACATGATCGTACATGATCGACGCACGGGGATCCTCATGCCGGGCTTGATCAATGCACATACACACCTGGCGATGAATCTGCTGCGTGGTTTTGCGGATGACAAGCCACTCAAGGAGTGGCTTGAGCAGTATGTCTGGCCCACTGAAGCCGCTCACTTAAGCCCTGAATTCGTCCGCGACGGTACAGCACTGGCACTCGCAGAATGCCTGCTGTGTGGCGTAACCACCGTTAATGACATGTACTTCTTTGCAGATGAGACGGCCGCTACTGTGATCAGTGCAGGCATGCGTGCTACGGTCGGTATGATCGTGCTTGACTTTCCAACAGCCTTGGCAAAGTCGGTGGATGAATACATCCGTTGTGGTCTTGATGTGCATGATGCACTGCGAGATGAGTCGTTAATCTCTGTTGCGTTTGCACCGCATGCACCCTACACAGTGCCTTGCGAATCGCTGGAGCGTATCGCTGTCTTGAGTGCTGAGCTTGAGGTACCGGTTCACATGCATGTTCACGAAACGTTGGAAGAGGTTCAACGTTTCGAGCGCGAACACGGCATCCGTCCGATCGCGCGGCTGGACGAGGTCGGTCTGCTTAATTCAAGCTTGCTGGCGGTGCATCTGACTCAGGTGAGCGATGACGAGATTGTGAGGCTTGCCGATGCGGGTGTGCATGCGATTCATTGCCCCGAGTCCAACCTGAAACTAGCCAGTGGTGTCAGTCCTGTGGCCGATCTTATCAAGGCTGGGGTGAACGTTGCGGTGGGCACCGATGGCGCTGCCAGTAATAATGATCTGGATTTGCTGAGCGAGCTTCGAACCGCCTCGTTGCTTGCCAACATGTTCAGTACTGATGCGGCTGCGCTGCCGGCGCTCAGAGCTTTGCGGATGGTGACCATCGATGCAGCCAGGGCATTGGGCCTGGCCGAGCAGATCGGCTCACTGGAACCTGGCAAGGCAGCCGACTGCATCGTCATTGAACCGGGGCTGGGCATGTTGCCGATGTACGATGTGATAGCGCAGGTGGTATACACACAGAGCAGCCAGCATGTCACCGATGTGTGGGTTGCAGGCAGGCAATTGTTGAAGAACCGACAGTTGCTGACAATGGATACCGATAAACTTCGCCATAGCGCTCAGGCGTGGACGGAGAAAGTCAACGCCACCCGAATTAACTGGCATTAAGCACTTGCGCCATGTCTGAATTATAGGGTCGGTTGTCCTTACGTCACGTGCGCTACGCTGATCATCGCTCGTAATCGTAACGCCAGCTATTTGCACGACACCTGCGCTGAGTACGAATCTGAGAGCTTTGAGAACCTGTTTGTTTGAATCTGCTTCATTGTCTGTTTGTTTAATAATCCATCGACGTATAGCTGGCCTGCCTGGACCGTTGATTCTTGACTCGCGATCAGCACATTGATCGAGATCAATGGGGAAGGCCATACGCAAGCGATAGTATCGATCATCGAAACACGATCATCGAGAACAGGAACGCCCATGTCAAAACTAGAAAAAGCCCTAATTTATCTGACTACGGTGGCTGCGCTGGTTGCATGCACCCATGCATCCGCTTTCACAGCCTGCCAAGTCACCGACACCGGTGGCATAGATGACAACAGTTTCAACCAGACTGCCTGGAAGGGTGTTCTGGATGCGCAGCAAAGCCTTGACATCAAGGGCCGATTCCTCGAATCACAGGCTGAAACCGACTATGAGGCAAACATCAATTCCTTGGTAAATGGTGACTGCGATATCATCATTACCGTGGGTTTTCTGCTGGGCGATGCGACGCAAAAGGCAGCCGAGGCAAACCCTGATCAGATGTTTTCCATTGTCGACTATGCCTACGATCCACCCATCCCGAATGTGCTGGGCCAAGTCTATGCGACGGATGAGGCGGCGTTTCTCACAGGCTATCTGGCGGCTGGCGTAACCAGGACAGGCGTGCTTGGCACCTTCGGTGGCATCAACATACCGCCAGTTACAATCTTCATGAACGGCTTTCATCGCGGCGCTATGGCTTACAACGCAAAGCACGACACTCAAGTCACCGTGTTGGGCTGGAATCCCGAGACACAAGAGGGCCTGTTTACCAACAACTTCGAATCGCTTGACGATGGGCGTGCGTATGCACAGAATCTTTACGATGAGGGTGCTGATATCATCATGCCCGTCGCCGGTCCTGTCGGACTGGGCTCGGCGGCGCTTGCTGATGAATTAGGAGTAGATGCGCTCAAGATTATTGGCGTTGATGCGGATCTATACAACACAGACCCAAACAACGGACACGTCTATCTAACCTCGGTAACCAAGCGCATGGACGCCACCGTCACCAAAGTGATCGACGCAGCCATGAACGGTAACTTCGAGGGTGGAGTCCTTGTCGGTACACTTGAGAATGGTGGTGTTGACATTGCCCCGTTCCACGACATGGAAGACAGCATCCCCGACCCGCTGAAAGCGGAACTTGCGCAGGTGCGTGCCGGGATTATCGACGGTTCAATCCCCATCGACGAGTAATCAAACGCCTATTGCCGTCCTCTTATATGTTGCCGTCTACTAAAACTATGTGCAGGCGGCGGTAAGCTCATCATCGGAAAGTCAATGGACATCAAATTGCGTGGGATATCCAAGTTCTTTGGCAGCTTCGCCGCTGTCAAGGATGTTGATTTGCATATCCGGCCCGGTGAGGTTCTGGGGCTTCTGGGGGAGAACGGGGCAGGAAAATCCACACTGATGAATGTTCTCTGCGGTCTTTATGCACCGACGTCTGGCGAGATTATTGTTGATGGTCTCGCTGTAGATTTTAGCGGACCTGGAGATGCAATCAGTGCCGGAATTGGTATGGTGCACCAGCATTTCATGCTGATCCCTGTGTTCAGTGTGGCCGAGAACGTTGTGTTGGGTGTAGAACCTACTGGGCGGATAGATCATCTCGATCTTGCCAGGGCTTGCACGCAGGTGCGCGAAATAAACAATGCTTATGGATTGGAAGTCGATCCCGATGCACTGATCGAGACGCTGCCTGTCGGCGTGCAGCAGCGCGTCGAGATCATCAAGGTGCTGTTTCGCTCAGCTGATCTGGTTATCTTCGACGAACCGACCGCTGTGTTGACGCCGCAAGAGGTTGTCGATTTCTTCGAAATTGTCAAGAGTTTGCGTGATAGCGGAAAGGCGATTGTTTTTATCACTCACAAACTGGGTGAAATCCGTGAGATCGCCGACCGCATAGCCGTCTTGCGGCGCGGGATGATTGTCGGTCATGCCGAGCATCCCGACGCTGTATCCGAAGCAGAACTTGCCCAGATGATGGTCGGCCACCCGGTGAGCTTCGATGTAAACAAGAAAGCCTACACGCCAGGCGTTCCCATGTTGGAAGTATCAGAGCTTACTGTGCTGCGTGAAAATGACGACGTTGCTGTGGATAGTGTCAGTCTCATCGTGCGCAGCGCCGAGATCGTCGGTATTGCCGGAGTGCAAGGCAATGGTCAGTCCGCACTGGTCGAGGCGTTGACGGGTCTTACTCGCGTGTCGGGCGGCAGCGTTAGCTTTAAAGATCAGGACATTACACACATCAGCACGCGTGAGCGACATCGACTGGGCTTTGCGCATATTCCGGAGGATCGGCAGCGCACCGGATTGATCCCCGCCTTTAGCATTGCCGAAAACATGGTGCTTGACAGTTACTACGACGATCGTTTCTCCAAGGGGCCCACTATGCTCTGGAATGTCGTTAATACAGCTGCGGCACGTGCGGTGGTGGACTTCGATGTGCGCACAAGCTCTGTGTTCGACACCGTTGACACGCTCTCGGGTGGGAATCAGCAGAAGTTGATCGCTGCTCGCGAGATGTCACGCGATACCGAATTGCTGATCGCTTCGCAGCCCACGCGTGGCCTTGATGTTGGCTCTATTGAATACATCCACAACCGCATTGCGCAGGCGCGAGACGAGGGCGATGGTGTGCTGATTGTGTCCTCCGAGCTGGACGAGATTCTTGCGCTGTCTGATCGGATCCTGGTGATGTTCAAGGGTCGCATAGTGGCAGAATTTCAGGGTGCTGAAGCGGACAAGGGCACGATAGGTCTGGCCATGGCCGGTAGATACGATGGAGCGGCGGCATGAGCCGCGACGACAGTATGGATACCGGGCCGGAATCAACAAACAGCGCGGTCGAGGAACTCTTGCGCCGCGCAGCCCCTGGTCGTGCGGCACTGGAAGATCTTGTGGTTGTACCGATCTTTGCGGTTGTCGTTGCGCTACTGCTCGGTGCCGTTGCGATGCTGGCCACCAACGTCGACCTTACAACGGTAGGACGCTCCTATGTTGCGTTGCTTAGCGGATCGGTTGGATCGGTCAACGCGATTTCGGAAACGCTGACAGCTGCTGTGCCGCTGACACTGGCGGGGCTCGGTATCGCACTTGGCTTTCGTGCTGGCATGTTTAACATCGGCGCTGAGGGACAACTGCTGATCGGCGGCATGGCAGCGGTGATAGCCGGGTTCAGTTTTGCGGGCCTGCCCACGATCGTGCATGTGCCACTGGTTCTGCTGGCGGGTGCGCTTGCTGGTGGCTTTTATGCGGCTATCGCCGGTTGGCTAAGAGCCGCAACCGGTGCGCACGAAGTCATCTCGACCATCATGCTCAATCTTATCTCCTACCGGCTCGTGGATTACTTACTGCGACTGGACTTCATTCAGCGTGAAGGTCGTTCAGATCCGATCTCCAAATCCGTTATTGAGAGCGCCGAACTACCGCGCCTGCTCAGTTGGTTTGATCCCAATCTACGCCTGCATGCTGGTGTTCTTTTGATGATTGCGGCAGTACTCATCATCCACTGGTTGCTGTTCAAGACTCGTCTGGGGTTCGAGTTCCGGGCAAGTGGTGAGAATCCTGAAGCTGCCCGCTATGCGGGTATGAAGGCTGGACTGATCATTGTGCTGGCCATGGGGGTCGCGGGCGCTCTGGCGGGTCTGGCAGGGGCTAATCAGGTAAGCGGTGTGCTTGGGCGTGCATCCCCCGGTTTTTCGGCGGGCATCGGCTTTGACGCCATCGCTGTTGCATTGCTGGGCCGGTCGCATCCCTGGGG
>CAYGSW010000066.1:0-24035 GCA_964352535.1 uncultured Granulosicoccaceae bacterium | reverse complement strand
TCACTGCCTTCATTCGCTGACCCGCCACCGCCACCGCCACCGGCCGCAGCGCCCTGGCCTTCTGAAAATCGCCGCTCAAAAGGTCTGACGTCGACCAGCATCATGTCGGTTTCACTGCTGCTGTTGTGATCACGCACCCGCACGTAATAACTGATCAGATCACCAGGTTGCAAAGGCATCGCTTCCGAAGGCGCCATGGCGATCTGAACATCATCAACGCTGTTATCTTCGACGCCCGATTCAGACTCAGCTCCGGACGCCGCCGCTTCCAGCGCTGCAACACCCATGGATTCAAGGTAAAAAACGTAACTGGCAACGTCGTTATTTTCCAACGTCACGCTTTGCCATTCACCTGCATTCACCGAATAGAACAGCTCTACCGATTCAATTGCAAAGTCATCCTGCGCTTCGACCGTAATGCTCACCTCTTCGATCGGAGATGCACTGACATCGCGGCCAGGACTCAAGAACTTGACCTCAGGCGCTTCATCACCACGAACACTCACGGCGTGGGCATCGCTAATCGGAATCTGCCGCTCCAGCATGGTGTCCATCAACTGATATTCCGTATCGTTTTTCAGAACGAAACTGGCCTGGTACTGAACGCCATCATCGGTGTCCAGCAACGTCATCGCCAGCGGCTCATCGCCAAGCAGCAACAAGCCATCGTTCAGTGCTTTGTCTAACGAGAGCGTGAGTGTGATGCGCGTGTCTTTGACGGCGCTGATATTGGTCACATCGGTGCGACTTACCGGCTCCAGCTGAGTCCATTCAGGGTATTCGAAGTCAACGTCTATGCTCTGCAAGCGAGCGGGTTGAACCACAGAAACTTCATACTGTTCACTTTGCGTAAAGCCAGCCTCCACGTAGTATTGCAAAGGTTTTTTAACACGGAACATCTTGAACCGAAAGCGTCCATCGGGTGATGCAGTGATTTCACTGCTTTGCCACTGTTCCTCACCCGGGTTCTGGGCAAGCAGCGTTACCTGTTGTTCAGTGAATCCGAAAAGCGCAATATCAAGTTCAAGATCCTCACCAGCCAGTAGCTGTATGGAGCCTGGCTGAACGTCGATGGTTCTGGGCTCAACCAGAGTCCTGTCCTGCCACCCCCACCAGACATGCAGGGCAGCATTTTTCCAGGCAGGTGGGGCGACTTGCTGAAAACCCACACCCGCTCCCAACAAACCAAGCAGCATCACAATCGGCCATACCAGAGCAGTTGTAGGGACAATGCGATTTACCGGAACGCGTCTGGCAACTGACAATGCATCTCGAGCCAGCAAGCCGAGAAAAGCCTGCTTGGGATCATTGCGCTGCGTGTCCAGAAATGTATGCACACGCCCATCAAAAGCTGCATCTGAATTTTCTACAAGCCTGGCACCTTCATCTGAAGCCAGATCTTTCAGGGGGCGCCATAGGAAGATAGCCGTCGATGCCAGGGCACTGACCACCAATAGTGCACGGATTGTAAGATCGATAAGTGGTGTAAAGCCTCTGTACAAGCCAACCCAGGCACCTATCAGTGTGAGGATGCACAACAGCAGAACGCTAACTGCTGCAAAAACCAATACGTGACGCCAGCGTTCCCGACGCCTGACGCTATCGAGATAGTGCGTGAAACGATTAATGACGTTGCTCTGACCTATCATGAGCCATCTCTCCTGACGTCAAGGCGTCGATTAGCAAACCATCCTTCTACAAAAAGCAGCAAAGCCACCAGTGGCAGCAACCACTGCCAGAGTGCCTGACGCGAAGGGTCTTCGCCGGAAAGCAGCATGCGAGTATTGAGACTTGATACGTTGCTTGCTGTGGCGGCTGTGTCATCAGCATCAACGTTCTGTTCACGGTAGCGTGCCTGCCACAGGTCTGCGGATTCTGCATCCAGCACCGACAAATTGGCTTCATTGGAATCGAGCACGGCCCGCAAAGGCTGCTCACCACGTGTGCTCACGACGGTGTAGATACCCGGTTCGAGCAGTTCGATGCTTACGGGCTGGCCTCTGTCTGCGATGTCAATTAATGGCTCACCTTCAGCGTTTATCACCTGAACATTCACGGGAACCGACAGTCTGTCACCGACGACAATTTGTGGAGGCACTGAAGTGCTGGCGTCAAAATACGTTATGAGCGATTGCATTAACGCTACGAACGCTGGCTGTAGTGGCAGGTTGCTGGCCAATCCGTCCAGCGGATCATTGAGAATCAAGAGCCTGCCACGGTTGGTCGTGCGCTCTACAAGAATGCTTTGACCGTCCGCACTACGCAATAACACCTTGTCTCCGTCTACGGCACTTAATTCAGGCAAATCAAAAAAACGCGTACCCACCCAGGAAATATCTCCAAGGGCCAGCGGATGTGCTTCATCTATCACGCCCACCCCCACGCCTTCCAGTTGCAGAGCGTTGTCACTTGAACTGGGAGCCTGATTAAATAGCAACGCATTACTGCCCGTATCGACAAACTGCAGAATATCAATGTCCACAGGCTGCGACAGATCTTTCCCGGCAACCAGATGCGAAGTGTCCGTGGGAATTTGCGCAGCGTTTCCACGTAACGCCTCTACGTTTGCAATCGAGTCGGTCTCGAGCGCTGTGGTTACGAACACACCGGCGCTGTTGTTGCGTCCACCGGGCTCACTTAACAACACAATGCTCGTTGGCTGGCGGTCTACGATGGGCAGGGTATGCGCATTATCATCAGCCAGTGCGTCACTCTCCGCTATCGACACCGTAAACTGCGGGTTAGACGTCGCTGGCAGCACCAGTTCGTCAATGCTAAAGGCAGACACTTCATCTTCAAGCAATGTCACTGTACGCTGCTCTAGTATACCTTCTGAGGATTCCACAATCACGGTTCTTGTGATCGGTTCGGAAGACGCTTCCGCTTGCGAGCGACTGGCAAGCAGCGAGACGGTTATTTGCGCGGTTGCGCCGTTATTGGACTGCGCCTGAGCTACCAGATGAACATTGAGCTGATCATCGATATCAACAGGCACCAGTTCGAACATCGATACATTAGGTGCATACAGTGCATTGAGCTGAGCGGGCAACGCGCTTCGCTGCATATCACTGATCAGCCACACTTTGACTGGCAGCTCCCGATCATTTGCCAACCGATCAAGGCCTTGCATCACCGAGCCGTAATCCCCCGGTGCTGACCCGGGTTGCAAATCGGCCAGGGCAGCGCTGAGCGATGTGCCAGCACCGTTGGCATTGTCAGACAGGGTGGATGCAAGCACAACCACTCGCCGATCGAACGCAATGAGATCGGCACTGCCGTCACCTACCTCATCGATCAGGTCAGAGGCTTTGGCAATAGCATCATCCCAGCGGCCCTCTGTCCGCATGGATAAAGAACGATCAATGACAATCATGTGATGCAGCTCTTGGCTATCTGGTACAGCATCACCGCTTATCCAGGGCTGTGCAAACAAAATGCATAACAGCAACAGGGACAGAATTCGCAGCGCCAGCAATGCCCTGTAGCGCAACGTGCGCTTGCGTGAAACCGGCGGCGTCGTAGCATCAAGAAACTGCTTTGAGGGAAACAGCTGTACCGGTGGCTGTTGATCGCTGAAACGATGCAGAATCCACGGCAGTGCCAGACCAAGGAAACCCAGAAGGTAGGCTGGAAACAATAAGCTCATCGTCCACGCCTCTCACGAAAACTCATGTAAGCCTGCATTGCAGCATCCAACGGCTCACTGGTTAATACCCGCGTATAGTCAGCGCCGACACGTCGGCATGCCTGTTCCATGGACTCACAATGCGCAGCAAAGCGAGAACGGTAACTGGTTTTGAGAAACTCCGGATCCACAATGATCGACTCGTGTGTCTCAAGGTCTTTAAAGGCACTGATGGTTTTTGATGTTGGCTCGATTTCTTCATCATCAAGCAGATGGAATACCGCGATATCCTGACCGGCATGAGCCAGCGGTTGAAGTGCAGCCAGAAGTTCATCACTATTTGCATAAAGATCTGATACTACGACCAGCAATCCTCGACGGCTAATGCTGGCTCTCAGACTCTCCAGAGCAGCCAGAATATTAGTGCCATTGCCCGGTTCGGTACGCTCCAGCAGACTCAAGGCGCGAGGCAGGCTGTCAGGTCGTGCCGAGGGTGCCTGAAACTCACGAACCGATTCATCAAACACCGCCAGACCAAGCGCATCATGTTGCTTGCGTGTGATGTAGGCTAGCGATGCAGTTAGAAAGATTGCCTGCTCAAGCTTGCTCACAGGCGAACCGAAATTCATCGATGCGCTGGTATCGAGCAGCAGATTGATCGCGGTGTTGGTCTCGCCCTGAAAACGCTTGATGTACATACGATCGGCGCGGGCGTAGACATTCCAGTCCACGTAACGCAAATCATCGCCTTCGTTGTACGCCCGATACTCAGCAAATTCCTGACTGAAGCCGAAATGCGGTGAACGATGCAAACCGGTGGTTACGCCGTCAACCACTGTGCGGGCAACCAGATCAAGTGTACCAAGGCGCGCAAGCACCTCGGGTTTGAGTAGACGGTTGGCAGTTTTTGCTGGCACGTTGTTGCGTATCCGGGAGCGATAATTCAGGCAGCGACGCGCTGATCGACGACATCACGCAGCACATCGTCAACGGTCAAACCATCGGCCTCTGCGAAGTAGTTCAACATGACACGGTGGCGCAGGACGGGTGCTGCAAGCGCATCGATGTCGTCCGTTGTGACATGGTATCGACCCGCCATCAAAGCGCGTGCCTTGGCA
This sequence comes from uncultured Granulosicoccaceae bacterium, assembly GCA_964352535.1. Classification (GTDB taxonomy): domain Bacteria; phylum Pseudomonadota; class Gammaproteobacteria; order Granulosicoccales; family Granulosicoccaceae; genus Granulosicoccus. The sequence goes on along the minus strand of CAYGSW010000066.1, from coordinate 19,292 downwards.
GCCAGCGTAATGAACAATGCAGCCCGCACTGATGCGCCGAACTTGACGTACTGTTTGACTTTGGCGGTTGCCGAAACATCCTCAGGGCGTGTGGATCTGACCAGCTCTACCGCATACCGGCCCACCTGCTGACTGACGGGAACCTGTCGGGTCAGCCTTTGAAACGCCAGAATCTGGCTGGCATTGGTACACGCTGACACAGGCTCTGGTGGTGTATCACTGGTAAAGCGTTGCACCACGGTGAGTTCATCTTCCAGCGGTAAGTAATCAAGCATGATGTTGAACAGGAATCTGTCGAGCTGTGCTTCAGGTAACGGGTAGGTACCTTCGAGCTCAAGCGGATTCTGGGTAGCTAATACAAAGAACGGTTTGTCAATGTTGTGCTGCGTGCCGCGCACGGTCGCTGAATACTCTTGCATGGCCTCGAGCAAGGCAGCCTGGGTTTTCGGTGGCGTACGGTTGATCTCATCGGCCAATAGAACATTGGTGAAGATGGGGCCAGGAATGAATCGCCAACTGCGTTTGCCATGATCATCATCTTCGATGATGTCGGTGCCCGTGATATCGGTGGGCATAAGATCCGGTGTGAATTGGATGCGATCAAACTGCAGGCCAAGCGCGTCCGCAAGCGTGCGCACAAGCAGCGTCTTGGCCGTACCTGGCATACCCGTTACCAGGCAGTGCCCTCCTACCAGCAGCGTTATCAGCAAATGCTCAACCACTTCCTCCTGACCGACAACAATGCGCCCTACCTCGGAGCGCAACTTCGTGGTCACAGCGCGGAACTCGTCCACCAGTTGCGCGGTGTCGGCTGTATTGAAATCAGAGTCGGTCACGTCATTCTCCGGCAGATAAGGTAAGCAGCAATTGCTGCGCTGGTCTGTAAAAAGGTGCGTTCTCCAGTGCATAGAGAACCTGTCGTCGAGCTTCTGTTTTTTCATCACGCAACAGATTTGCGCGCGCCTTGCCAAGATGGGCAGAGGCCATATCGTCCACCTGCATGCCCAGCAGAGCATTGAATTCACGCAATGCGCGCTGGGGATCCTCGATGGCAAGGTAATGATCACCCAGCCACCGATGAATATCTGTGTTGTAAGGCATAACCCAGTTAAGCGCTTCCATGACAGCCACGGCTTCCAGTTCACGGTCCCGGGCTCGCAGGTCAACAATAAGCTGGTAGAGAGCCTCAGGATCATGTCCACCCAGCTGCTGCCAATCGAGCATGACATCCACCGCCTCGTCATCGTGGCCTTGCTCGGTAAGCGCGGAGGCGAGTATCTGGTAGGCATTGCCTTCGCCCACGCGTTGCGGGTATCGGCGAATCAGGTCACGAGCCAGCGCTTCTGCACTTACCCAGTCTTCAAATTGCAATGCCCGTTCAAGCTGACGTGACGCTGCACTGTACTCGTCCAGTGTGTCTACAATCGGTCCCCACTGATCCTGCAAGTGCTCGGCAAACGCAGCATCAAACGTCTTTTGATCATCCCCGAGGGCAGCTCTGAGCGCACCCACCGTATTGGCCCCGATAGCGAAGGCATTGAGCATCTTGACCAGAGCACCGTGACCCCAGCGACTGGCGATAAAATCGCAGACCAGACCCGCCTGCATGTAGGATACCTGCACCTGGCCGTTATAGCTTGGCCTTACAAATCCCTGATCAAGCGACTCAAGTGGCAACAGCTGACCTTCCTTGATCGCTGTAAGGACATCCAGTGATAGTTCGCGATCGGGAAGTGGTCCGGTGTTCCACTCTTCATAAACCGACAAACCTTCGCTGAACCACCGTGGCAGTCTGTGATTGGTCGCCTCAAGAGTAAAGACATGTGCTATCTCATGCCACAGCGTGCTACCCCAGTGAAACGACCCCGCAGCACGAGCCTTGGGACTATCCATTGCGGTAAGGTAGCCAAAGGTTACGCCCAGCAGACCAATGCCAGGGGTACTGACGGTACGTACGCCGAAATCGTCATGGTCATGGTAAAGCTCCACAACCATCGGCTTGCGCAGAGTGAATTCATAGCGCTTGGTAAACAGTTGCACTGCCCGCACGGATAGATCTACAACGTAGGGCTCTAATGCATCAGCATCCTCCCGATCCAGACGGATCAGGACACGACCGACAATCTGCCCGGGATTGTCTGGATCGGGCACATCAACCGAGCTGATACGCATATCGTCAATGTCATCCAGCAATCTTAATGTGTTGACCGTTTGAGCATCAAAGGGATCACGGTCGTAAGCCTGTTGTAGATGATAGCGGGCGGCAAAGACGTTGTTGATGCGCAACTGATTGATGCCCAGGTCGCGGTGTGCAGTAGCCAGATCCGGATCAAGTGTCACTGCACGCAAGTAAAGATCAACCGCTTCACGATACCGGTAGGTGATGATGTAGAAGTGCGCAGGGATGGCGTACACGTCACCGTAGGTTGGATTGTCTTGCAACGCCTTGTCCACCCACTCCGTCATGGGCTTGTCTTCGAGCAGATTGGCGCCAGCGTTCAGTGCATAGATTTCCAATGCCGGCAGACCCTGAGCCTCAGACTCGATAAAGGCTCGCTCCAGCAGGATTCTGGCAACGTCAAGGTTCTGTAGTTCGAGTTCGATACGCGCCAGTAACAACAGAGCGTGCACGTTATCGGGATGTTCAGCAATGATGGACTCGAGCATCTCGCGGGCACGCCCTTCAAATCCTTCAGCCAACGCTTGAGCAAGGCCAACTTGAGCAGGCACCCAGGTGCTGTCGTACAGCAATGCTTCACGAAACAGTGCTTCAGCATCACTGATCTGATGGGTCTGCAGATAGAGCTGTGCCCAGTGAGTTTTGATGGCAGGGTCGGTGCTGTTGGCAGTCAGTTCGCGGTAGAGCCTGTTTGCCTGACGAATATCACCCAGTGCAGCTGCTGCATCAGCTTGCTCCAGTCCTTCGGAGGTTTCCAAAATACGGGTATAGCAGGATTTCGCCTCTTCACGCTGTCCTGCGTACATTTTGCTATCGCATTCGCGTATCGTATCTGAGCGTGTTGTGTCGTAGTGAATTGTAAAAGCGTGAACCGAATTCGCTAACCCAATACCCGCAAGCAAGAGCAGCACCATGCCCAGACGCCTGCCAAGGTTAGCTATCCGCATCGCTTTCACTCCAGCCAGTCGCTTCATCAATGGATTGTTGCAATCTGGCGATAGATAACAACAACGTTTCCAGCTCAAAATAATAGTCAGTGGCCAGCATGTCGGGTTTGCGCAGGCGCAGTGCCTTGAAGCTTTTCTCCAAGGATAGACGTTCTTCGAGCAAACTCGCCACAACCGGATCATCCTTGGCATCTTGCAGTGAGCCGAGTAAGGCGATCGCAATTTCATCCGCCAACTCACCACGCAGTCTTGAGTGCTCGGATGCCAGCAGCTTTTGCTGCTCGTAGTATTCACGGGTGCGCGCTTCGGCAAAGCGATAGGCTTCGGCGATGGTCAATATCTCATTCCGGTCGTAGTCAGCAACATCGCTTTGCACGGCATCGGCTAGAAAACCGTGAAAACGAACGGCGTTGATTTCGCCACCGCTCTTTGTCGCCGTCACCAGCACTCTGCCAAGCTGCGACATGGACTCCAGTGCCGCTCCACTGGCACTGGCAGCTAGTACCACCAGCTGGCGAGACGCAGGCACACCGTTGAGTGCTGCAACAAGATCTGCACTGGTGATATCCGGGCCCTTGACATTAAACAGCCACCCTTCACTGTTGGCGTTCCCGTGCCCCGTGAGCATCAATACGAACACGGGTTCGGTGACCTCACTATCAGCAGCATCAAGGTCAGCCTGAATGCGTAGTGCCTGCTCCTCGATGGCTTGAAGAATGGATTCCCGCGTAGCTGTCGAATCCAGAGTTACTATCAAGGACGCATCGCTTTCCAATGTTTGCAGCGCTTTGCCAAGACTGTTTGAAGTATCCGCAAAGGCCTGCTGGTACTCAGGTGTCCCACCCAGGCCTTCCACCACAACACCATAGGTCCGCGCCGAGGCGTTGAGTGACACCAGGCTCATCAGTAACGCCAACACCACGCGCTGCACACACCTCGACAACCCCAAATGCGAGAACTCCGGCGGCCTGAAAGCCTCACATCCACTCATCATCGTGTGACTCATAGTCGTCTCCATCGCAATCTGAGCAGCCATTCAATCGCTTTGGCGAACAGCAGACACAGAAAGAAGATGGGCATATTCCACAATGGCAAACTGACTTCACGCTTGAGTGCTGCGTTTGCCTGCGCCAGCACCTCGCTCAGATCATCCACATCGTTAATAGCCAGATAGCTGCCCCCGGTTGCATCCGCGACCCGTTGCAGAAAACCCTGCTGCTGTGTGTTGTTGAAACTCTCTGCGGTGCCCGATTCGCGAACCCACCAGTGTTCAGCTGAGGCGAGCGTGCTTGCGGGAGATTCTCCACCCAGCGGTGTCATTGCATTGATCGTGTATGGGCCATCCAGAGGCGTATCCACAACGGCCTGAAAAAAGCCGGGGCGCCGAGTGTCAGATTGAAACTCGATGGTGCTCACCGACCCATCTGGCATCGTCATCTGAACCGGCAGGCTGGGCTGTTGCAAGGGTTCATAGTTGGCGCTATAGGCGCTCAACGACAGCCTGGCGGTATCGATGTCCCGGTAAACTGACTGGGATGCTGTGACGCTGATGCGCTTTATGGCTCCGTCGACCAGCATGGTTGCCAGCTGTCGCCAGAAGGTTTCGTGTCGTTGATCAGCTGAATCCAGACTCATTTGCCAACGCCACGTACCGCTGCTGCCCAGCACCAGACTCCGGCCTTTGCCGTATCGCTGCGAAACCAGAACGGGCTCAGTATTGCCCACTCCCAGATCCACACCGACCCTCTCAAGCAACACCACGGCACCTGGCTTGACAGACCCCAGGGCCTGAATGTCGGCAACGGCTGGTAAGCCCTGCCATGCCTCTTCATTAACCGAGTGCGGCTCCCCCAGAGCCAGCCAGGGCGTCCTGTAGCCTGAGATCGTGGGCGAGACCTGTGCCCGCACTCGCTCGAATGTCTTTGCGGCCAGTCTGGCGTCAAGTATCACCGGCAGTGCAGCGGACACCACCGAGCGACCCCAACCGCCGTCTGCAAGGCCATGTCTTCCAGCCAGCATCAGGAGCGATCCACCGCGCACACTGACAAAGTCTCGCAACGCCAGTTGCTGCGCATTGTTCAATTCAGCCGCCTCAAGACTGCCAATGATGACCGCGTCATAGGTGAACAGCTCTTCGCGTGTCAATGGAAAACCATCAGCCAGTTCGTCTGAGTCACGTACCCCCTGCCGGTAGAACTTGTTAGGAGATGTCCTCAGCAGTGAAACGATGTCAATGCCTGCATGATCATCCAGTGCCCGGCGCAGAAACTTGTATTCCCAGCGCGGCTCGCCTTCCACGTACAGGATGCGGCGCGGTGCATCAATAACGCGCAATATGCGCGGCTGCATGTTGTTTGTCAGGTCAGGATCCAGCAGCGCATCGTTGCTGGTCACCTCGAATTGCAGTTGCCGTATTCCGGCCTCTCCGGTAGGAATGGAGACCTCATGAACGCTTTCGCCGACGCCGTCGGGTAGTTCGATATCCCTGGCGGCAATGAGATCGCGCCCGGCCAGAACACGAATACGAGCACTGCCCCGGTTGGCATGACTAATACGCAATGTGGCGGTTACACTCACCTCTGAGGCAGCCTGCTCAGGCAGGCTGACATCAGTGAGTTGAATGTCCGCCGGCCGGGTAATCCGCCCCACGCCTACGGTGTGAACAGGCACGCCGGCCGAACCGAGACGTTGCCACCATTGAGCATCGATCTGGCCAGCATTGTCCGAGCCGTCTGAAACCAGCACGACCGCTGCCAGTGCGTTTTCACCCACTGTTCCCAGTAAGCCGTCAAGCCCTTGGGCAATATTTGTAACAGAAGCGCGTTCTATCGTGTCCATCTGCTCGAGCGTTGAAACCGCATCAAGTGAGGCACCCAGCGAATACAGGTCAGCTTCGAACTCGGACTGCCGATCCATTGCCAGTCGTTGCACAGCGGACCTGGCCGCCGCCAGGCGGCTTTGCTGATCTGCGGCGGAAGCCCGCGATCTGGGGACGTCTTCAGTCTCCATGCTGTTGGAGGTGTCTACGATCCAGGCAACCGTGTTTTCACCTTGCTCGGCAACTTCAACCTCAAGAACGGGCTGCCACAACATCGTCAGTAGTGTGGCTGCGATCAAGCCTTGCAATGTAAACAGCAACGCGCGCCGTCCAATCGAGATCGGGCGATGCCACAGGGTGATGGCAACAGTGACCAATGCCACAACGATCGCTCCAGCCAACACCCACAGCGGCCAGGGATTATCGAAGCCCAGCACAGCTTCTCGCCAGGTCTGCGCGGGATACTTAAACAGCCATTCGAGCATCAGTGGTGTGACTCCCTGACCCTCATGGGACCATCATATATCGACACGTTGGCGGGCATTCCGTAAAGGATGGCAAGGTGACTCGGCATGGTCAGTGTGTCAACGAGTAGAGGACATAGTTTACGCCGAGCCTGTAGGCCTGCGCAGTGAGCGTTGCCGGGTATCGCACATCGTCCGCATGCTCCCAGGCGTCACCAATGTCCTGATTGAAGTTTATAGCCACCATAACCCTTCCACGTTCATCCACGACACCACGCCAGCGAGGCACAAAACCACCCTTTTCATGCGTCCTGTTGTTCATCAGAGCGCGAATGCCGGGAATTTGTTCCCGCGTCGACAGATCGTAGAGTACGTGAAACGCTTCGTGATGATCGCTCAGATCTTCGATATGTCTGTTCGGAAATACCTGTTTCATGACCGCCTCAAATTGTTGCCATTGGTAACGATCGTGAAAATCATCGACCATCATGAACCCGCCGCGAAGCAAATACTCCCGCATCATGGCAGCCTCCTCGGCAGCCAGTGCCATGGAACCGACTTCAACGACGTACAGCCAGGGATAGTCAAACACTTCGTCATCATTCATACGCAGCAATACCCCTTCCGGTGCGACATCCAGTCGTGTCAGCCTGGTCAGACCAGCATTAAAGTGGGTTTCTGCTTCTGGCCAATCAGCACGCCATCGCGGCCAGTCATCAACCAGGGACTGTGAGTACACAAGACGCGCAAAAACGAACTCATTGGCGTAGCTGGCTCGTTGCGGCGTGAGCGCAACGGCAACGAGTAGAAGTATCGCGGCCAATGATTTCATCGCATTACTATACCCAGTGTCTTTACTTTTATTTTATTGATACGAGCTGTGTAGGTAATCGGGACTTGCTCAATGAACGTTAAAATCTCGGCTAAACGGCGATTCAGGCTGACTTAGGGCCTATACTAAACAGCAACCACTTGTATTAGCAGCCATTCCTAATTTCTTTCACTATTCATACCTAGTGTAAACACCACGTCAAAATATAGTCAGTAACGAGTCTGATCACCACATAGCAGTATCCCTCGTTAACTGCACCGTCATGGATGGCAACCAGCTTATAACTATTGTTTGAGGAAAACTTATGTACAGACACCCTGTGCGGCTTCACCCGCTTGTGGCAATCCTGGGCCTTGGCCTGCCTTCCTTCTGGCTCGCCAGCTCCGTTAACGCTGGTGGTTTTGCGTTAATTGAACACGGTGCCTCGGGCATGGGTGTTGCCTATGCGGGTGCAGCAGCGGTCAGTAACGACACCTCAACCGTGTGGTTCAATCCAGCTGGCATGAGTGAGATACAAGGCAGGGAGATCGCAGCCGGATTCCACATTCTGGAAACTGATTCACCCTGGTCAGATAGGGGCACAGCACTTGGCTCGGTATTCGGAAGCCCGGAAGTTTCAGGTCCGGATACGGCCAACCCCGGCACTACCGGTGTACTGCCAAACCTGTATTACGTATCACCCATCAATGATCAATGGAGCTATGGTCTGAGTATCGGCGTACCGTTTGGCTCCTCAACAGAATACGACAATCAATGGAAAGGCCGCTATACCACCGTTGAGAGCAGCCTCAATGTCCTCGATATCAATCCGGCATTGTCGTATCGGGTATCTGACAAATTCAGCCTTGGTTTCGGAATCAGCCTTCAGCAACTGACGGCAGAACTGGGGAACAGTGTGGATTCAGGTGCCGTGTGCCTGGGCTTTGCAGCAAGTCCTGATACCAGTTTTTCTACCGTCGATTGTATCAATGCCGAATTGACGCCGGGCAATCAGCCCAATGACTCTGCAGCCGAAATTTCCGGGGATTCAACAGCGTTCGGTTTTAACATCGGCGCGCTTTTCACGCCGACTGACGAGATCAAGATCGGCGTTGCGTACCGTCACAGCATAGACCACGAACTGGACGGCGATGCAGAATTTTCAGTCAATCCTGATTTGCGCAGGCTACTCGATGGGGATCCGGCCGACCCGATTGCACCGGGGCTTGTTGCTGCACGAAATATTCTGGTCGACAGATCTGCCACAGCCGACGTCCAGCTTCCCGCTATGTTTTCAGTCTCGGGGGCCTGGCAAGCGAGTGACAAGATTCAATTGCTGACAGATGTGACGTGGACTGGCTGGGGCACATTTGAAGAATTGCGCATCGTGTTTGACGAGCCGCAATTTCAAGGCGATGCCCTGAATGATTTTTCCTGGGAAGATGCGCTGCGCTTCGCAGCTGGCATCAATTATCAGCATAACCCCAAACTTACACTGCGTGCAGGCTATGCATTTGATGAAACGCCCATTCCCAACCCACAACGTCGAACCGCCAGAATTCCCGGTAATGATCGAACCTGGGTGACGTTAGGCCTGGGTTATAAAGTCACTCAGCAGTTCTCTTTCGACCTTGGTTACGCATTTATCACGCTTGACGATACGCCCATCGATAACGCCAATGAAGAAAACACCAGTGGCGAAGGCACAGGCACATTCCTTCGCGGACTATACGATGATCCAAACGTGGGCATTTTTAGCGCACAACTCAACTGGGACTTTAACTGAGGCCATGTCCATGCAAAGCATACTGATCAAACATCGAACGTGGTTGCTGGCACCTGTCGTTGCTCTGACACTTGCGGCCTGTAGCAGTGATGATTCTAACTTTGACTTCGAAGCCAGTGTCGCGGCAGTGGAGGCAGTGGCAGACGAGAACAGACTGGCCAGTCCACCTGAGGCATTGTTCAGCCCTGATCCTGCGAATCCGGCACTACCGTTTCCCACCAATCTGTTTTTTGTTCGCAACCCGGCCGATCCGCGCCCGGAAGATGGCCTGCTTCGAATTCCCATTGCACCTTCAGCAGATCAGTCGCTGGCTAATCCGCAAGTGGCATTAAATCAACAGAACGGCTTTTCTACGGTAGCACCTATCTCAACAACGCTATCCAAGCCTGTTGATCCCGACACACTGAGGCTTGGCGACACGGTACGAATTTATGAGGTCACCAATCCGACAGAACCTGCAGCGCTTGGCGGATTTCTTCGCTCAGCGATAGATCTAAATGGTCAGCCCCGTGAGATCACCAATCCGCAAGAGATCATTGTCACAACCATTGGCGAACAGATCGTGCTCTTGCCAGGTGTACCTCTCAAGCCATCAACCAGTTATCTGGTGGTTCTGACCAATGGTATTCTGGACATGCAGGGCCAGCCCTTGCAAGCCAGCCTTACATACAACCTGCTCAAGGGTCAGGTGGCGCTGACAAATCCATCTCTGGAAGGCCTGCGTCAAGGGGTCAACACGCACTTGGCGTTTCTTAACGATCCTTTGGCTGTAGCACCAGAGAATGTAGCGCTTTCCTGGGTATTCACTACGCAGTCCATTCGCGATGTGCTGCAAGCTGTCAAGGATAATTCAGCAGCCTCCACGCTGGTGATGGGACCTACGGGTACCACAACCAATACACCTCCTTTGCCAGGCTTTGGCTTTGCCGATGTCTATGCCGGCACGCTTGACTTACCTTATTTCCAGACTGCCGTGGGAGAGGATGGTAATCCGCTTCCTGCACTGAGCGGCTTCTGGCAAAATGCCGCAGGGCAAGTGCCCGGTGCCACCAACGCCGAAGGTGTCGCTGACTTCACACCAGTTAAAACCAGTGACGTCAAGGTACCCGTTCTAATGACATTACCCAACACAACTGCGGCTGGTGGTACAGGTGGGGTGATGCCGCCTGACGGTTGGCCAGTGACCATTTTCCAGCACGGCATCACGGGGGATCGCACCAACCTGCTGGGTATTGCTGATGCCATGGCAAACGCAGGCCGGGCGGTTATTGCCATCGACCTGCCCATGCATGGTCTAGCGCCATCCAGCCCCTTGCATGCGTCAAACAACCCGTTGGGACCTGTGGAGCGCACCTTCGATATCGATGCAGTCACCGTGGATGAGACAACAGGGGCTCAGACACCCGGTCCGGATGGTGTTGTCGACTCTTCGGGCACACATTTCTATAATCTGGCCAATCTTGCGAATACTCGCGACAACCTGCGTCAGGCGGTTGCCGATTTGTTTGTATTACGCAATAGTCTTGCATCAGCTCAAATCGAAGGCGTTATGCTAGACACCAACAACCTGACATTTGTAGGTCATTCATTGGGTGCCATTGTGGGTACCACAATGCTCTCCTACGACAATACCTTTCAGGCTGCCACGCTTGGCATGCCAGGTGGTGGCATTGCACAGTTGCTGGCCAACTCAGAGAACATCGGGCCCAGCATCAATGCCGGGCTGGCTGGTGCAGGCATTGAAACCGGATCTGCTCAATACAATCAGTTCCTCGCTGTGGCACAAACGATGATTGATTCGGGAGATCCCATCAACCATGCCAGCATTCTGGCCGACAATGGCACTCCACGTATTCATCTCATCGAAGTCATCGGCGACAAGACCATACCAAACTTTGTCTCCACGGCTCCATTGGCAGGAACGGAGCCCTTGATCGCTTTACTGAGACTGCCCGGCGTAAATGCTACCGTGGTTGACGGTAACGCTGCTGTTCGATTTACCGAAGGCGATCATGCTTCGCTGCTGCGGCCTACTGAAGAAAGTCCGGCTGCTACCGTGGAGATGCAAACGCAAGCGGCAGGTTTTGCATTGAGCCAAGGGGCGACGCTACCTATTGGCAACGCTGACATCTTGCAGGCACCGGCGCCACAATAGCGTTATAAGCTGGGTCGCTAACCTGCTGTGTTCACCTGAGCGTCCAGAACCAGCCATCCTCACAGCCACGATTGTGTGGATGGTTGTAACAATTACCCTGACAGGATGCCTGATCATGAAGCATCAACTACTATTAACAATTCTTCTGGCGACCCTGCTCGCATTGCAGCAGGCTAAGGCCAGTTCTAAAGTGGGTGGCGTAACGCTTGAGGATAACCTCTCCGCAGGTGACAACATCTCACTGGCCTACAACGGCGCAGGCATTCGAAAAAAACTGTTTCTCAAGCTTTATGTTGGCAGTCTGTATCTGGACAATAAACTTAAAGGGGCGAATGCTGCCGCTATCATTGAGGCCGATGCCCCCATGCTAATACAGCTGAACATACTGTCCGAGCTGCTGACACGGGACAAGATGATCAAGGCCTTGAATGATGGATTCAGCAAAGCCACTGGATCAAACACGGCACCTATTCAGAATGAGATCACCAGCATGATTGATGCGCTGGATGAGCCTATTCGCCCTGGCGACACCTATCAACTGCAGTACACGCCCTCTTCTGGGACCAGCATTATCCGGCGCGATGAAACACTGGTTGTGATCCCCGGCCTGCCTTTCAAACAAGCCCTGTTTGGTATCTGGCTATCTGATACACCAGTACAAGGCTCGTTGAAAGGTGCCATGCTGGGCTCGTAGCCCAGCACATTATCCAGTTGTTTATAAACACCCGGGCTTGTGAACCTGGAGCCTGCTCGAGAAAAAGCTCATTACGGGTGAACCGGACTCCCTTCAACAGCCTGCACTTTTGCACCAGATGCTGATTGCGACATGTCGTTTGGAAAATCATCCACCATTACCACCCGATGAGTTGCCGAGGCAGCTGCCAATAGCAACTCACCGTCCTCGCGGGTCAGGACCTCCTCAGCAGTGAGCTGCTGCAACCAGGTGGTGTAATCCATACCGTAAGGTTGCTGTCGGCGGGTTTCCTTGAGTTTGCGCTCTGCACTCTCAGCTGCAAGCACGCATCGAAGCGCGTACTCCAGACTGCCGGTGACATCCTCAGGATCATCGCTGAGGTACACGCCGGCCGTCAGGCGGTCTCGCACTTCTGACTCACTCAACAGAATGCGTGCACATGCCTGAGTGAGCTTGTCGTTGGGGGTTCGGTAGCGTCGTCCAAGCGGAAAGACAATGCCGCGCAGTATAAGGCCGATCGGTGTGTTCGGAAAGTTTCTCAGAATCTGATCCAGCGCTACCTGTGTTTCAAACAAGGCATGTCGCACCGACCATTCCAGGAGTGGCTGATCGGCTTCGGGACGACCAGTATCTTCAAAACGCTTCAATACCGCGGAGGCCATGTACATATGCATGAGGCCATCAGCGAATCGGCCGGACAACATTTCACGGCGCTTGAGCCCGCCACCCAGAAACAGCATGGCAAAGTCGGCAAGAAACGAGTAAGCCGCACTCATGCGCGCCAGGCGTCGGTAGTACTTGGCATTAGGCCCGATGATCGGTGAATCGGCAAAAGCACCCTTGGTCAAGCCATGAAACAGCGAACGCGCGCCATTCTGAATGGCGTATCCCACATGTCCCATCAACGCCTCATCAAAGCTCTCCAGGGCTTCGCGTTTATTGGGTAATGATGCAGCCGTGATCTCGTCCATCAACCAGGGGTGGCAGCGAATGGCACCCTGACCAAAAATGATCAGGCTGCGCGTGAGAATGTTGGCCCCTTCGACGGTTATGCCCACCGGCAGAGCTTGATACGGGCGTCCCATGAAATTACTGGGCCCCATACAAATACCTTTGCCGCCAATGATGTCCATGCCATCGTTGACAACAGTACGCATGCCTTCGGTGTTGTAGTACTTGAGAATGGCAGAAACCACAGAGGGCTTTTCCCCATCATCAAGCGCTGCACACGTCAGTCGGCGACCAGCGTCCATGGTGTACGTCAGGCCTGCTATTCGTCCCAGCGCCTCTTCGATGCCTTCGAACTTGCCGATCGGCAGATTGAACTGTTTGCGCACACGGGCATAGGCCCCGACAAAGCGCGAAACAGATTTGCCGGATGCAACACCGTTACTGGGTAATGATATGCCTCGCCCGACAGACAGCGATTCCATCAGCATGCGCCAGCCCTGCCCGACCATCGGTTGCCCACCAATCACCCATTCCATGGGAATAAAGACATCCTTGCCGCTGTTGGGGCCGTTCATGAACGCCTGATTCAGCGGGAAATGACGCCGACCAATATTCACGCCTTTGGTGTCTGTAGGAATCAATGCACAGGTGATTCCCAGCTCCTCAGTGTCGCCTAGCAGTTTGTCAGGATCGTAGGCCTTGAATGCCAGCCCAAGTAGCGTGGCGACAGGACCGAGAGTGATGTAGCGTTTATCCCAGGTTACCCGCATACCCAGAACCTGTTGGCCGTCATGCTCACCCATGCAGACGATACCGACATCGGGCATCGCCCCTGCATCGGAACCCGCCGATGGGCCGGTTAGTGCAAAACAGGGGATTTCTTCGCCCACTGCCAGTCGCGGCAGGTAATGGTTCTTCTGTTCCTCGGTGCCGTAGTGGAGCAGCAATTCTGCTGGCCCCAGAGAGTTTGGTACCATGACGCTCACCGCACCCGTGACGCTGCGAGTCGCAAGCTTGGTAACCACTTCTGAGTGCGCCATGGCAGAGAACCCCAGACCGCCATATTCCTTGGGGATAACCATGCCCAAAAAACGTTCCTGCTTGATGTATTGCCAGACGTCAGGCGGCAGATCGTTGAGCTCGTGGGTGATCTGCCAGTCATTCATGAGTGCGCACAGCTTATCGGCCGGACCATCCACAAACGCTTGCTCCTCAGCGGTGAGTTTGGCTTCCGGGTAGTTTTTGAGTTTTTGCCAGTCAGGTGCGCCGCGAAACAGCTCCGCCTCCCACCAGACGGTGCCAGCATCGATGGCTGCTCTTTCCGTATCGGACATCGGTGGCAGCACCGCACGGACATACTTCAACACAGGCAAACTGACAAGTTTCTGACGAAGCGGTGGAAGGTTCATGACCACAGCAACACCTAGAGACACAGCAACAAAGAGCGTCCCGACGATGCCCGAGAGCATGCCAAGCCAGTAGGCGACAAACAGGATGACCGCGCCCGCCGCGGTCGCAGCCGCAAGGCCAAGGCGAACTTTGGATACAGTGAACAAGGTCACTGCCAAAACGGCGAGCCAGAAGATGATTCCCATATAAACCCCAGATTAATTAGTTTGCAGCACAACGCTTGTACAAACCAAGCATTGCCCGTGCCGCGCTCGAATAACAACGCTTTATACAGATCAGCATTGCGACCAGGTATCTGTCGTATCCTATCCTATCCCCATGGTCGTATCCTGCCCCCATAAGAGCGTCAAAAATCCGCTATAGTTCAACGATTGTAGCCGTTTGGCATTCACCAGAAGCACAGTTACCAACCACACAAGAGTACCGCCCCTTTTCCTCTGTCCCGCGTAAGTGGTCTGAAGGTGCACCGCCTGATCACCTAGCGTCCCTTTTGCACACAGTGCCATCATTAGCGCCTGAAACGGCTTTATCGCTCATAACTATGGACAAAATGACATCAGCTTACACCGACATTATCAATGCGGTCGGCGAAGACGTTTCCCGTGATGGATTACTTGACACCCCTACCCGCGCTGCCAAAGCCATGCAATTCCTGACTCAAGGGTACGCACAAACTCTTGAGCAAGTTGTAAACAATGCAATCTTCGAATCTGACAGCGATGAGATGGTGATAGTTCGTGATATTGAACTCTACTCACTGTGTGAGCACCACATGCTGCCGTTTATCGGCAAATGTCACGTCGCGTACCTGCCACGTGGCAAAGTCATCGGCCTATCCAAGATTGCACGAATCGTAGACATGTATGCCAGGCGCCTGCAGATTCAGGAATCGTTGACCAAGCAGATAGCCACCGCTGTACTGGAAGTGACTGATGGAATTGGCGTGGGCGTTATCGTCGAGTCCCAACACATGTGCATGATGATGCGCGGTGTGCAAAAGCAGAACTCGTCCATGACCACCTCATCGATGCTGGGTAGGTTCCGCTCTGACATCAATACGCGTAATGAATTTCTTCAACTCATAAAGAACTAGTGGTCCGTCCAGCTCATAAAGTAGAATCCAACGTTATGAGCTGGACGGACCACTAGGAGGCTGCTTGCTTCACCCCTTGATCTCATAATGAGCCATGAAATCAGGATCAGGCATCACCCCGATGCCAGGCCCATCCGGCACGCGCACTGTGCCTTTCTCCTTCACTTGTTTCTGAATATTCAACGGCTCGGCAAGCAGATGATCACGGAAACGGTTTTCTGTGGTGTCGAACTCCAGCATGGGCTCCCACGGGTGCATGCCTCCTGGCATGGGTGGCATCGCAGCCAATAGCTGCAAATTAGTGGCTACCGCAATAGCCGAACCCCAGACGTGGTTGATAACCGGTGTGAAATGAGCATGGCACAATGCTAAAACGCGCAGGTATTCGCTAATGCCACCCAGCGCGCAGACTTCTGGCTGTGCAATATCGAGTCCGCGATTTTCAAGGATGGAACGCCAACCCCAGCGGTTGAATTCTGCTTCGCCACCTGAAATATTGACATTCAATCCGGCTCTCAGCTCACGGTATCCATCCAGATCCTCCGGTGCCACTGGCTCTTCGAACCAGTAAGCCCCCAGCTCATCCAGTGCCCGTCCCACGTAGAAGGCATCCGATGTGGTGTAGCAGTGATTGGCATCGACCATGAATTTGGCATCACCGACATTTTGAGCGACAGCCTGACAGAGTTTCACATCAGCCCTGGGGCCCAGACCGGTTTTCATCTTGGTGGCGGTGAAGCCCATGTCCACTATGGCTGCCGCCTCGTCCTTAAACCTTGCCACATGATCCTCAACACTTTCGCGTTTGAGCATCATGCCATAGCCATACGCGACCACTTCAGTGCGATGCGCCCCGCCGATAAGCTTGTACACAGGAAGATTCGCGAGCTTGCCAGCAATATCCCATAATGCAATATCGACCCCAGACAGGCTTTGTATGGGCATGCCTTTCTGGCCATGATCACGCAAGAGGTTATAGACCTTATGCCAGATAACATCTCGATCCATCGGGTCCATGCCCAGTACCAGCGGTTGTATGACTTTTTCAACAATGCACTTATTGGCCCTGGCAACGTTGCCAGGGCCAAAGCACTCTCCCCAGCCGGTGATTCCCTCATCTGTGATCACTTCCACCAGATGCGCTGTACGCTGGGTGTAGTACTGCTGTGAATAGCCCAGTTCTTCGGGCATGTCACACTGCAGGACATGACTTTTAATTTCTACAATTTTCATTATGGCGCGCAGGACTCAAATGATCGGAGCCGCATCATGACATGTACTTCGACACATCCACTTGCTCGGCACACAGTCTACATCCACAACCACCGAAGCCTTGAGTTCCTGACTCATGCTGCCGTGGACCTGGCAAGAAAAGTTACCCAGCCACGCCGACATTCCCTGGTCAGCTGTAAGCTCAGAGCCTGTTACGCAGATTGGTTTGCCAGAGCATTTCAAGCTCTTCAATAGGGGTTTGGAGAAACGTTGACGGCAACGTATCGCCTGCATTCGCCATTAGCCCATCAATACGAGCGGTGCGGTTGGCAACGTTGGCAACCCCGTTATCAATGGACTCTGGCTGACGAACATCAACTTCACTTACATGGATTCGATCGCGCTCAGGGAAGCTTAACCTGCTCTTGAGCGAACCGACGGCCACGGTTGCCCCGCAATCATAGCAGTGCTTGGCAATAGCACGTCCAATACCAGCTCCACCCCCTGTTACCAGGATAGTCTTACCGATAGTCTTACCTTCAAGATCATGGCTCATTTGACGGCGCCAGCAGTTGCGCCTGCGACACGATGCCGTTGAGTCAAGCCACAGAGTAAAAGCCGCGGCTATGATCCCTGCACAGCAGCAGGCAAAAGACCAGCAGGTGACACCGTGTGGTTACCAACAAATCGCCAGACACTCACGCAGACAACCCTCATGAGAGTAAATTTGTTTTTATCGGTTAACAACAATCTTATCGGTTTAAACAAACACGGGATCCGGAAAGTCGTTCCACACCGCATGATTGCTATTCGCAACTGACCACTGGCTCAGCGCGCCAGCGGGTATGCAGCCTTGGCACCGAATAAGGACAGGCTACTCGAGCATCTGTGCAAAACGCTTCAACCTTGCCAGTTCTCGCAGTACATTCACTGCAAAGGTCCCTTCGTTGATGTAGTCATCAACGAGACCAAGCTGATAAACCCGCTCGGGCCAGTCCTTGTCGGAAAACTGATTGACAAAACTGGAAACGGATTGCAGTTTCTCATCCGGCGCAACCGAACCGGGCCTGTAGAGTCCGATGTAGTTGGTAAATCTCATGTCGATCCGTGCACTGGTCAGCGTTGGTACGTTGGTCATCACGTCCTGCCGGTTAGCACCGCTGGTGGCAATGATTGTGATACCACCCTCAAGAGACATCTGCAAAGCCTGAGACACCGGCATGCTGGCAATCTGCACTTCTCCCGTAAGTAGACCAAGCGCCAGCGATTCGCGCGACTCGTATTGCCGATAAGGGTATAGCGTGGAGTCCTGACCAACGGCATCCATCAGCATCATCGCCACCAGATGATCTCGGTGGCCCTTTGGTGTGAGGCCACCGATACTCATCGGACCCGCAGCCCCATGAGCTTTGGCAAAACGCGAACGCAGTTCCTGCGCATTGCGAGTCTTCATCATCAGAAAGGCCTGGTGATCACGCACAATTTCAGCCACGGGAACCAGTGAATCCAGCAGCTTGCCAGCGCTCATCGCATCGTCAGCGCCCAGATCGTCCCACTGCGTGATGAACGCATCCAGACCTGCCAGCAGCAGTTCCGGCTCCGGGTTCTGCCGAATTTGCTCCGGGGTGGCCTCAGGCAGGATACGCTCTATGCGGATCCCATCGGCTTCAAGCCTGCGTACCGTCTCGTCGGCAACGATGTTCATGATGGGAAACGAGGGTGGCAACGTTGCCAGCGCGATAACATCGTCATCGTTTACGGCGGGATCGTCGTTTGCGTTGACATTAATCGAGGCACACATCAGCAGTGCTGAAAACGCGACTGACGTTATCTGCTGTGGCCACAGGAACACAGAGTTGCAGGTGTAGTCGCCAGTGTAGAACGGTGTTGGTGTCTTGACAAATTTCATGGACGTTCGCAAGTCCTCAAGTAAAAGCCAGAAAATCGTTTTACGCTACCGTGTATCTGGTAGACCTGAAAACCAGACTGCCTGCATTGGGCTGGCTGCGTTATCTGTCATCGTGTGTGCTGCATATCTGTGCACTACGACGCCTCTGGCATCATGCCAGAACCTGGTAACAACATGCAAAGCCCGACAGCTACAGAACTAGGCCAATAGGACCGCAGAGGTGTGGTGGGGAGGCTTGTCGTTGAAAAAACGCACCTTGCGCAAACACTATTTGCTGTCCGGTATCTCACGGCCGAGGGCGGGCGCAAGTGTGGGACTGTCAAGGCTCCTGTCCTCATCACTCTCGCTACCCAACTGCATCTGCCACAGGTCAGCATACAATCCACCCGTTGCCAGCAAACTATCGTGCGTACCACGTTCAACGATCTCACCCGCATCGAGTACCAGTATTTGATCTGCATCAACAACGGTTGAAAGCCTGTGTGCTATCACCAGCGATGTCGCTCGCTTGGCTACCGCATTCATCCCCTCCAGAATTGCCTGTTCACTGCGTGTATCCAGACTGGAGGTTGCCTCATCAAAAACGATGATGGGTGGATTCTTGAGCACTACACGTGCAATGGCCATGCGTTGTTTTTCGCCACCGGACAGCTTCAGTCCACGCTCGCCCACGATGGTCTCGTAACCCTGCGGAAGCTGGGCGATGAAGTGCTCGAGATTGGCACGACGGGCAGCTTCTGCAACACGCTCATCATCCGCTTCCGGGTCCGCATAGGCCAGGTTGTAGCGGATGGTATCGTTGAACATCACGGTATCCTGAGGCACCACACCTAACGCTTCCCGCAAGCTGGATTGGGTGCAAT
>CAYGSW010000065.1:15933-24092 GCA_964352535.1 uncultured Granulosicoccaceae bacterium | reverse complement strand
CGGACTACTAGTATCGTTCCTGTTTACGTTCAGCACCTGTTTAATAGTGCAATAAACGTCGTTCATAAACAGCCTTGGCGCCTTTACACGTCAAATTCTGACCAGACAGGGCAATGGTCGGATGGTTTTTCCATGGCGCGAATGGCGTAGTCGATTCCACTGTCAACCAGCGTGGAAGTCATGCTCCGCGTACACAATAGATGGTCGATTCGAAGGCCTCGTTTGGGATCTCGGTCAAAGCCTTTGCTGCGGTAATCGAACCAGCTGAACTTGTCGTTCTTGTTTGGATACTTCACTCTATAACTGTCATCCAGACCCCAGTCGCACAAGCGCTGAAACCATTCGCGTTCTTCGGGCAGAAAGCTGGTAGCACCTTGTCGCAGCCAGCGTTTGACGTTGTCAGGGCCAATGCCCAGATCCTCATCTACCGGAGCAACATTGAAATCACCAATGACCACAAGATTGTCTGTGGGGCTGTGGTCATTCTCAATCTTTGCCTGCAAGTCCGCGTAGAACTTTTGCTTGGCAGGAAATTTAACCGGATGATCGCGTTTCTCGCCCTGCGGGAAGTAACCATTAATGATTGTCACAGGTGCGCCTTTGCTGCTGGTAACTGTTGCTGTGATGAGGCGTTTTTGGGCGTCCTCCGTGTCACTACTGAAGCCGATGTGCGTGTTGCTCATCGGTGTTTTTGACAGCATTGCCACGCCGTAGTGGGTTTTCTGACCGGCAAATGCACAATGAAAACCCATGTTCTCAAGTGCATCAACCGGAAAATCATTATCTACCACTTTGGTTTCCTGCAGACCTATGACATCGGGGTCGTAAGTGTTGACCAGAGCCTCCAGTTGATGTAAGCGCAAGCGAATGCTATTGACGTTAAATGAGATGATTTTCATAAAATTTTCAAAAAAAATGCTTACTCACGCCAGGCGCGCTTGAAGGTGTGGTTGCCGTTGGCTAATGGCTGGTGGATATCTCATTGCGGTTAGCTGTAGGAATCACATCAGCTATTGAACATGACACGCACGGATACGGGGCGTGAATGAGTACCGTTCAAGGCATCGAGCAGTTCCTGTTCACGCTCGGTCAATAACTCCACTTCGGA
Source organism: uncultured Granulosicoccaceae bacterium (assembly GCA_964352535.1). GTDB lineage: Bacteria > Pseudomonadota > Gammaproteobacteria > Granulosicoccales > Granulosicoccaceae > Granulosicoccus. The sequence goes on along the minus strand of CAYGSW010000065.1, from coordinate 22,984 downwards.
TTGCCTGACAGAGGGGTTAACGCGTGCAAGGCTGATCATGCGTGCACGTTCATCACTGAATTCGCTGACAATGTCTGCTCGTGCCTGCTCGATCAGTTCGGGTAGCGCTTGATCAGCGAGTGCCTGTGACTGGTCGATGAGCTTTTCCAGTGCATCACGGTTCTTCAACACCACTTTTCTCAACGAATTGCGATCGTAACGCTGTTTCAGGCTATCCAGTTCAATGCCTTCCAGTGTGCTGGTGTAGTCGCGCCCATCTATGCCGACGGCCCATGTCTGCACACGCGCTGGAAGATAGCGCTCGATGTTCAGAGCCGGCTTGGCGCTGCACTGAAGCACATAGCTGGCCTCAATGAAGGTAAGTGTCTTCGGCAGCTCCGCACACTTGATTACCTGGCAGTCCGCTTGACCAAAGCCTTCATCGAGGATCAGATCCATGGCCGCAACCACCATGGGATGGTCCCAGGTAAGGTAGACAAAATCTTCGCGAGTCAATGCTGTTGTGCGATCAAATGTCACGCTCATACCGCCACTTGGCAGATGAGGGAAGTGTTCTACCTGCATGTGATCGCTAGGGTGAATAATCCAGTGGTCGCGTTGCTCAGCCACATCCACACCAAACCGATCAAATACCGCTTCCATGAAGTCAGCAACGTCGTAGGTGCGATCCATGCGGGCCAGCGCATCAAGGTGTTCCTGAATGAGTTCTGGTCGATTGGAGTTGAGTTCCAGCAAACGATCTCGCCCGGCTTCAATTTGAGCGTCCAGCTCAAGGCGCAGAGCCCGGGTCTTGTCGGTTAACGCTTCCAGGTCTCCCGTATTGGTGCCAGAGCCTTGTAGCAAGGTATCCAGTTCATCTCCAAGACGCTGCTGAATCTGGGTGCCAGACTTGCAAATACGTTCAAACGCATCCAGCCCCTGGTGATACCACTGTAGTAGCGTGCTGTCGCGTGACTCAGCGGCCACTGGCACGTGGATCAGGATGGTTTCGGTCTGACCGATACGATCCAGTCGACCTATTCTCTGTTCCAGAAGATCAGGGCTGTCTGGTAGTTCGAACAACACGACGTTGTGCAGGAACTGGAAGTTGCGACCTTCACTGCCAATTTCAGAGCATAGAAGCAAACGACAGTCTTCTTCTGGATCTGCAAACCAGGCGGCTGCACGATCGCGCTCCACAATACTCATGTCTTCGTGGAACTGGGCGCTTTGCACTCCTGCCTGGCGTAGCAGTTCGGCCAGGTGTTTTACGCTGTCCATTTCTGCGCAAATAGCGAGAATTTTCAGTGGGTAGGTGTCCGCCAGAAATTCGATCAGCCAGGCTGCTCGGCTTTTGTGTGAGTCATCTTCCAGCTTGTGTGTAATAAGCTGCCGTTCGGGAAATCCGCTGATGGCTTGTCGGGTGTTTCTGAACATCAGGCGTCCGGTGCCATGACGGTCGATGAGATTGTTTACAATTGAGGCTGCCAACTCACTTACTGCAAGGGCGGCACCATTGCTCAGAGTCTTTCTCTGGGTGTCAGTAAAGGCATCACCCAACAGCGCTTCAAGCTGATCAATTTCGGTACTATCCAGTGCTATGTGATCGTTGAGTTTGTTGGCAACGCTTGCCAGCCAGCCGAACTGTGCTTCTTCCTGCTGATACTGTTGCAAAGAGCCAAAACGCTCGGGATCCAGGAGCCGCAGGCGGGCAAAGTGTCCGGACTGACCCATCTGTTCCGGAGTGGCTGTGAGCAGCAATACCGATTCAGTCTCCATCGCAAGCTCTTCTACCAGTGTGTACGCTGCTGAGGGATTACCTTCCTCCCAGTGCAGATGATGGGCTTCATCAGCCACTAGCATGTCCCAACCTGCGCTAGCCGCAGCATCGCCAATGTCGTCATTGTTTAATAGAGTATCCATGGAGCAAAGGACCAGCTGTTCGGCCAGAAACGGATTGCCATCGGGTGCAGAGGGTGCAAGCTCTTCGTATCGCTCATCGTCAATGATGCGAAAGCTCAGATTGAATTTTCGGAGCATCTCCACCAGCCACTGATGCAACAATGCAGGCGGCACAATGATGAGTACTCTGGACACCAGCGAATTGGTCAGGGAGCCATGTACCACCATGCCAGCTTCTATGGTCTTGCCAAGGCCCACCTCATCGGCCAGCAATAGTCTCGGACTGCGTCTCTTCAGAGCTTCTACCGCAATGTAAATCTGATGAGGAAGAATGGCGACGCGTGCGCCCATGAGGCCTTTGACGGGCGATTGCGCAATCTGGTGTCTGAATTCGAAGACTTGCCGGCGCAGGTTGAACCAGCGCTGGCCATCAATAAGCCCTGCGAACAGCCGATCTCTGGGTGTGCGAAACTGCAGGAAGTTATCCAGCCCCGCTTCATTGAGCATGACGCTTTCGCCGCTGTCGGCGCGAGTGCCCTGATAGGTCAGTAGCCCGTCTTCATCGATGACGCTCTCGACCTTAAGCTCCCAACCTTCATGACTTGTAATCTGGTCTCCAGCCTGGAATGCCACTCGGGTTAACGGTGCGGTCTCCTTGGCATAGATGCGCGTTTCACCCGTAGCCAGAAATACGACGGTTATTTGACGAAATTCCACTTCTAGAACGGTTCCTAACCCCAAATCGGATTCGGCGTCACTAATCCAGCGCTGACCGGCAGTAAATACTTGAGTCATGGTCTACTTTTTAAGGTGTCTGATTTTTTGCGCTGAGAGCCGCGTAAAGAGCTGATAGGGCGCTGGAAGGGGAGCGAGATGTGCGATTCTAGCCTCCACAGCCAACAAGTGTAGCGTGAATGTCACCTCTAAACTCCCGAAAATGCTAACTGAAGCTTGTATTCGGTGGACAAAATACTTATATTGCTATCGTTGATGGTTCCAAGTGAATTCTTGTGAATTGTTAGCTTAAGCGACTTGCAGCATTTCAGCGACGCTCTCAGAAGCGCAATGCGGGTGTGAAAGGTCATTGTAAAGGGTGTAGGTTTGGCACGAGAGTCTGAGGAGCACAATAGCTACCCGCTCCGTACCACCAACGTCCGTTTGTTGTTTTTATATACAGGGTATTATCTTGAGTACTGGTACAGTTAAGTGGTTCGACGCAGCGAAAGGTTTCGGCTTTATCGCTCCTGAAGATGGCGGCAAGGACGTATTCGTCCACCACACAGCCATCACTGGTGATGGGTACAAGACACTTGACGAAGGTCAGAAAGTGAGCTTCGACATCGAACAAGGCCAAAAAGGTCCAGCGGCGGTCAACGTTTCTGCGATGTAATTAGGTCTTCCGACCTAAGTAGTAAGCAAAACCCCGCATCCGCGGGGTTTTGCGTTTCTGGGGTAACGTTTCCGGTTTTCAAAGCTCACATCAATCTATGAATATCCTGGTACTCAACTGCGGATCCTCCAGCATCAAGTACGCCTTGTTCAACAATGAGCAGCTGCTGCTTGCGGGCAAACGAGAACGATTGGGTACTCCCGTTGACGGTAAACAGGGCCCGCACCAGCAGGCCATTGCAGACATCCTCCAGCTGATGCAGGAACACACCATTAACATCGTTGGCCACAGAGTGGTTCATGGTGGGCCAGACTATTCAACAGCGGCTCTTATCGATCAGACCGTGCTGGATGCCATCGAACGTTTTGTGCCTGATGCCCCCATGCACAATCCATTCAGTCTTGCAGTCATTCATGCAGCACGACAAAAGCTTCCCGATGCGCATCATGTCGCGGTGTTCGATACTGCCTTTCATGCTCGCATGCCACGGCGCTCTATCACATATGCCATCAATCAAGAGGTTGCTCAGGCGCAAGGCATCAGGCGCTACGGCTTCCACGGTATATCGCATGAGTATGCCGCCTCCATCGCGGCAGATTTTCTGCAAAGACCCATCAATGAGCTTCGCATCATCACCCTGCACCTGGGCAATGGAGCCAGTGCGTGCGCCGTAGAGTATGGTCGATCGGCAGAGACCAGTATGGGCAATACGCCGCTTGAAGGTCTGGTGATGGGCACACGCTCGGGTGATGTGGATGCCGGCGTATTGTTGTCGTTGCTGCGTGCTGGCTACAACGCCACGTCGCTTGACGAGTTGCTCAATATGCAAAGTGGCCTGGCCGGTTTGTCAGGGCTGGGTAATGATCTTCGCGAAATCGAGAAGGCTGCAGCTGAGGGTCATGATCGTGCACGTCTGGCAATCAACGTATTCGCGCATCGTGCCCGCAAGTACATTGGCGCGTACGCAGCGGCTATGGGTGGCGTGGATGCCATCGTGTTTACTGGCGGCATCGGTGAAAACAGTGCCAGTATGCGCGGGCGTATTCTGCAGCGACTGGAGTTTCTGGGTGTCATCCTCGATGAAGATCGTAATCGGGATGCCAGTATCAAGAACGACAACGAATACGCATTGATTACTACAGAGCGATCACGTGTGGAGGCTATTGTGGTCAAGACCAACGAAGAGCTGATGATCGCCAGACAAAGCTCTGAGCTTGTCGGAAAGTCTGCTTGTGCCACAAAACTTAGCATTCCCATTGCCATCAGCGCCCGTCATTGTCATCTCACCCGTGACACCTTTGCTGCCTTGTTTGGTGCTGATGCCCGGCCTACACCAGTCAAGAATCTTTCGCAACCCGGTCAGTTTGCATGTGAACAGCGCGTCAGTCTGATTGGTCCGAGGGCACGCATCGATAATGTCAGAGTGCTGGGCCCGCTGCGCAAGGTTGATCAGATCGAAATCTCTAGAACCGACGAGTACACTCTGGGCGTGGACGCGCCTGTGCGTGATTCGGGCAATGTTGCGGGTTCTGCCCGCATCACGCTGGAAGGTACACATGGCAGAGTGTCACTCTCTGAGGGGCTTATCTGCGCACGGCGCCATATCCACATGAACACCGACGACGCGGTGCGGTTTGGCGTAAACGACAAGGATGAAGTATCCGTGGCTATTGTGGGTGGTGAGCGGGATCTTGTGTTTGGTGACGTGCTGGTTCGGGTCAAGGATACGTATGCGCTGGAAATGCATCTGGACACGGATGAGGCCAATGCCGCAGAGCTGGGCACGGCCTCGCGCGGTGTCATGTCGCCAATCGATGTTGATGAATCCGCCTATTCAGCAGTCACTGTCGCTCATGCTGCACTGGTTTCAAGATAGACGGCAAATCACCCTGCCGTTGATTGTCGTATGTAAAGTTTCTGGTGATCAAACCACATCGGCTCAGCAATGCAACAGGGAAAATAATATTGTGACTATTGGTGTTGTCTGGTTTCGTCAGGATCTTCGCCTAGAGGACAATCCGGCTTTGTCTCAGGCGTGCAAGCAGTGTGAATCAGTGGTCTGTGTGTTCATCGATGATCCCATGGATCAGAGTGTGAGCCAGCTAGGCGAGGCAAGTCGTGTCTGGCTGCATCACAGCCTGCAGGCATTGCATGCCAGCCTTGAAAAAAAGGGTAATGCTCTGGTACATCTGCAAGGTGACAGCCTTGCAGTGCTTGAAAAGCTGTTGAGTGATACAGGAGCATCGCGCATCTTCTGGAACCGTTGCTACGACCCTGCAACCATAGAGCGCGACAAACGCATCAAGACGGCCCTGAAAGCGTTGGAGCCTGCCACCAGCAACGGGTTGCTGATCTTCGAGCCCTGGGAAAACCTGAAAGGCGATGGCACACCTTATCGCGTTTATACCCCTTTCTGGCGAGCGGCAGCCCGGATGATGGATGAGCGTCGTAATCTGGTCGAGCCTGTGGCAGCACCACGAAACATCCCGGCGGCCAGCAAAAAAATTCTTGAGTCGATATCGGGTCGCATGGCATTGGATAAGCTGGGCTATCTACCCGATAAAGACTGGCCTGCTCAAATGATTTCGCATTGGCAGGTGGGTGAGTCGGCGGCGAAGAAAAAGCTGACCGCCTTTTTGAAAAAACACGTTGCCAACTATGATGAGGGGCGCAACCTGCCAGGGCAGACAGGCACTTCAAGGCTCTCACCGCATCTGCATTTTGGTGAAATCAGTCCCAGAACCGTTATCAAGAAGCTGGCCAACGGACGGGCACTGGCTGAGCTGGTTGAGGGAGAGGAGACGTTTGCCAAGGAAATCGTCTGGCGCGAATTTGCGTATTGCCTGATATATCATTTTCCGCACACCATCGACAGCCCGCTGGACAAGCGCTTTGAGCGGTTCGAGTGGGCCAGGAATACCTCGGAGCATTTGCATCGCTGGCAGCGCGGACAGACCGGAGTGCCGATTGTCGACGCCGGCATGCGTGAGTTGTATGCCACCGGCTGGATGCATAATCGGGTGCGGATGATCGTTGCCTCCTACCTGATCAAGAATCTTCTGATTCCCTGGCAATCGGGCGAAACATGGTTTCGTGACACACTGGTAGACGCTGATCTGGCCAGCAACGCCATGGGATGGCAATGGACGGCCGGGTGTGGCGCAGATGCTGCTCCGTTTTTTAGGGTGTTCAATCCCGTTCTTCAGGGTGAAAAGTTCGACAAGCAAGGCACTTATGTGCGTCACTGGGTGCCAGAGCTTGCTTCAGTCAGCGATAAATTTGTACACAAACCCTGGGAGTTGAATCAAGCTGATCAACAGGCACTCGATTATCCGTTACCTCTGGTTGATCTGAAAGAGACACGATTGCGAGCTCTGGACGCTTTTGCAAGATTAAAGGGAACCAATTAGCAAGCAAAGTTACTCAACTGTGAAAGCTGTTGTGCAAACCCACGCAGCAACTAATCACATTCGAACTGGCATGAAAAACACAAAGCTCCCGTTACGGAATTCTAACCTATTGAATGTAGGTGACGTGCTAACGTCTTTGCGCTCAGTACGGCACGTCATTGGTCGGATTGCTGGCTGCGCAGTCTTGTTGAGTCTGTGTCTGTCAGCGCCTGTATTGGCACAGCAAGACGACTCTGCACCTGGCACACTCAAGCTTATCGAGCTTTACACATCTCATGGCTGCTCATCGTGCCCATCGGCTGATGAGCTGCTTGGGGAATTACTCGCTGCCGACGATCAGCTTATGGCGTTGGAGTTTCATGTTGACTAC
>CAYGSW010000065.1:14417-15923 GCA_964352535.1 uncultured Granulosicoccaceae bacterium | reverse complement strand
ATGATCTGGTACACGGGAATAAAGGCAATTTTGTTGATCCTTTCTCCAAGCCGGAGTTCTCGTTAAGGCAGAGAGAATACAATGCGGCTGCACTGGCAGGTCGTCCGGGTGTCTACACGCCGCAGGCGGTTATCAACGGACGTTTTGCAACAGTTGGTAGTAATCGACGACATATCACCAAGGCATTGAATCGTAACGTGGAGCAAATGCTCAACATCACTGTTTCGGCGGATGACGACCCCGACAGCCTGAAAATCAGTGTGACAGGATCGTCCGCTAGAATTGAGGAGCTGGCCGGCACCGATATCAGCGTGGCCAGGTACATCAAAAAAGCGCAAACCATGATCACTGGAGGCGAGAACAGCGAGAAAACCCTGACAAATCACCATATAGCGACGTCTTTGACAAAGCTCGGTGAGGTCTCTGGCAGCGTTGACATGATATTCACTATTACCAGGCCTGCAGATAACGAGGGTTGCGTCGTGATGGTGCAGAAAGATGCACTGACACCGGTATACGCAGCCGCGGAGTGCCCACCAAGTTGAGCGCTTGGCGCATGTTAATTTTGTTAAACTGAAAGAATCTGCGGGTACGACGCGAAGAGTGCCGCACAAACGTATACAGCCGCAGTCCCCAGACAGCCCGGGTAGGGGCGTCACTACTCTCGTTTAACAATCATTGAGGTGAACCGTGCGCTGGCTGATTGCATGTGTACTACTAGTAGCGTCGTCTCAGGCAATCGCCGAAGGCCGGGTGTATGGTGAATTGCAGGTCGGTACAGGCGGCGTCAGGCACTCTGAGCTTGACTTCTATCCGATATTCGGCTCGCTCACCATCGGTGCGTATGTATTTCCCAATATCGGTATCGAGGTGTTTGCTGACACCGAACTTGCCGCTGGCGAAGATGAGGATTTCGAGTTGGCCATCGAACAAGCCTATGGCATTGCCGCACGTTTTCAGTCGCCACCTCTGCGTGGGGTACGAGGGTACATTGTGCTTGGCGCCGTTAACTACACACTGGATCAGACGTTCAACTCAAACAGCTTAGCCACAGTGCGTTCTGTCAATGAAGACTTTACCGGCATACGCGTCAGCGTGGGATTGATGCAACGGTTGATACGTTTTCCCCATTTATTATTCACAGCAGAATATCGTCATTACAACGCGGATGAGCCATTGCGGCTAGACGGCTTAGTGCTTGGCTTGAGAGTGAACGCACCATGAATAGATTCGATGCACGGCACCTGATTGTTGCGCCTTTTCTGTTCACGGTTGTTTTGCTGGGTGCTTGTGAAGGTGAGTCCCGTCCCTTTCAGGAATCAGTGGAAGTAACAACACTGGGGCTGACCGGCATTGCCATCGTGCCGCCTGCCAACTCGCAGCCCGAACTAGTGATAAATCCTGATCAAACACTTCAACTGGGTATCAACGGCCTGACAGATGCCAGTACTGACACTGACGAAGACACAGACACAGACACAGACACAGACACAGACACAGACACAG
>CAYGSW010000065.1:0-14317 GCA_964352535.1 uncultured Granulosicoccaceae bacterium | reverse complement strand
AGACACAGACACAGACACAGACACAGACACAGACACAGACACAGTCACGGATGCAGATCCCGCCCCCAATCCCAATGCGCCTGGCGGCATCACGCTGAGTGCGTCCGACAGAAGCTGGCTGTCCAGCAATCCCAATGTGGCCAGTGTCAGTGAGGATGGTTTCATCGTAGCCCATGAGAACGGCGAGACGCAGATAACTGTGTCGATCGGTGGCATTCGCTCGGAGCCTTTCCCTATCAGGGTCAACCAGAGTTCTCTAACGATAGTCAGTTCGATTGAAGGTCCGGAGACACTCGAACGCTGCCTGCCGCAAGACTATTATGTCGTGGGGCGCTTTGATGATCTCACAGACAGAACCTTGACGGAGGGAGTGTCATTCGATGTTGTCGATGCTAGCAGGGGTGTTGTCACCAGCCTTGATAATGCCAATGCAAGCCTCAACGCACTGTTGCCCGGAGAGCTGATACTCACAGCTACGGCAGGCAATGTTCTACCGGCAACCCGCCGGTTGAATGTACTCAGCAACCTTGAATCAATCGACATATTACCTACCACTGCAGCGGTAAACGTGGGTAACACCTTTGAATTTACGGCCACCGGTACCTATAACTCGAACAGTGGTGAAACCAATGAAGGCGTAACAGATAATCCAGTGCTGGCAAACACTCGCTCGTCGAACATCACAGCTAACGTGAACTGGGAAGTGGTATCAGGTGATGCCATTGCCAGCATTGGTAATACCGCCGCTACCGGTGGGCAGCTGCTGGGGCTTGCGGCCGGAAACGCCGTGGTGCAGGCCAGTTGTGGTGACCTTTTTGCTGAGCAGCAGTCTGTTGTTATTAATGCGAGTACCAGCAGTGAGTCTGATCAGTTGTCGATTAATCTGCCACGCAGCGATGGCGTTCTTGAAATCGCTATTGGAGAGCAGTTTCCTGAACAGTTTCCCTTGGAAGTTCAGCGTGGATCTGAATTCGACGAGGATGACGAAGAAGCCAATCTGCGGATTGGGGACCTCAGATTTTCAGTGACTGTAGAAAACGGTGTTAACGCAGACATTATCGATACCACCAGAATTGACGACGGTTTTGTGCGTGGTCTCACGGCTGGTACGGCAAGGGTTACTGTTGAGCTCCTTGGTGACAATAACGCCGTAGAAGCGACAGGTTCATTTACAGTAAGGGTAACAAGTTCTTGAGTGCACTCTCTGCAGTACAACAACTCAGTAAACAGATTGAAGCGTCAGTTGTCGGCCAGCCGGTGCTGGTCAATCGGCTACTGATTGCACTTCTTGTCGATGGCCATCTTCTGGTGGAGGGTGCACCGGGTCTGGCGAAAACGCGAGCCATCAAAGCGCTCTCGGATTGCATAGAAGCCGATTTCCAGCGTGTGCAGTTCACGCCTGATCTGCTGCCTGCCGATTTGACAGGCACAGAAGTATACCGACCAGCCGATGGCACATTCGTTTTCCAGCAAGGGCCCCTTTTCAACAATCTGATCCTGGCTGATGAGGTCAATCGAGCGCCGGCCAAAGTACAATCTGCCTTGCTCGAAGCCATGGCTGAGCAGCAGATTTCAGTGGGTCATCAGACCTACGCCCTGCCCACACCGTTCATGGTGATGGCGACGCAAAACCCCATCGAGCAGGAGGGGACCTATCCCTTGCCCGAGGCGCAGCTTGATCGCTTCTTGATGCAAGTGCTGATTGATTATCCGGATGCGCGCCATGAGGCGGACATCTTGCGACTGGTGCGTGCTGAAGCTCTGGCAAATACGCATGGCGGCAACGCTAGCAGGACTGATACCGGCAGCGATACATCAACACTTGAAAAAGCTGAAGTAGCCAATACACGATTTGCATTACAAGACCTGTTTGCTGCCAGGCGCGAGGTGCTGGAGGTTTTCATGGCTACCGATATAGAGGACTATATCGTGCGTTTGATTACCGCCACCCGAAATCCTTCCCGACATGACGAACAGCTGGCACGCTGGATTCAATACGGTGCAAGCCCACGCGGTACTCTGTGTCTGGATGCGAGTGCGCGCGCCCACGCGTGGCTTGATGGTCGCGACTACGTATCGCCCGGCGATGTGCAGGCTATCTTTCATGACGTGCTGCGCCATCGTATATTGCTGTCCTTTGAAGCAGAAGCCGATGGCATTACTAGCGCCGACGTACTCGATTCGCTGTTAAGCCTGATTGCTGTGCCTTGACCCCGGATGAGCCCGTCAGCAAAACAGCGCTCGTTATCGCTCGACCAGGCTGTGCAGTTGCAGTTTTCATCACCTGCCAGCACTTCCCTGAAAGAGTTGTTGGGGCTACGGGCAGCTTCGGTAGCCTTGCAAAGGCAAGTGCAGCGTAAAAGTGCTGCGCCTCAAAGCGGTGGCTCCGTATCCAGACGACTGGGCCGTGGGCTGGACTTTGCGGAAGTGCGAGAGTACCAATCTGGTGACGATGTGCGCATGATTGACTGGAAGGTCACGGCACGCACTGGCAAAGCCCACACCAAGCTGTTTGTGGAAGAGCGTGAGCGTCCCGTTTTACTGCTTGTGGATTTTCGCGCCAACATGCGCTTTGGCACACGTGGCATGTACAAATCGATGATGGCCGCACGTCTGGCATCTCTGCTGGGTTGGTGTGCAGTGGCGTCCCATGATCGGGTTGGCGGCTTTGTCTTCACTGATGACTGGCACACCGAGATTCGTCCACAGTCGGGTCGGCGAGGCTTGATGGCCTTGTTCCGTGCCATCCACACGGGCCAGCAACGTATACCGGCAGCGCAGGGTGATCAGTTTGTAAAGAGTTTGCGACGATTGCGCCATGGTGTGCATGGTGGCAGCACGGTTGTTCTGCTGAGTGATTTCAAAGGATTTGATGAGACCGCACGCAAGACGCTGGGTAGCTCGCTAAATGCGATGGACGTTGTGGCTGTTCACATCTGCGATCCGTTTGATTACGCATTACCAGCACCAGGTCAATACCCGATAAGTGCAAGCACCAAAGACAAGGCAGCGCGTTGGATGTTATCGGTGGGCTCCAAGGCTGAGAGGCAACGCTATGCACAGGAATTCGATGAGCGACAGCAATCGTTGAAGAGCCTTTTTGTACAACAACGACACCGCTACATCACGGTATCCACTCACGAGCCCATACTCGATTGCGCCACCAGAATACTGTCGCCGCAGGCCCAGGGAGCGATTGATCGGGAGGTTGTGTGAACGACACACAAGCGTTGTTATCCCAGCTGCGTGATATTCAGCCTCCAACGGTCAGCGCTGTCCCGGCGTTGGGTTGGTGGATCGTATTGGCTGGCTGTTTGTTATTGATGCTGCTGGCATTCAAACTCTACCGACGCTATCAGCAACGTGGATGGCAGCGTGATGCGCGCGCCGAGCTTGAGTTGCTGCGTCAGAACGTGGGTGAAGTGGAGGTTGCTGACTCTCTATCCGGCCTATCACGTCTGGTCAGACGTGTTGCACTGATGGCTCGGCCGCGTGCCGAGGTAGCAGCCCTGCAAGGGGGTGCCTGGCTGGATGTGCTCGATGAGATCTGCGGAAAACAGGTGTTCAGAAACGGTTATGGCCAGCTGCTCGAACATGGGCCGTACCAGCCCAGCCCGGAGCTGAGCGCAAACGACTTGCACGCACTGATGGACGTTGTGGCAATACTGATTGACGCTGCTGGAAAAACAAACAGCTCTGGTGTGCGCTCATGAATTTTCCGGATGCCATTAGCTGGCTATACCCACTGGCATTTTTTGCGTTACCGCTGCCCTTGCTGATTTATGCACTATTGCCTGCACGGCCGCAAGGACATGCCAGAGCATTGCGTGTTCCGGACATCGAGCCGTACAGGGCGTATACACAGGGTACGGTGCAAGGTGCAACGAGACGCTGGCTACGCGTTGTCATCCTGGCGCTGGCGTGGCTGGCACTGGTCACTGCTGCCGCACGACCACAGACCTTTGCCGAACCTCTGGGCGTGCCTGTTACCGGTCGAGACTTGCTGATGGGTATCGATATATCGGGCAGCATGCGAGAAACTGATTTGTATGCGGGTAATACTCGTGCTACTCGCATGGCAGTGGTTAAGCAGGTGGCGCAGGATTTTGTGGCCCGTCGAACCGGTGATCGCATCGGTCTGATCATGTTTGGCTCACAAGCCTATGTGCAGACTCCACTCACCTACGATCATGAAACGGTCAAGCACTTTCTAGCCGAGGCCACTGTGGGTCTTGCCGGTCGATCCACAGCCATCGGCGATGCCATCGGTTTGGGTGTCAAACGCCTGCGCGAGCGACCGGAAGCCTCAAGGGTGCTTATCCTGCTCACCGACGGAGCCAATTCTGCCGGTGTGGTGGAACCGCTGGAGGCAGCGTCGGTGGCAGCGCGCAGCGACATCCGCATCTATGCCATTGGTGTTGGGTCAGAGCGTTCCGGTCCCACATTCGGATCATTGGGCAGGCAGCAACGCAGCGAGCTGGATGAGGAAACATTGCGCGGTATCAGTGAGATCACGGGTGGTCAATATTTTCGGGCGCGAAACCAGCAAGAGCTGGCCAATATCTATAGGGAAATTGATCGGCTTGAACCTACCGAACAGGATACGCAGGAGTTTCGTCCGCTCGATGAGCTGTTTGCCTGGCCATTGGGTGCGGCACTGTTGCTAAATTTGCTATGGGCGGCGCTTCATCCTTCTGTGCTATCTGCGCTGCGACTACCCGTACGTAATGGTGCGAACTCGCCATGAATGAATCCGACTTTCAATGGATGCGGCCGCTTTGGCTCTGGGGCCTTCTGCCACTGCTGATTGTCGTGGTGTTATGGCTCAAACGCGGCGTCGGTGCCAGTGCGTGGGACGCCATCGTTGACCCGCAATTGCAACCCTACGTCATTGATGGCGACGCCAGTCACAGCGCGCGTTGGCCTTGGGCCCTGTTCGCTGGATGGGCGTTGGCCCTGTTGCTATTGGCAGGACCTGTCTGGCAACAGCAGGACGTACCGGTGTTTCAGGCACAACAGGCAGAACTGGTGTTGTTTGATCTGTCGCGTTCCATGCTCGCTGATGACATAGCGCCAAATCGTCTGACGCGCGCCAGATTCAAGTTAGCTGATCTGCTGGCACAGAGTGAGGGCCGCCAGATTGGCTTGATCGCCTTCACAGAACGCCCCTACGTTATCAGTCCACTGACAGAAGATACCCGTACTGTCAGTGCGTTTCTGCCTTCATTAAGTCCGGACATCATGCCGGTGCAGGGCAGTCGCCTTGATCTTGCCATTGAGCGTGCAGTGGAGCTGTTCGAACAGGCTGGGGTGCTGCAAGGCCACATGCTGTATATCGGCGACCAGGACGTGGGCTCACGGGATATCAATGCGGCTGACGAGGCGCGCAAACTCGGCCACCGGCTGTCAGTTCTGGCTGTGGGCACCAGTGCTGGCAAACCATTGCGCGACGAGCAGGGCCAGTTCCTTACTGAAGCCGATGGCAGCATTGTCGTACCGCAAGTGAGAATGGAGGCCATGCGCGATCTTGCAAATTCCGGAGCAGGTCGTGCGGTCAGATTAACAACAGACTCCAGTGATATCGATCAGCTTGCATCTGTACGGGATGCGATCGCCGTAGAAGCAGGTGACCCGGAAGAGGCTACCCGAAAGACGTATTGGGTTGAATACTCTCCCTGGCTTGTCTGGCCATTGATGATCGGGGCCTTGCTGCTGTTTCGTCGAGGAATGGTTGCCTGATATGAAAAAGCTGAATACTGTGATGCTCAGCATCTTGCTGCTTGGATTGTCTGCACATGCCTATGGTGTTGACTGGTGGCGGACACCCGAGCAACGCGCGCAATCTGCATTGCAAGCAAGTGATATCGATCAGCTCAGGCAGCTGGCACCCGATACCCAATGGCAGGGAGTTGCTGAACACAAGGCGGGCGAGTTCGATGCGGCAGCCAGCCTGTTTGCTGAAGCAGCATTGGAAGCTCAGCTTGAGGGTAATGCAGCAGAGGCCAATCGTGCACTCTATAACCAGGGTGTTAGCGAGGTGCAGGCTGGTTTGTACGAACAGGCAGTCGATACGTTCAACAAAGTCCTTGAGCAAGACCCGCAATTCGCTGACGCTGAGCATAACCGAGACATTGCACAGCAGCTTATTCAGCAGCAGCAGCAACAACAACAACAGCAGCAACCCGACAATCAGAGTGGTGAGCGCAATGAATCGTCAGACGGTGAAGGCGAGCAACAGGAGTCTTCGCAATCGGGTGACCCTTCCGAAGATCAACAGAACAGTGAGCAGGGTGAGTCTGAGGAACAACAGGATGCTGAGCAAGCTGATGCCAGTGGCGGCGAGAGCGGCAACGATGAACAACAGCAAAGCCAGTCCGAGGCACAGCGACAGCAGGATGAGCAGGCTGCCCGTGATGCACTCGAAGCGCAAGCCCGTGCGGGTGATCAGGGCAATGATGAGCGCGAAACGGATACACCCGCAGACAATGCCATGCAGTCTCAGCAACCGCTCAGTGAAACTGAGCAAGCTACAGAACAATGGTTACGACGAATTCCCGATGACCCTGCCGGGTTGTTGCGTCGCAAGCTGGAACAAAGTCATCGTTCAGAGTATCCGGAGGTGCGTGATGCCGCTCAGCCCTGGTAGGAATGTAAGCATGACATCTGACGTACCCAGGCAGCATTACACAAGCATAGGCCCGGTTTTCATGTTCGCAGTGCTTGTGCTCATGGCGTGCCTGTCCTGCGTGTCAATTGTGTATGCGCAAGATGTCAGTGTGCGTGCAGAGCTCAGTTCATCGACAATCACGCGTGACGAATCCGTGACGTTGACCATTACCGCTATTGGTATTGATGCTGAACTGGATGCCTCTTCGCTGGCCAGGGACTTTGATGTGGTGGGGCGCTCCAGCTCGCGGCAAATCAGTACGGTCATCGGTTCTGATAATCGGGCAGTGAACACCAGTGTCGTTACCTGGGCGCTGGAGCTATTACCCAGAGGGCAGGGTATCTTTACAGTGCCTGCAGTCAAGGTCGGGGATCTGGAAACCCAGCTGTTAACATTGACCGTCAGCGAGGTGCCTAAGGGTGCTGCCCGTGATGTGTATCTGGAGGCAGAAGTTGACACCACCACACCCTGGGTACAGTCACAAGTTGTGATGACACTTCGTGTATTTCAGGCTATTGACATTGTCGATGGTGGTCTGGATGTGCCTGAAGCGGATGACCTTGTGGTGGAACGAATCGGCGATGACAGAAGTCTTCGCCAGATGGTTGACGGGCGCGAATACAACGTGACCGAACGACGTTTCGCTATGTTTCCGCAAAAAAGTGGTCCCTTGACCATTGAGCCGATAACGCTGAGTGTTACCGTGCCTGCCGACCCTGGTCGTGTGCGAGGCTTCTTCTCACCAACGCGCAAACTGACCCGTCGCAGTGATGCCATCACTCTCGATGTGCAAGCCCGTCCCCCGTCAGGTGCAGCCTGGTGGCTACCTGCGCAAAACGTGTCGTTGTCCAGTCAGTGGCAAGGCGATCCCGATAACGCGCAGGTTGATCAACCGCTAACCCGTACCCTTGTACTGCGAGCGGAAGGTGTACTGGATTCTCAGCTTCCGGAGATCAGCATTCCGGCTATCGACGGATTGAGTCTGTACGCTGAGGATCCGAAACGCGGTATGGGTGAAGGCGCATCCGGACTGATATCAGAGCAGCGGATTAACTGGGCACTGATTCCACAGCGAAGCGGCACATTGTCGCTACCGGCGATAAACATCGAATGGTTCAATACATTAACGGGCGAGACCGAAGTAGCGGAGTTGCCAGCAGAGTCGATTACTGTCTTGGCATCCAGTCTTGACTCGAACAGCACGGGTGTAGCGGGTCCTGCAGAACCTGCAGGTGATGCGCTCATTGGCGGACTGACAGATAACAGTGCCGAGATTTCCAACAGCAGTGCAACACCTGCGCAAACCTTGCAGCCCTTGGCTGATTCGGGTGCTTCACAACCTTTGGCAACTAGCGCGGCATTGCCTGGCGCACGTCTTGCCGACCTGGAAACATCCGTTCAGCGTTGGCGGCTGTTTGCACTGACTGCGTTGGGTTTGTGGATTACCAGTGCCATTGCCTGGCTTGTATTGCGAACCAGACTCAGTCATGCAGGTAATGAGCAGGCAGACAGATCACAGCGCCCTGGCAAGTTTGTAATGGCCAATCAGGTAGGTGCGCTGTACCGACACTTTGCTCCACTGGGTCAGGTGGAGGCTGCTTGTAAGGAGGGCGATCTACACGAAATCAAACGTGTAGTCCTTGAATGGGCCGGGCAGCAATGGTTAGAAGATCAGCCCGGAACGCTGGATGATGTTCAGAACAGATTGCCGCCAGGTGCCGCTCGTCAAAAGCTTGCACAGCTTCAGTCCGCACTCTACAGCCGGTCAGGGTATACAGCCACCATGCCAGAGCTCACTGTCGAACTGAACACTCTTGCCGAGGATCTCAAGAATGCATTGCAGCAGCTTGCTGCAGAGCAGGATAAGCCGGAAGGCGGGGGCGGGAACCGGGCAGGTAGCTCGGTGTCAAAAGCTGGTAGTCGCTTGCCGCAGCTGTGAAATTGACTGCTTGTTTGTTGTCAAGCCAGCATCGGGAGGTTAGCCTGCAAGCTTGCTCGCATGGGCAAGCGGTAGAATGTGATGCCTCACCGCGTGGATTTAGTGAGATTGTGCGAATAAACCCCTGAAGTTCCACCACGTTTTACACCGAGTTGACTTTATGAGTGATACGTCCGAGCAGGTTTTTACCGGTGAATACGATCACTGGCAGGTAGAGCTTGATGCGCAGAGCATTCTCTGGTTATCTTGTGATCGTAAAGGTGAGAGCAGCAATTCCCTATCCGAGGCGGTTATTTTCGAGCTTGGACAGATTGTCCAGCAAGCTCAGAAAATGACACTTGCGGGGTTGGTTATTCAATCCGCCAAGCCTGCCAGTTTCATTCTGGGAGCGGATATCCGCGAATTTGACGCGTTCGAAGAAGCCAGCCAGGTTAGTGCCAAGATTCGGCAAGGCCACGAGGTGTTCTCGGCACTGGAAAATCTTGCCTGTCATAAGGTGGCAGCCATCCACGGTTTTGCATTGGGCGGTGGGCTGGAGCTTGCACTGTGTTGCGACTACATCTGTGCGCTGAACGTTCCAGAAACGCGCGTGGGTTTTCCGGAAGTCAAATTGGGTATTTTTCCGGGCCTTGGAGGTACTACACGCTTTACTGAACGTGTTGGTGGCATGCAGGGTATGCAACTGATGCTCACGGGCAAGATGCTCAAAGCGCCAGCTGCGCGAGCAATCGGTGCCATCGATGAACTGGTGGATGAATTCTCATCGCTTCGATGGGCTGCACGCCGGGCGGTCCTGAAAAAGCGTAAGCCTCGTAAACTGGCTGTCTTGGCACGCATAACCAATCATCAGCCAGCGCGCGCCGGGCTTGCCAGAGTCCTGCGCAGCAAGACGGCCGAAAAAGCCAACCCGGATCATTACCCGGCACCGTTTGCCATGATCGATCTGTGGGCTGAGCACAGGGATAACCGGCGGCGCATGTTTGAAGGTGAGGCAAAACATGTAGGCGAGCTTATGGTGGGTGATACCGCTCGTAATCTTCGGCGAATTTTCTTTCTGAGTGAAAGGATGAAAGGGCTTGGCCGGGCAGAGGATTTCAAGGTCAGGCGAGTGCATGTGATTGGCGCTGGCGTGATGGGTGGGGACATCGCCACCTGGTGTGTATTGCAAGGGTTTGAAGTTACGCTGCAGGATCGCGCGCTGGAATATATCGAACCTGCACTCAAGCGGGCAAAGAGCCTGTTTAAAAAACGCTTGAAGAAAAAAGCTGCTGTTGGAGCAGCCACGGCAAGGCTTATTGCGGATGTGGAAGGGCGCGGCGTGTCTCGTGCCGACGTTGTTATCGAAGCTATATTTGAGGACGCTGATGCGAAACGGGCCTTATATGCCGCTATAGAGCCGAATTTGTCCGAGCATGCCGTTATGGCAACCAATACATCAGCGTTGCTGCTCGAGGACCTCGCGCGTGATCTTGCTGATCCGTCTCGACTTATCGGCCTGCATTTTTTCAACCCCGTAGCCAAGATGCCGTTGGTGGAAGTTGTTCACGCAGCAACAACAAATCAGATCTGGGTAACCCGGGGATGTGCGTTCTGTGCGCAGATTAACCGCTTCCCACTACCGACGAAAAGCTCACCAGGATTTCTGGTAAACCGTGTGCTTGCGCCGTACTTGATGGAAGCATTCACCTTGATGCTGGAAGGTATCGACCAACAAACCATTGATGCGTCGGCCATTCACTTTGGTATGCCCATGGGACCCATCGAGCTGGCCGATATTGTGGGGCTGGATGTCTGTATGAATGTAGCCAATACACTGATCAAGGGTGACGTTGAAGCGCAGCGTTCGTTGTTGCAGACAAAGCTTGACGAGGGCTCTCTGGGTAAAAAATCGGGTAAGGGTTTTTATACCTGGCAGAAAGGAAAACCTGATAGACGGCGGGTGGATGTGAACAGCCCCTACGGGGACCAGCTTGCAACAAGGCTCATGCTGCCGTTTCTGGCCGAATGCAAGGCTGCATCGGCAGAGGGAATTGTGGCTGATGATGATCTTCTTGATGCTGGTATTATTTTCGGTACGGGCTTTGCGCCGTTTCGTGGTGGTCCCATGCAGCACCTGAAACAGATTAATCCGGCAAAGGAATCAGTGTAATGGCTACAGCATTAAAACCCGTTGCTATCGTGGGTGGTTTACGCATTCCTTTCTGCCGATCCAACAGCGCCTATTCCGACATCTCCAACAAGAAAATGCTGAGCACGGTGCTCAACGGTATGGTCGATCGCTACGCGCTTGAAGGTGAGCTTATCGGTGAGGTAAATGCCGGGGCGGTTATCACGCATTCGCGCGATTGGAATCTGTCGCGAGAAGCTGTGTTGAGTACAGGGCTTTCAGCCAGAACCCCTGCAGTGACCATGCAACAAGCGTGTGGAACCTCTTTGCAGGCAGCCATGATGGCAGCTGCCAAGATTGCCTGTGGCCAGATAGAGTCAGCCATCGCTGCGGGTACCGACACGGTCAGCGATGTGCCTATTGTTTTCAACAACAAGCTGTCGAGGCGTCTGGTCTCATTGGGGCGTGCGCGTGATGTCAAATCAAAACTGGCGCTGTTCAAAGGCTTCGGGCCCAAGGAGCTGGCACCGGTGCCACCTTCAGTGAATGAGCCGCGTACACTGATGAGCATGGGACAACATTGCGAACTGATGGCCAAGACCTGGGGTATAACCAGAGTCGCACAGGACGAGCTTGCGTTGCGCTCCCACCAACGGGCAAGCGCTGCGTACGACGCCGGATTTTATGATGATCTGTTACTCGATTGCGAAGGTGTTGTACGCGATAACAACATGCGTTCTGATTCGTCCATGGAGTCATTGGCGAAGCTGCGGTGCGCTTATGACAAGAGTGCGGCAGGTACATTAACGGCTGGCAACAGTACGCCACTGACCGATGGTGCCGCAGGCGTCTTGTTATGCTCTGAAGAGTGGGCTCGCGAGCGAGGCTTGCCGATTCAGGCCTATTTGACGTATTCGGCAACAGCTGCGGTGGATTTTGTTCAGGGGGCGGGTCTGCTCATGGCGCCCACGGTGGCCGTCAGCGACATGCTCAGGCGCGCTCAGTTATCGTTGCAGGATTTTGATATCTATGAAATTCACGAGGCCTTTGCAGCGCAGGTACTGTGCACCTTGAAGGCCTGGGAAGATGCAGAGTATTGTCAGCGTGAGCTGGGTCGCGATGAGCCGATGGGTTCCGTGGACCCTGACAGGATGAATCCGGTGGGGTCCAGTCTGGCGGTTGGCCATCCGTTTGCGGCGACAGGTGCGCGAATTGTCGGCTCCCTGGCCAAACAGCTTTCTGACAAAGGCAGCGGTCGCGGACTTATTTCGATTTGTACAGCGGGTGGCATGGGGGTAAGTGCAATTCTGGAGGCGTGAGCGCTTGCAGGCAGATGGGGGCTTGCGCTTACGGCGTTTCAGGTGGTTTTGAGGTCGTGTGCGTGCTGCAAGGCTGTACGCGGCAAAGATTGGCTGACAAGCAGGTACGAGTGACAGATTATGAACAGATTGACTACTCTTAAACACGTCAGGACAGGCACCAGGTTCAATCTGTGCAAAACCGGATGTCTGCTTGTATACGCAGCGATCATCGTGCTCCTGCTGCCAGCCCAATCCCGTGCGCAAATGCTGCACGAAACGCTCTACGATGTGTATCGAATCTCCAGCGAGGCATCGGTGGAGGTAGACAATGATCTTATGGTGGCCACCCTGACGGTTCAGGAAGAAGACAAGGATGCAGCGGCTCTAGCCAACAAAGTGAACGCGACCATGAGTTGGGCTGTCGATGTGCTTGAGCCATTCAGCGCCATAGCTGTCAGAACGCGTGATTATCAAACCTACCCTCGCTATGAAAATTCATCAACGCGACGATTGATTGGTTGGCGTGCACAACAAAGCATAGAGCTTGAAACTGACGACTTCACAGCAGCTGGCAAAGCCATTCAGCAACTTCAGGAGAAGCTGATCGTGCAAAGTATTGACCTCTCGGTTAAACCAGCAACGCGTGAAAAAGCCTCGGGTGTCCTTGTAGAAAACGCACTGAATAGCTTTAAGGATCGGGCAGCGTTGGTTCAGCGCAACATGAACAGTGCCAGTTATCGTATTTTGGATGTTGATATTCGCACACAACACAGTGGCCCTGAATATGATGGCGGTGTGCGTACGATGAGTATGGAATCATCCTCGTACAGCCGATCTGTGGAGTCTGCTCCGGTCATCGCTGCAGGCTCTACCACGGTCGTGGTACAAATCAACGGGCGCATTCAACTCGATTGAGTACTGCTCGCAGCCGGGCGGATCAAAACGTGTCCAACTTACCTGAAATATATTGACCAGAGACTATGCTGTTATGACCGATCACACACCATTTATGGCAGCTGCCATCGAAGAGGCTCGTAAGGGTCGTCAGGCAGGTGGCATACCGATTGGCTCAGTACTGGTCGTCGACGGGGCGATCATTGGTCGTGGTCACAATCAGCGCGTGCAGAAAGGCAGCACCATACGCCATGCAGAAATGGATTGCCTGGAGGAGACTGGACGTCTGCCTGCCAGTACCTATCAGCGTGCCACCCTGTATTCCACCTTGTCACCGTGTGACATGTGCAGTGGGGCGGTGCTGTTGTATGGCATCAAGCACGTCGTGGTCGGCGAAAACCGAACTTTCCAGGGCCCGGAAGACTATGTCCGCAGTCGTGGAGTGAAGGTGGAAGTGCTGGATGACGATGCCTGTGTAGCGATGATGACGGAATTCATTGCCGCCGAACCTGATCTGTGGAATGAGGATATCGGCGAGTAGTCAGGAGAGGCTGTCGGTCACGGATTGAGCGTCTGAGATAGCCTCATGGCTATCCGGATACGTACTACAAAGTAGTCATAGCGACACCGTGTTTGCCACAAATACGACTGTCAGGACTGGAAATGCGTCAGAAAACCTGCTGAAACACGGCTTGAACAGCGTGTGAACGGGTAGAATCGCGCGAAATGAACAATCAGGAAACTGTTTCGGCATGAAAATATTGGTAGGCGTAAAGCGTGTTCTTGACTACAACGTCAAGGCACGGGTTAAAGCTGACAAGTCCGGCATAGAACTGGCCAATGTCAAGATGTCCATGAATCCCTTTGACGAAATTGCCGTTGAAGAGGCCCTGCGTATCAAGGAAGCCGGGCACGCAACGGAGGTGATTGCGGTGTCGATTGGCGCCAGCCAGTCGCAGGAAACCATCCGCACAGCGCTGGCAATGGGTGCTGACAGAGGCATTCTGATAGAGACTGATGAGCTTCTCGAGCCGCTGGCCATCGCCAAGATCTTCAAGCACGTGGTAGAAAAGGAATCGCCGGGTCTTGTGGTACTGGGCAAGCAGGCTATCGATGACGACGCCAATCAGACGGGGCAGATGCTGTCGGCACTCACCGGCATGGCCCAGGCAACATTTGCCTCCAAAGTGGAATTCGAAGGCGAATCCCTGAAGGTAACCCGCGAAGTGGATGCAGGCCTTGAGTCCATCAGGGTGCAGATGCCCGCCATTGTCACCACCGATCTGCGCCTGAACGAACCACGCTATGCAAAGCTGCCCAACATCATGAAGGCCAAGAAAAAGCCATTGGAGATCATTCCAGTCGCTGATACAGGCGTTGATGTGTCCAGTGGGCTGTCAGTCGTGGAA